>JBMOEX010000188.1:0-1525 GCA_049314535.1 Vampirovibriophyceae bacterium | reverse complement strand
TACCCGTACACTGCGGTCATTCGTCCTCCTCAGCCTTGAACTTGCACGTTCGGCAACGGTGCCACCTTGGCGAATGGGCTTACTAGTCTCATACTTAGTATTTATTGGACTCAAAAATAATTTTAAATGCTTCCTCTCTTTTCCCATCAATTTATAAGATTTAATCTTCAGTGGTCCAGACACGAAAACAGGCTGCGGATGATCTATCCCAAAAGGCGATAATAATTCTATACGACTTAAAAGTTTTTCATTATTTTCCTCAAGAAACAGTGCTGAATCAACTTTCATTACTTTAGTAACATCGCAACCAGCTAAGCGTTTACGAAAATGAGCTTTACATATATCTAAAAATCTCTGAAAATCTTCCTTAGCTATAGAGAAACCCGCTGCTAGCTTATGACCGCCATATTTTAAAAAAATATTTTCTTTAGCTTGAATCGCCTGCATCTCAGCAAAAATATCTAAATCACCTATATCTATCCCCCTGACTGAACCCTTGCAGATATGCTCTTCTATAGACATTATGAATACTGGTAAATGAAATTTTTCGACTAAGCGACTAGCGACTATACCTATAACACCATGATGCCAACTCGCATCACCGATAACTATACTTTTCTCTAAGTCGAAACGCCCTTCTTCTGCAAGCTTACTTAAAGCAGATTCTTGGATCTTATCGCAAAGCTCTTGCCTACTGGTATTCTCACTATCAAGAAAATCACAGAGTTCCTCTGCTTCAGCATAATCATCGGTTATCATCAGCCTCACCGCAGCCATCGCATCACTTAACCTGCCAGCAGCATTAATACGAGGTGCTATACCGAAGCCAATATGCTCAGTGTTCGCATTATCATTAGAACCACTTATATTCAGTAGCTTTTGCAGACCTGGTTTTTTAGTGCGGGATAATACTTCTAAGCCTCTTATGCAGAGCACTCTGTTTTCACTTTTAAGCGGAGCTAAGTCAGCAACTATACCCACGGCAACTAAATCCAGCAAAGAGTTTATACGAGAAGCCCTGAGATCTAAATCAGCACAGTATTCACTAATTAACGCTTCTGCTAATTTAAAAGCTACACCAACACCTGGTAAATAATGCAGTGGGTGAGTCTCAGCTAAAGTTTTAGGGTTACAGTTCGCAATACTCGGTGGTGGATTTAATGGTATCGAATGATGATCGGTGACGATAACATCTAAACCTAAGCTGTGAGCATATTCCACTTCATTATAATTACTAATGCCACAGTCACAGGTAATCATCAGATCCACTTTCATTTCTTCTCTGATTTTTTTTATTGCAGAATTATTCAAGCCATAACCTTCATGTAGACGACTTGGTACATAAAAAGAAACATCTACATCTATCATCGCAAAGGCTCTATACAACAAAGCCACGGAGCTAGTGCCGTCCACGTCATAGTCACCATAAATTAAAATCTTTTCATTCTTTTCTATAGCTGTTTTCACTCGATGAAAGGCTTTATCCATTTCTGGAATTTCAAAGGGACTAGAAAATTTCACATTT
>JBMOEX010000187.1:0-1537 GCA_049314535.1 Vampirovibriophyceae bacterium | reverse complement strand
GATTAGTTTTCTTTGGGTACCCAAACAGTCTTAGGAACAAGCTTTTGGTTTTTATAATTCTTCAAAGAATCATTAATTAGTGTTTGGTATGGTGTATTGGTTTCTGTGGATAAATTCTTGAAATACTCAATAACATCAAGATCTAGTCTAATCGTCACATTTTTTTTAAGCTTAGTTATATAAGGGTTTTTTTTAAGTTTCATCTTTTTTAAGTCATATTCTTCTCTCATAATTAATATCCTCCATGAACTATATTTTCAAAATCTAATCTTTCTCGCAGGCTTGCTTTTCTTGCACTGATAATTCTTATGATTTGTTCAGACTCTTTGTAAACATGTACCACAAAAAGTAAATTGCTTTTTTGACTATAGCCAATGATAATCAATCTCTCTTCTTCTATAGAGTGATCAGGGTCATCTGTGATTCTCGCTAAGGGATCGTAAAAAACCGTTATTGCTTCGTCGAAGCTAACTTTATGCTTTTTTAGATTTGATTTGGCTTTTTCACTATCCCAGATAAATTCCATAAAACTTTACAATGTATTGCAAATATACTTATATTATACCCTTAAGTGTGACGATGGTTGAGGACTTTTGACCCCTTAAAAATTTCAGTGAGATTTTTTAAGATGAGCGGAATGAGTTTCATTTTAGAGACTATTAAGTATAGAGCTGATTTCATGAAAACCTTTGGTTATGCATTGTGTTCACCGATTGTGTCTTATTTTTTTGAAATTATAAGACATCATGATGTTGTAAACAAAAAATTTGATGTCTTTGTTTTTGTAATTTACTTTTCATTGATGCTGCTTGGTGTCGCTGCTATAATCATGGGTATGCTTCTTTTGGACTTACATGTAGAAAAGCAAAAACGGAGAATTGAATTGTGATTTTAAATGAGTCTCGCGTGCTTGCGTTATTAATATTTTTTACTTGTGTATTTGCATTAGTGTTTGCATTGACTTTAATGTATTTCTCCGATAGATTCTTAAAGATATTAGTTAAGTGGGAACGCAATAGAAGTTCGACTAGGCTAAGGGCTTCTGAGGAAAAATGACCCCTTAAAAATCCCAGTGAGATTTTTTAAGATGAGGTGAATGAGGAAAGCTCCCCGAAGTTTTAGAGAGAATAAACCCAAAAATTTAGCAGTAAGTTTTTATGATACGGTTATTTTACTTTTAAGTACTGCTTTCTGTACGCCTCTTGGGCAGGCTATTTTACTGTATTTAATTGATGAAAAAAATGAAATTGTATTAGTAAAATTTCTGATGTCAATCGCTTTGGCTTTCTTGGGTATTATACTTTTACTGTATTGGACTTTATTTAAGAGGAAAGATTTATGTTAAATGAATTTGAAACGAGTATAGCCTGCTATATAGGTATCGCTTTCTTTGTGATTTCTGCGATTGTATTAACCTATGTAATGTCGAAAACTTCTAGGCAGGCGGAAGATATTGATCTTTCCTGACTTACTTTATTAACTCCCACGCTTTTATTTACTTGCGATTTTTAAACTTCTGAGGACTTTTGACCCCTTA
>JBMOEX010000186.1:0-1615 GCA_049314535.1 Vampirovibriophyceae bacterium | reverse complement strand
ACGAACTCTTTACTAGTTCTTTCATTTAAAGACTTATAAGTCCCAGCTGCTCCACGATCATAATTACCCCAGAAGCGATTCCCTTGTTTTAACCAAGCATCATTTCTACGTTTTTGATAAGACTTGTTTTGTATTTTTAAAAATGAATTAAACCAGAGAGCGAATCTTTCAAATTCTGGATTTCTTTCAAAGGATTTAACGCCTCTATCTCTGCTATCTTCTTCTAGCTGGTGATAAACTGGTCGTAATAATCCTAGTGACATCTTGAATCTCCCTAATTCATAGCATTCTATGCTTTGACTATATAAAGTAATAGCCTGCTATAATTTTATGGGAAGTATTCCATGACTGACACAGATTACTTAATTTACGGTTCTGTAGTTACTTTTATAGTGTTAATACTGAATTTTGCGGCCTTCTTTTTGCTACCTCTAGTGTTAAGACAAATTATGCAATACAAGTTATTTGATAATAAAAATTTAGAAAAAGCTTAATTTTGGGTATATCCTAAATAATATGAAAATAGCTGTAATCGTTAGCCAAGTACCTGACACTACGACTAAAATAGAGATCGGAGCAGACGGGAAATCTATCAGTGAAACAGGTATAGAATGGATTTTAAATCCTTATGCTGAATTCGCTGTAGAAAAGGCTTTAAAGCTTAAAGAAGCTAATGATGCGGTCTCTGAAATTATATTAGTAGCCTTAGGTCCAGACAGAACCGTCTCCGCCATTCGTTCAGGATTAGCGATGGGAGCAGATCAGGGAGTTTTACTTAAATCAGATAAATTAAACGCTAAACCTTTAGCCGAAAAAATAAAAGAACTAGGTGTAGATCTTATTCTTGCTGGTAAAAAAAATATAGATATAGAAGCAGTATGGCTAGAGGCTGGAGTAGCAGCACATTTAGATATACCTATGCTAGCTAATGTAAATAAAATCGAATGGGAAAATGGTAAATTAGTCGCTGAAAGAGAAGTACCTACTGGCGTAGAGAAATTCGAATTAAGCCTGCCAGCCTTAATAACCTGCGATAAAGGTAAAGATGAGCCGAGATATGCATCAGTAATGGGTTTAATGAAAGCTAAGAAAAAACCTTTAGAAGAAATAGATGTGAGTATAGAAAGTGCTACTGGATTAAATCCAGTGGAAGCTAAACTGCCAGCAGCTCGTACTGGTGTGAAGATTTTTGAGGGACCTGCTCAAGAGACGGCTAAACAGCTTTTAGAAGCTCTGAAAAATGAAGCTAAGGTGCTTTAATTGATATTATCTAATATATGTCCTTCTTTAAAAAGATTTTAAGTAAGATACCTTTTCTAAAAGGCAATGAGAAAACTGAAAGCAAAGAACAACTTAATTTAGCTGAAAGCGGAATCTTAGCTAACATACCAGAAACCGATTCAATATCAAGTAATTCTTTAAATGCAGTATTAGAAAGAGTTTTAATCAAAAAAGAAGAGCTAGATGATCTAGAAGAAGAATTAATTCGCTCTGATTTAGGCGTAGATTTAGCTATGGATTTCACCGAGCTTTTACGTAAAGAGCTTAAAGCCCAGAAAGAAATTTATAAAGATGACTTACAAGATAAGCTCAAAGAGTTTCTGCTAGGAGCTTT
>JBMOEX010000185.1:0-1627 GCA_049314535.1 Vampirovibriophyceae bacterium | reverse complement strand
GCTACTGGAGTGATTATGCCAGTACGACCGACTTCATAATCCACTGAAATAACTTTAGTTACAGCCTCTTCAGCGGTAAACTTTAAAGCCATCGCCCAACGTGGAAACTTACTAGTTACACCAAGTGTTTTCTGTAAGTGAGTTTCATTAATTTTGACGACAGCTCCATCTATCTCTAAATCTAAGCTATCTTTCTTATTCTGCCATTCATGGTATAAATTAATGACCTCTTCAATACTAGTGCAGAGATGATTAGCCTCTTTATTTACGTGAAAACCCCAATTTTCGAGCTGCTTTAAGGCATGCCAATGCGTAGAAACCCTGTCGGATTCAGCAGTCGAACTATCAGACATTTCACCACCAGAATCCTTGATTAGATGTAAACCATAACAAATAACATCCAAATTTCTCTCAGCTGTAATTTTAGGGTCAAGCTGCCTAAGTGCTCCAGAAGCTGTATTACGAGGATTTGCATAAAGATCCAGTCCTTGATTAGCCCTCGCTTCATTTACCTTGATAAATTCAGCTTTAGGTAAATAAACTTCTCCACGAATAGTACAGTCACCTAAGCCTAATATATTTTTCGGAAGAGATTTTATAGTAAAAATATTAGGAGTGACATCTTCACCAAGCTTTCCATCACCGCGAGTAGCTGCTCTGTATAAGTTACCGTTCTTATAATCTATGCTTATACTCAGACCATCTACCTTCAGCTCAAATACATAAGTCCTTACTGTTTCAGCACCTATTATTCGATTAACCCTTTCCTCCCAAGCACGTATATCCTGCTCACCAAAAGCATTAGCAAGGCTCATCATTGGGATGTCATGTGCAATTTTATTAAAAGATGTTTTATATACTCCCGTTCCTACAGTCTGCGTAATGCTGTCAGCTTCCATTAAATCTGGATAAGCAGCCTCTAAAGCTATCAGCTCTTGTAAATGAGCATCATAAACAGCATCAGCAACTTCGCTATTATTTTCTACGTAATACTGATGACTCCAGTGTTTGAGCTTGATTTGGAGATCTCGGTATTTAGCCTCAGCTTCCTTATATGTTTCTTTGAGCACAAGAAAATATTATAGCTGTAAGGTCACTTAGATCTTAGTTATTTGGAGTAGTAAGAACAATTACAGAGTTAGAATATTCTGGATCAATGTATATAAAAGATTTTAGTTTATGCTAGACCTCGTTAAGCAAGAAACAGAGAGAATTGATTCAAGATTTCTCGAACCTGCCTGTGGGAACGGAAATTTTTTAGCTGAGGTACTCGAAAGGAAGCTCAAAGTAGTAAAGGATAGATATTCTAAAAACCAATTAGAATATGAAAGATATGCTGTGATAGCAGCTTCTAGTATCTATGGCATTGATATATTAGAGGATAATGTTCTGGAATGCAGAGAAAGGTTATTTAGTATATTCAGCTCTGAGTATTTAGATCTGTATTCAAGTAGTTATAAAGATGAGTGTCTTGATACTGTGGAGCAAACCAAGAAGTATATGAAAGAGAAGATTCTCTAGAAGCTTATGCTTATAATTTTATTCATACAGATAAACCCGAGGAGATATTTAACGTGAAATTTGATGTTATTGTTGGTAACCCACCTTATCAGTTGAGTGATGGGGG
>JBMOEX010000184.1:0-1628 GCA_049314535.1 Vampirovibriophyceae bacterium | reverse complement strand
AGTTAGTGTATTATTATTGGAGTAATATGCTATCTGGTGCTGAAAATTTAAGTTTATTAGGTAATACTGAGACCCAATACCCAAGCTCGCCTGAAGAGGCTAAGTTAGAGGCTATTCCGAATCTTTGCAAGGCTAATGATTATATTATTAACTTAGATTGTCATGAATTTACCTGTCTCTGCCCGAAGACTGCACAGCCAGACTTTGCGAAAATCTATATTAGTTATATTCCAAATGAGTTTATAGTCGAAAGTAAATCTTTAAAGCTATATCTTTTTGCATACAGAAATACGGGGATATTTCATGAATTTGTGATTAATAAGATAGCGAATGATTTACAGAGTCTTTTAAAGACTAAGGTTTTAAAAGTGGTTGGGGACTTTATGCCTAGGGGCGGTATTGCGATTAAGCCAGTAGTTGTTCTTGGTGACAAGGAATTGGCGAAGACTCTTTAGTAATAAGATGGATAAGCTGGACGATAAAAACGCAGAAATTGGAGATTGCGAGCAGTCTCCTAGAGTGGTGATCGTTTTTTCTGGTGGTCAGGACAGTACTACTTGTCTTTATTGGGTTTTAAATAATTTTTATCCTAATTTAGATAAGGCTTTAAGGAAAAAATATATTCAGCTTGTCACTTTTGATTATGGTCAAAGACACAGTATTGAATTAGAATCTGCTAAGAAAATCGCTGAATTCGCTCACCTCGAAACGATATTCATAAATATTTCAGAAGCTTTAAGGGGAGCTAGTTCTCTTTTGAGTTCTAATGCAGAATTATTAACTCATGAAAATTTAGAAGAGTTTACTGCTGGGGGAGTGCCGCAGACCTTCGTTCCAGCGCGGAATTTATTATTTCTTTCGCTCGCTGCTAATATCGCTTATGATTTTAAAGCTGAGCATATAGTAACTGGTGTCTGTGAAACTGATTATGCGGGCTATTTTGACTGCCGTAAGGTTTTTATAGATTCCATGCAAACTACTATTAATCAGGCATTATTCGGAACTGATAAAAGTATTCAGATTCATACGCCGCTTATGTATTTAAATAAGGCTGATACCGTAAGATTAGCTCAGTCTTTAGGTGATGAATGTATGCAGGCTTTAGCCTATTCTCATACTTGTTATAGTGGTGTGTTTCCGCCTTGTGGTAAGTGTCATGCTTGTCATTTAAGGGCAAGGGGCTTTAAAGATGCTGGGGTGGCGGACCCTATATTTAGTATCTCTTGAAAACGCTTGTGTTGATTACTGTTATTAAGAATGTAAAGGTAAGACTGAGAAAAGGATGTGACTATGAGTAGTTTAACTTTAAATAAAACTGATAATCAGGTGCAGATTTTTGAGACTGTTCAAGGTGAGGGTATGTTTCTCGGCGTACCAAGCTTTTTTATTCGGCTTCAAGGCTGCTCGGTGAGATGTTTCTTCTGTGATGAAAAGAAAACCTGGGCTTTAGGAACTAAGAATGAACAGATTTTAAATTATGAAGAAATTTTAGAACAGCTTCAGATTATGAATTCAAGTTTAAAGAGAGTGGTGATTACTGGAGGCGAGCCTACAGAGCAGGATATAGTACCTTTTATTAAATTTTTAAATAATCATGGTTATAAAGTGGCTTTAGAATCAGCGATGAC
>JBMOEX010000183.1:0-1636 GCA_049314535.1 Vampirovibriophyceae bacterium | reverse complement strand
TCTGTATTGAGTTTTGGCGTGCATTAACTCAGGGAGCGGCTATCTGTGCTCATTTTCATAAGATTACAGGAGTGAACAGTCACCACATCGTAGAAGGAACTTTTAAAGCCTTTGCTTTAGCTTTCGATGCAGCTAAGCAGGTAGATGATCGTATAAAAGATACGGTTAGGACTACTAAGGGGATTATTTAAGGCTTAGGTCGCTCTGGTCTATTTAATTGTGGAGGGTTTGGTTTTATTAGCTTGGATTCCTTTTTCTGGATAAAGGATAAGAAGCTATTTAAATATTCTTGAAAACCATCTCTCAGCTCAGGAAACTTTTCTGCGTCAAGCAAGACTAATTTAGAATGACCCCTCATTTTATCAGTTAGTTTAAGGTTTAGCCTAGGTATAGCTCCCCTCTCTTTATCATCGAAAATTAGGAACTGAATTTCTAGGTTACTGGTGCTAATAAAGCCAGTATGAAAGTCTAAGGGTTTTTTAGAAATGTTAAAAAGCTTATCTTTATAGAAAGGCTTGCCATCAAATGCTTCTCCTGATTTCATTTGACCGCTTCTTACTATTGGTTGACTTGCTTGTGCTGAGAGTAACTCATTTATGAATTTCAGAAGGTTTAAATTATCCTTGGACGATGCTGTTTTCCCTAACTTATGTTGAAATAAATATTCTAAAATATTACTTTCTGCCTTAAATAATTCTAAAGTGCGGTGATACTGATCTTGAGATTCCTCTTTAAATTTTTGTCTAATTTCTGGATTCTTGGAATATTTGAGTGCTGCGGAATTTTGATAATAATTTATGACTCCTGTTGGTAAATTATCAATTTTATCTGGAAGTCCTTCAATCGTAAAATAGTCAGTTAATCTATTAAATCGTTCCGTACTTATATTCGAAGCTGTTCCATGATTTTCACTTCTGAAAAGATCATTAACAATAGTATTGTTTTTTCGATTATTTTTAAATTCTACATTTAAGTGATAGAAGGGATTCCGGCTATGTCCTTCATCAGAGAAGATCCTTAATATGGGTTCTGAGTTTGACGGTGAATTTTCGTTATTCATGAGCATAAAATACAGTTTAGATCTGTCTCGGCTGCTGACTAAATAGCTAGGATCTATGGAGTGATGAAGTTTAATTTCACCACTAGTAAAAATAGGAGATTTTATATCTGATTCTTTTTGTTGGTCTGGGATTACTTTTAAGAGACCTAAAGATTGAGCATGTTTCAGGTTATTTAAGAAGGCACTTTTTTCTTTAAGAAGCATACTTATAGCGGTCTTGTTATTTTGGCTAAATTCGCTCAATTCTTTAAAGTTTAAAATGTTTTCTTGAAGAGTATTTCGCAAGGAACTTAAAAAGAGTTCATTAGTTTTTTGAGGTGTCTCTGTAGATAATTTATTGAGTTCATGTCTATCTTGAAGTCTTGCTGCAAGGGCAGCCCTCTTTGCTTCATGAATTTCAGCACCCCACTTATAAGCCGTTTTGAGAGAGGGCGCTGTGGGGTATGATCCCCCGTCTCTGAACTCTAGGCATATAAATGGTAGCTTTTGTGTCCAGTTGGTCATTATGAATAACCTATTCGATTACTAAAATCCTATGCTGATCAGCTTTTAACCTGCCCGTTTTTATAGTCTCAG
>JBMOEX010000182.1:0-1641 GCA_049314535.1 Vampirovibriophyceae bacterium | reverse complement strand
GCTGCCGGCCCCTGGGTAGATATTTTAAGATTAAAGCAGCAGAGTGAAGAAAGTTTAAAGAAGCGTCTACATCTCACTAAGGGAGTGCATCTAGTGGTGAAGAGGGATAAGTTTCCGATAACTCAGTCGGTTTATTTCGATGAAACGATTAAGGGAAGAATGATTTTCGCTATTCCGAGGGCTGGGATAACTTATTTCGGTACTACTGATACTAATTATAGTGGTAGTTTAGATGATATTAAAGTGGAAGATGATGACGTGGATTATCTTTTAGCTGCTGTTAATGGGATGTTTCCTGATGTCCAGCTAAAGAAAGAAGATATTAAATCATCTTGGGCTGGTTTACGCCCTTTAATTCATCAAGATGGAAAGAGTCCTAGTGAGCTTTCGCGTAAAGATGAAATATTTGTTTCAGAGGAGGGCTTAATCTCTATAGCTGGAGGTAAGCTTACTGGTTATAGAAAAATGGCCGAGAGGGTCGTGGATAAAGCAATGCAGAACTTAAAGGATAAAAAGCTTTTAAAGATTTTTACTAAATCTAGTACCAAGAATTTAAAATTAAATGCCTGTGCTTTTAAAGATGAAGCTCATTTGCTCGAATTTAAGGCTTCACTCGAGAAATTTTTGGCAGTTTATTTTCCTAGTACTCAGTCTAATGCGGCTGGTGACTTAGAATTGAGTTCTAGTGAAGCTTACGCTGATCATTTGCTTGATAATTATGGTTTAAATGCTTATAAAATTTTAGATTATTTAAAAAATTTAACTATAGAAAGAAAAGATCTGTCTCGGGATGCAGCTTTTGTCTTGGCTGAACTTTTTTATACTATTGATTATGAATATGTGAGAACCGCTCAGGATTTTTGGGAGAGGCGTTCTGGTTATTTGTATTTTGATATAGATAAGGTTAGGGAATATGAGCATTTAGTGGCGGCTGAGATTTTGAGCAGGTTACTAGCTAATAATCTTAAGGATTGAAATTACAGAAAGGCTTTAAATTTATCCAGGGTAAAAAACTTTTTCTTGCTGTCTTTATATTAATGTGACTATTCAATATAATAGCCAGAGATTTGATTTAGGCAGCAATGGGGCGGACTTGATATTATCTTCGCCTTCACGAAGTCTTATTCTCCCAGGAAATGGACTTCAGAGCCAAGGATTAGAGCTTACGCATGTTAGTGATGAGCAACCATCGATTATCATTCCAGGCACGGGGATTCAAGGTGATAACGATTATTCCAAGGTTAAGGGTATTTTAGTTCGCAGAGATATAGGGGCTACTGGGGCAATCGAAATAATTCAAGCCGGTTCTAATGATATGGCGTATGGCATACAAGGAGAAAAATTTTCCTTTGAGGAAGTATTGCATAATTCTTTAGAGAAAATAATTAAGTCAGAAGCCAAGAATCCTTTGATAGAGCATGTCAAGGAGTATTTTGGTAGGTTAGAAAGCTTGACTCAGTTATATAGGAATGATCTTAATAGAGAAAAGAGGGTTCATGATAGAGCTTCTTTAGCCCCTCTCGTAATGAACCGTGAAACTTTTAAAGAAGAAACACATTATCCCTTAAAAGAATTTTTACTTAACCCAAATAGTTTAGAGCAATTACAGAATATAGTTTTAAAATCCTTAAAGGTGGAAGA
>JBMOEX010000181.1:0-1663 GCA_049314535.1 Vampirovibriophyceae bacterium | reverse complement strand
AAATAAATATTGACATGTTAACTTTAAAAAGGTTATTATTTATTTCATAAATTAGTTAGATAAGATTCCTTCTGGAGTTTAGTTTCCATGAAGGTTTTAAAAAGAAAGGGATTAATCTTTAGTGTTTGGAATTGGCAGTAAACTAAAAACACCAGAAATAGCGGTTCCCACTACGGAAGAAGTCACCGCAAAGACTCCTGCAAGCAGCAAAATCAAAGAGACTGAGCAAACAGCTTCCTCTTCACGAGAAATACTAAATACATTATCTAAGCCTACTGAAGAATCTAATCTAGCTCTGCCGCAGACTACAGAACCTTCCTCTGGAATATCTTTAAAAGAAGCACCCAAAAGCTTACAGAAAGCATTAAAATTTCTTCCAGAAAAAGCCAGAGAAGAACTTACTGTTTTTAAAGTAGATGAAAATAAATATCAAATTTCATTTGATGGTCCAAGCTCTCAGAATTTCTTCCTTGGTGGACTGAAAGGTGTGATGCATACATTAAATCCACTAAAATCTCTTATCCCTGATGAAGCAAAAGCACTTTTAAAGCAATCCGATAGAGCACAAGACTTGATGCCTCTTCTAAAACAAGATAAAGTTCACATGCAGGCTTTATTTGAAGCTAACGAGAAAACCACAAAATTAATTGACCTAAGCTTAACTGACTCTCCATACGGTCTTTTAAAGGATATTTTTGAGGGTAAAAATAATGAAATGAAAAAGCTACTCACGGAGACTATAAATCAAATACTCCCTGAAGCAAATGCTAAGACTAAAAAAAGCGAAATGCCAGAAATAAATCTAAGTGATACAGATAAAGCAGCTTTTCTTTCCCTACAGGAAGCCTTAAAAGAGAAAAAGCCAGAGGCAGCTCTAGAAAAAGCGAAGCCAGTTATTGATGTAATGGCAAGAACCTATGGGCTTGAAACTTTGAACAGTAATCCTAATGCTGTAAAATTAGAAGAAGCTCTTGAAATATCTATTAATACCCTTGTAGATAAAAATAGACCTAAAGAAGGTGGGAACACCACGATATTTGCTAAAGGTCACTCCAGCCAGGAAAAATTCACCGCCCCAAAACTAGAAATTAATGGATTTATCCCAGAAAAAAATGAATTTAAGCCAGGTATTATAACGGTCATTAATGACAGTCCTAATATTAACTTACCTTTAGCGACATTACTCACTACGCTTGAAATGGCACATTTTGCTAATGGTGGTAAATTACCTAAGACATTAGGGTCTGAGTTAGTCAAAGCTGCTCTAGCAAATACTAAAAATGCAGCTGAAGTCACCGCTAATTCTCAAGCCAAAGCAGCAATAGCTGAAATGAATTAAAGCTTACCTATTAAAAAACCCAGCTAACATCTTAAACGGATTAAATAAAAGTCCCGACTCAGAAACTCTTTCTGCATCAATATTCCTAAATGTATCATCAGCAAGAGCTTTAATCTGTTGTTTTGCAGCAGCTCCACTGAAACGCATTACTGGTCCAGCACTCAGTTCACTTAAAACCTGTAAAAGTGTGAGCGCCTTTAGTTCCCGCGTCTCAAAATCTTTCGGATACTTAGTAAAAATAGTCGTAGCCTTAAGAGTCGGATACTCCCTGCCCTCTATTTCATGCCTTGGGGTAATCTGAATATCACCATTAATGCGAGTAAA
>JBMOEX010000180.1:0-1669 GCA_049314535.1 Vampirovibriophyceae bacterium | reverse complement strand
ATTTTACTATTGTTTTTATGTATCGAAGCTGCTAAGATTGTATTTAGTTCATAATTACTCTCGCTAGAGCCCTCGACATCATATGGTATAGCATTATTTTTGTAAAGTTCTTTATCTTAATTAGCAGTAAAAATCATTTTTAAAGCCTTAGATTCTTGTTGATTTCTTCTTTTAATTAATATCACTAATTAATGGCTCAGTATCCCTTCCAAGAATATCTAAATATTCACGATAAACAAAAACTTTATGCCTTTCCTTTCCAGAAATCTCTTTAATAATTCCAAGCTGTTCAAGGCTTGCTAAAGATCTTAGAATTGTTGGTAAAGGCTTCTTCGTTTCTGCACGAAGACGTGTCGTATTACTAAGAGGATAATGCTGAAAATGATTATAAACGATCATCAGAGCAGTACCCCTGCCAGATTCTTCAATCAAGCTGCGATCCTTTTTAAATAAATCAAGAATTGATATCGCTGTCTCAGTAGCCTGATTAGAGGTCTCTACGACTCCCTGGAGGAAAAACTTAATCCATGCTTCCCAGTCTCCTGTTTCCCTGACGGACTGTAAATAATCATAATATGCCTGCCTATTTGCTTTTAAATAAAGACTTAGATAGAGGAGAGGCTTTGTTAAAGCCCCTTCTACACATAAAATAAAAGTAATCAGTAAACGCCCTAAACGACCATTTCCATCTAAAAATGGATGCAAAGTCTCAAACTGAACATGAGCAAGTGCAGCTTTTATAAGAGCTGGTAATTTAGTATTCTCATCATGCAAGAACTTCTCAAAGGAATATAAAGCTTCTTTGAGTTTTTCTGGAGGCGGTGGAACAAAACGTGCATTTCCTGGGCGTGAACCACCAATCCAATTCTGAGAACTTCTAAATTCACCTGGATTCTTATTTCTTCCACGTGCATTATTCATTAACTGCCCGTGAATTTCCCTAATTAATCGAAGCGAAAGAGGGAAATCCTTAAGTCGCTCAAGCCCATAATTCATCGCAGTAACATAAGAGGAAACCTCTGCGACATCATCGAATGGCACCCCTGGAGCGTCTTCATTCTCAAAAAACAATAAATCAGATAAAGAAGATTGAGTTCCCTCAACTTGGGAAGACAGAACCGCTTCCTTGCGAATATACATATAAATAAACAGTGATGGATCTGGCAGAACCATACTCATACCATCTAAACGTCCAAGAGCAGCACTAGCTTTATCTAATAACTCAGCCAGATCCAGCATATCGAGTGGTGGAACAGGTGGCAGTGGCTGCGGTACGTATGCTAGATAATGCTCTCCAGCGGCAGCAGAACTTTTAATATATTCTCCAATACGTCCAGTTTTATCCATTTAACCTCGATAAGTAACGAAAAGGTCGATTTATGTTACTTATAAAAGATTAACTCACGCACGTGTTACTTACAAGTAAATAAGTAACATTTTCCTGGGATTTTGTTATTTAAGAATAAATCAAAGCATATTTTCCTCGTTCCCCAAGGTTTTATATAAACTGCAAAATTGTATAATAAAAATGTATAGCATGACGCATTTGACGCAAGCTTTTCTTAATATCAGATTTCTTAAAACTGGTGGTCCCAGTGTGACTTGAACACACGACCAATCGATTATGAGTCGACTGCTCTGACCAACTGAGCTATGGGACCATTTAGTG
>JBMOEX010000179.1:0-1747 GCA_049314535.1 Vampirovibriophyceae bacterium | reverse complement strand
CTACTACTACTACTGCTGTTAATAATAATGGGTCTTCTTCTGCTAATGCTACTAATGCTACTGTTGATGCTAATAATACGTCTAAAACTGTTGATGATGACAAGACAGCACCTACATTAAGCTCTAGCAAACCAAGTAATGGTGATGCAAATATAGCTATAAATTCTAGTATAGATCTTACTTTTGGTGAAAATATTAAACTGGCTGATGCTGGGAAAGTGAAGCTTTTTGAGAAAAATGGTGGTGCTCTAGTGGGGATTGATGTATCCGTAGAGCAGGATAATACTTTGAAAATTAAGCCTAAAGAAGCTTTGAAACCTAATACAAAATACTATGTGAAGATAGAAGCTGGTGCCGTAAAGGACAATAGTGGCAATGATTATGCTGGTATAAATAATGATAATGAATTAAGTTTTACTACGGCTCCAGCTGACGACTCAAAAAAAGAAGTAGTAAAGCCCGAAAGTAAGAATCCCACACTAGCCAAGGTACTAAACAATGTAATAGAAGGAACAGTCAGAATAGGAACAGATGTCACAGCCTCAGGCACCAACACAGACAGAGGAGCCTCAGGCACACCAGACAGAACTGAGACAGGAGCAACACAGACGCGACTTAATCTCGAGGAGTCTTCTACTAGCACAACCAAGTCAACAAACCCAAATCTAACCAATCTAATAAAGCTGAGAAATGCTTTAGATATATTGGAAAGTGATGATGTGCATATAACCTTAACCAATTATAACTATACAGAAAATACCGAAATAGGCGCAATTAATAGTGCGCTAAAGCAAGTATCAAATCTAGAATCTGTTGATAAGCGTGATTTCAGGCGTCATGTTTTTAACCAAGCTGTTAAAGATTATAAAAAGATTAATGAAACAGATGCTAATAAAGCAAGTGATTACCTTCGTAATGAACCGAACAAAATGACGAAGGAAAATGCAGAGGCACTTACAAGAGTCTTGACAAAATATAAAGAAAAATACACTGCACTTAAAGACAGTGTCTCTGAGGAGAGTCTGAAAAACTATTTCACTGATAATTATAATGATTTAAACCCCCTTTTTGGTGGTAGGAACGGCGAATTGCCTGATCCACAGTCTATTAAAGGACTATCTAAAGATGCGTTAATTAACTTAGCTATTACTGCACGCAATAGCTTAAATTCTCGTATTGATATAAAAGGAAAAGAAGCGAGCCCAGAAGAATACCGTGCTCTTTTAAGTAAATATCTAGGGATTAAAAAGGATGTTCCTTCAATGAGAAAATTCATAGAGGGTTTAAATGAAGAAGAGTTTGCATTGTATAGCTCTTTTCGGAATGATTTTTGTAGCAAAAGATATATATTAGGGGAATTATCACAGCATGAACTGATGTCTGTAGCTGAGGTAGGCTCTTCTAGAGCCTCATCTTATATTACACCTGATACTTATAATAAGTTTTTCGAAAAGTATAAGCCTGAAGAAAAAGATCTTAATAAACAAAAAGAGTTTATCAATAGTTTAAGTATAGATGAATTAGTTTTGTGTGGTCTAAGCTCAAAAGAAGAGCTACTCAAGCGAGTTGCAGGAAATACAAAGAATGAACAACCCTTAAAAGATTTGTTGAATGTAAAAAGTCTTGCCGCAGATAATCTTCGTATATATTTGACGAATATCCAAGACCCCAAATCAAGGATAGAGAAGATAGATGCTCTTCCTGAGAAAACTAAAAAAATACTCAAAGAAGAAGGGCAATTATCCAT
>JBMOEX010000178.1:0-1758 GCA_049314535.1 Vampirovibriophyceae bacterium | reverse complement strand
CCCTAGAGATTTGGGAAAAGAATGCGGAGTTTATTAATAACTTAGATACCAGTAAATTTAAAATAAACAAGAAAGACTTTGAATTTAAAACAGACAATGGAAAAAAAGCAGCTCAAAATAAAATTACAGAACTAGCTCAATACAATAATTCTGAGACTTACACCAAAGAAGCATTAGAAGAGAATTTAGATTTGTTAACTAAGGCTTATAAGCGTAACCTAGATACAGGTGAATTCAGCATGGCAGAATTAGATCGAGCTCGCATGAATTTAATAGGTAAAGTTCATAAAGCGGGGAAAACAGATAAATCTTACTACGGAAGCGAATTTTCCGATAAAATCTCGAAATTAAATACTATAGCCTTTCTACAAAGTGAGAGTCTCCGTGATAACGCAATCATCCCAAGGCTAGCAAACGATGCCAGAGCTAATGGTCACATTAATCCTACGACTGGTAAACAAAAAGATGATGATCTCAATGATATTAAATCTGCGACTGGGGGCGAAAGGTCTGATTTATGGAAATTGATAAATAAATCAAGTCAACCCAAGAAACCCGAAGCAGCAGAGAAAATTTCCACTATTGAACTAAAGCAACTAAAGGCAGCTAACTACAATCCAGAAAACAAGGTCATCTCATTTACAGGTAAAGATAGCTCAACAGCCAATATTCAACTTGGTGATTTCCTTACAAGTCTTCTTGCTAATGAGATTAAGCTAACAGACTCTCAAGGTAATATCATAAAGATAGAAGATGCTAGAAAGAACGTCAAACTTACAAAAGATGGCGATAATAATATTAAAGTTACAATTAATAACAGTAACGGTAACAGTAATAGCCCGCAGGAAATAGTTTTTAATATTCCGAAAAATGAGCTTAACGATAAATTCCTAGACACATACACACCTCTTGGAACAACATTAGATCAGTTACTTAGAGACTATAATGGTCCGAAGAAATAGGGCAAAGAAAGTCTTAAAAGAGAAGGGTAAAGTAAGATAGCAGACTCTACTCTGCATTTCCATCACCCTAAATCTTGAAATTACAGGTGGTAGAGCGCTCTCTTAAGGAGCTATTACTTTGATCTTTATTTTCAGTACCCTGTCGCGAAACTCTAAACTCTGAGTTTCAACAACAACGGCTTATAAGCTCCGAAACAAGCCCCTTAAAATAAAAAAACTCCTATTTAATAATCCGCTTAGAAACACTTAAATTAGTATTTCTAAACAAATAAAACAGGAGTTTTTCATATTAAACTGAAAACTGCATATTTTGTTAGACCAAGTCTTTACCCAAACCTTAGTATTACTAAGAAATTGGAAAAAAGCCCTCGTCCTATTAGTACTACTTAGCTGAATGGATCACTCCACTTACACTGGTAGCCTATCAACCTTGTGTTCTTCAAGGGGACTTAATCTAAAAGATGAGATATCTAATCTTGAGGTGGGCTTCGTACTTAGATGCTTTCAGCACTTATCCTCTCCAAACATAGCTACCCTGCGTTTGCCACGGGCGTGACAACAGGTACACCAGAGGTTTGTCCTTTCCGGTCCTCTCGTACTAGGAAAGACTCCTCTCAAATATCTTACGGACATGCCGGATATGGACCGAACTGTCTCACGACGTTCTGAACCCAGCTCGCGTGCCGCTTTAATGGGCGAACAGCCCAACCCTTGGAACGTACTACCGCTCCAGGATGCGACGAGCCGACATCGAGGTGCCAAACCTCCCCGTCGATATGAACTCTTGGGGGAGATC
>JBMOEX010000177.1:0-1759 GCA_049314535.1 Vampirovibriophyceae bacterium | reverse complement strand
ATTTTAGAAGAGCAGAACAGCACTACTAATGATCTTCTTTATAGTATTACAGAAATCGTTAGTGAAAGATTCTATGTTAATTTTTATAACGAAGATGCAATCATAGACGAGCTTTTAAATAAATATTTTGATTATCTTTTTCAAAACTATTTAGACAATAGAAACTTTTCTGATGAACTTAAAAAAATACTTTTTAATTGTTGTAATCTTTTTACTACACTAGGCTGTGAACGTTTTATAAAGCTTTTTAAAGCAATCGAAAAAGATCTTAGTAGCTCTGAAGAAGAGATTATAAAGAATTTTACTAAAAATAAATTAGGCGATCCCAGAATCTCTAAGTCAAACTGGCAAAGACTTAAAGATACTGATGAGAAGATCTTTAAGAAAATTCTCTATTGGTTTACTGAATATGAGTTTAATTTATTCTTTGAGTTTGTTTTTGCGGGCTCTCCAGACCCACACAAAAGAAAAGAGTGCTGGCAGAGATATTTACATTATGCCGATGATTTCAGAATTTTTTTACCAACGGAAAATAAAATTAAAGAATTTAAAGAGTTTATAGTCAATAAAAATTCCGAAAGTATTCAAGAACCTATTTTAAATAAATCAGGTGTCACTTCTTTTGTTATAAAAATTGATGAAATATTCATTATTGAAACGAAGGAAACGGGTAATGCTTCCTATGTTTATGATGTTGGATATATTAACCAAAAACATAAATCCGAACTAAAGCATGGAGAAAAAACCGTCAAATACTTTTTTGATGAAATATTTCGTGAGGATGGTGATTATATAAAGAGAATTCCATCAAAAGAATATACACGCTATGAAGGATTAGCTCCCGATGGGAAAAATGAAGTCTCTTTCTTAAATTCAAAACATTGGCGTTTTACTCATGATCAACATTGTCAGTGGCATCAAGCTGTAACTATAATGATGAAACAAGTTCACAAGTTAGATCCAGTAAACCCTAAAAATAAAAAATACGATTACTTATGATTAATTTACTTCAAAATACTTTAAATCTTCTTAGAAGAAAAAATGCTATTAATTCCAAGCAGACGACTGCTTCTCGATCTCATATTAAACTCATGCCCTCACCCACCGAACTGAAACTCAGACTGGAAAAGAGCTTTAATGATCTCACCATCTACGATACACTAGATAAATTTTTTAATAAAACTGATTCTGGTGACTACGCCATCAACTATGAAGATTTGAAAAATAATTTCCTCTCAGATCTGAAAAAAACGGAACTCAATGAAGATATAGCCAGGCTTTTAAAAAATGATTTCACCGAAAACATAAACGAAATTACAGAATCCTATGAGGAAGAAGAGGATGTGAAATCTTATGAAGGTGAAGGTACTATTAACCTAAATGACAGTACAGATGAAGACAGAAAAATACTTAACTACTTTCCTAGATTGAATTTCAATCGTGAATTTAAAGTCAGATTAAATATTTCAGGTAAGGAAATAAGCCTTCAAATATCTATTAAAAATAAAGAGGGCTATTCAAACATCACCGATAAAGTACAAGAAAATGGTTTAATTTTAGATTTAACTCACGGCAATAGTAAAAGACAGTCTCTGACAACATTACCATATTGGATATATCAATTATTTGATAGCTATATTAATCATAAAGAACTATGGACAGATGAGAACCCCACTCTCATAGCAGCTTTACAGAAAGTTCATACATGGCAGACTCAGCATGACCCTGATAATAAGATGATATTAGGTGATCTTAGAAT
>JBMOEX010000176.1:0-1824 GCA_049314535.1 Vampirovibriophyceae bacterium | reverse complement strand
AAGCTTAAGTCTGAATTTATATTCGCAGCCTCAGTTAAATTATTTTTAAAATCACTGACTATAAAATTTAGATAATTAAACTCATTAATAATGTCTTCAAACAGTTTATCTAAAAAATGATTAGAAGCTCGCTGATGAAAATCTAAAATCTTCTCTGCAAAAGACTTAAACAGCTCATGCTCTAGCATCAACTCAACAAGGCTCAGTTCAGAATCACGATTTAATTTATTTAATTTCCATATTTCACGTAGCTTAGCTGCTGAACTCAATCCTTGAGATTGATTCACCCCCTCATATTCTAGGGAAGAATCATCCTGAGCGTGTAGCGAAACTCTAATTTCTGCGTTCAGTAAAGCAGAACCTAAAATAAAGTCATAATGTAAAAGATTGAAAAGCAAATAACTATGAGCCTTTGGCTTAGATATTACTCTGAGAAGATCTATTAATTGAGCGATTAAAATATCTTCTAAAATATTCTCATTCGAGTATGTTTTCACTGGCACACTTGCTCTTGCAAGCAGATCAGCGATAGCAGTAACATCCTTATTATTCCTAACCAAAACTGCAATCTCTTCAGGCTGCACGCCTTCAGCGATAAGCTCTTGGATTTTTTTTACTATATAGAATAATTCTGAATTAAAATCCTGATGTGTAATCAGCTTAACAGGTTCTAAAGCTATATCAGTAGCAGCATGTAGCTTTTTCTCTAAATCTGGAAACAGCTCAATGATTTGGTTCTGATTATGACTAACTAAAAAATGCGAAAGATCTAAAATATTCTGCTGACTGCGATAATTTTCAGTCAAGACCACCATTTTAAGAGTTTCTCGGTAAGTTCCGAAAAAAGAACTGATGTTCTCCAGTGATGCTCCCTGAAATTTATAGATAGATTGATCATCATCCCCTACAACGAAGATATTCGCTTGATCTTGATAAAAAGAACAGAGATGTTCAAGTATTTTATTCTGCGAGCCGTTCGTATCCTGATATTCATCGACCAGTAAATACTGAAACTTCTCTTGATAAGTCGCTAAAAGATCAGGGTGCTTACTAAAAGCATTTATGACCATAAGCAGCATATCCTCAAAATCATAGAGCCTCTTCTCTAAAAGAGTTTTAATATAACCCCGATAAAGCTTTAATAGCTCATACTGTTTAGGAATATTCTCGACAGCCTTAGTATAAAAATCTTTTAAGGTCGATTTAAAATCAGCGACTTTAGTCGCCTGATTAAAAAATTTCCTTACCTGAATAATAAATTTCTGTATTTTTTCTTTCGCTAGGCTTAAATCTAATGCTGAGTTCTGTAGTAAATATGTCTCTAGATCAGCCTGTTTTAAAGTATTCGCGAGATTATCTATAAAAATCAAACAGTCTTCATCCTTAAGTGAGCGAGCATTCTGGCTAATAAAGCTCATTATATCCTCGTGAATTATTTTTGATAAAAGCTCAATAAAAGCGATAGAAGCCTCTAAATCATCTGGACTTACCGATTCTCTTTTAAGTAATTTAATCACATAGAGTGCTTCATTTTTATACAAATACTGATCAGCAAAAGGTTTTAAAGGACTAGAAACATCCAGCCCTGAAATTAATTTCTCGATTATTTCTATCTGCTCAAGCTCCGCTACCGAGCTTAAGCTAGGAAAAATTTCTGAATTACCCTGTATGACTTCGTTACAGAAAGAATGGAAAGTATGAATTTTTACGTAATAAGCTGCCGTGCCGATAATACTTATCAAGCGATTACGCATGGCGACTACACCACTTTCAGTAAAAGTTAGACAGAGAATATTTTCAGGATTCATCTGTAAATCTGGGTTA
>JBMOEX010000175.1:0-1861 GCA_049314535.1 Vampirovibriophyceae bacterium | reverse complement strand
TGCCTGTTATATAAATTTTGAAGAGGTTTATCTGTGCTAATAACAGCTTTATTTATTGTAGGATTTTTATGATATATTGCAAAAACGAATTCCAGCCTTTGTTCTAGGAATTCACGCAGCTTGCTTAATAATTCATCTGCCGAGAATTCTGAATTCTGTAAAAATATAGGATTTAAATTTATAAATTTCTCTAAGAACTCTTCTAGATTGAATTTTAGCTCTCCATGAATGATAATTTGTAAAAGACCATTGGCTTGTCTTCTTAATGCAAACGGATCAGCAGAGCCTTTCGGGATTTTCCCCGCTGCGAAATAAGCGATTATATTATCAAGTTTATCGACTAGGGCTATAAGCTTTCCGCCGAGCGATTCGGGCTCGTTATCTTCCGCGAATCTTGGCATATATTGTTCACTGATTGCTTTAGAGATGGTTTCAGATAGACCCTGTCTTTTAGCGTAAATTCCACCTATTTCTCCTTGTAATTCGGTAAATTCAAATACCAGCTTAGTATCTAAGTCACTTTTAGCTATAAGCGCGGCTTGGATAATATCATTTCTTTCATTTGCATCAATCAAATAATTACTGCGAGACTGAGTTTTAGATTCAACTAAGTTTGTATTAGTCTTTTCTAATGCATCAATTAATACTTCAGTCATCTTTTGTAAGCGCTCAGCTTTTTCTTGCATGTTACCTACTTGAAAATTAATTCTTGCAAGCTTTGGAAGCCTGTCAGCAAGTGAGATTTTATTATCTTCGTTTAAAAAGAAGCAGGCATCTTCAAATCGAGGAATTATGACTTTTTCATTTCCAGCTTTAATGTTCTTTTCAGCGATGCTTTCAGGGTTGTTGCTAATTACTATGAAGTAGGGCGTGAGTTCCTCACTGTTATTAAGGTTCGCAATCGGAATATATCTTTGATGTACCTTCATTACTGTTTTAAGTACTAGGGAAGGCACTTCTAAATATTTTTTTGAAAATTCACAAAGAATAGCTTTCGGGCTTTCTACTAGACCGCAGATCTCCTCTAGTAAATCTGCATCTAGAACGGCTTTCCCTTTAACTTGCTCCGCTAGCTTATTAGCTTCTTTAATAATTAATGCTTTTCTTTCCTCGGGCTGAAGAATTATATGTTCTTCTTGTAGTCTAAGAAAGTAGCTCTTTTGATCTTGAATGGTGAATTCTTTTTTACCGTAAATGCGGTGGCCAAAGCTTACATTTGAAGTATGAATATCTTCAAAGTCGAATTTAATATCTTCAGTCGCGCCGCCCTCTTTACTAAAGAGTCTTGAAGAGATCCATTCTATAGGTCTAGTGAATTTATTTTCACTGTCAGACCAGCGCATAAAGCGTTTCCCTGGGGTCTTTTTTATAATTTCAGCTAAACCGTTCTCTAGGATAGACTTTAGAGTATTACCTTTTTTTAGACTCTTAGCATAAATATAACCATCCTGAATGTATAAATCATTTTCGGTTAATTGATTTTTTTTAGCAAAGCTCAAAGCCGCTGCTGTAAAGCTCGGAATCTGAGCTGATTCATCAAGCACTCCAATTTTACTAGCTGGACCTCTTAGAATAATCTCTTCATCAGAAGAGAAGGAGTCAAGATTTTGGATCTCGAAGTATAACCTGCGTGGAGAGCCGTAGCTAATTAATTTGTCGAAGCTGAGTTTATGTAAGCTAAGCAGGGTTTCTATGCCAGAGGCGATGGAATCTTTAATGTTATTAATAAGAGCACTAGGTATTTCTTCTACTCCTATTTCTAGAAGGAAGTCTACTTTATGTTTAGTCGGAATTTCGTGGCTAATATTCATGATTTCAGTATATTAAAGCATAGCTATTATGTTTTTTTTTATCAAGAAAA
>JBMOEX010000174.1:0-1883 GCA_049314535.1 Vampirovibriophyceae bacterium | reverse complement strand
GTAAAAAGAAAACTAGAAAACACCATCACTCTCTATAATTATTTAAAAGGACTTACAGGAAATAAGAAGTAAGTTTCACTATGACTCCTGAAACAAGAGAAAAACTGATTAATAGTCTTAAAGACATTCATGGTTATAGTGAAATGGCTGTACCAGAGTGGCTTTTATATACTCTTATCGGTATTTTTAGCGTAGCTATAATTTATTTTTTATATAGATTTTTCTCCAAAAAGAAAAAAAATATACCTGAAAAACCTTTCTATGAAAGTCTTATAGAAAAATTACAGAAACTCGAATTAGAAAGTGATAATAAAAAATTCTATTTAAATTATTCAGAGCTAATCCGCCTGTATTTCGATAAGCGCATGAATACTGCTCTATTAGATAAAACTACAGATGAGATTAAATCATCGTTATATGAAATCAAAGAATTAAGCAGCCCCGATGCTAGATTCCTTATCGATTCACTGAGCCGCGCTGATTTAGCTAAATTCGCTAAGAAAGAATTTAGCGCGGAACAGAAGCTAAATGACTTAAATAAAGCTATAAATATCATTCAAGAACAGGAGCTAAATAAATGAGTTTCGCAAGTCCACTATTCTTTCTGTTACTGTTTTTAGTGCCTTTACTTATTTTCTTGCACTTTAAAAAAAATAAAGCTTCTGGCTTACAGTTAAGCTTAGCTAATGGAAACCGTTTCAAAACAAATATTCTAGATACTTTAACTTATCATTTCCCTTTTATATTAAGGATTTTAGCGATAATTTTAATCATTATCGCCTTGGCTAGACCACAGTTTGGGCAGTCGATGATCTCTGAAAAAAACCTTGGGCTAGACATTATCCTGTTAATCGATACCTCACAAAGCATGTCAGCACTTGATTTTAAAATAGAAGAGGATACCGTAGACAGACTCACTGTGCTTAAAAAAATAGTCAGTGAGTTTATTCTCTCTAGAACTAATGACAGATTAGGTTTAATCGTTTTCGGGGATGAAGCCTATACACAGTGTCCTATTACTAGAGATCACGGTGCTGTGTTAGATTTAGTAAGACAGTTATACATAGGAGCCGCTGGTAATGCTACTGCCATAGGCTCGGCTATCGCCCTTGGGGTTAAAAGATTAAAAGACTTAGATGCTAAGTCTAAAGTCTTAATCCTAATGACAGACGGTCAGAATACCGCTGGCAGCATCTCTCCTCTTATGGCGACCGAGCTTGCTAAAAAATATCATATTAAAATCTACACTATAGGCATAGGACAGGAGGGCGAAGTGCCCTTCCTGATTAAAACTCCTTACGGTGATAAATTAATTAAACAGAATGTAACTATAGACGAAGCTACACTTACTGAAATCGCAGAAAGCACTGCTGCTAAGTATTTTAGAGCGAAGAGTACAGAGGAGTTAACTGCTATCTATGATGAAATAAATAAACTAGAAAAAACAGAGCGTGAAATAAAGCAATATCATAATTATCAAGATAAATATGAATACTTCTTGTGGGCAGCTTTTCTAATATTTATACTAGAACTGGGTCTCGCGAACACTGTACTGAAGAGGTTTTAAGCAGAAATGAATATTAAACATCCTGAACTTTTAACATTATTATTTCTGCTCCCCTTACTAATAGGTTTTCTAATATGGTCATTTCAAAAATCTAAAAAAAACTTATTAGAATTCTGTGTAGAGAAACGAATCCCGGAGCTTATTCCCTCTTTTAAACCTAAATTTATCTTCTTTAAATCACTGCTACTCTGTTTAGCTTTACTATTTATGATCATTAGTCTCATATCTCCTCGGTGGAATTTTGATATACAAACCATAGAGAAACAGGGTTCTAATATATTTATCGCCATAGATGTCTCTAAAAGCATGCTAGCTA
>JBMOEX010000173.1:0-1939 GCA_049314535.1 Vampirovibriophyceae bacterium | reverse complement strand
TTAATTATCTTAGGGGAAATAGGGAGATTAATGAGGTGGTGTTTAGATGTCGGAAAATAGTATGAATTTAGTTAATCAAGTTTTAGATGCAAAAGAAAAAATTCAAGTAGAGAGGTTTACTTATGACTTAGACTGGGTTGTAAGCAAAATTAAAAGTGGTCAATTAAAAATACAGCCTGCTTATCAGAGAACTTTTGAGTGGACTATCGCTCAACAATCAAAGTTTATAGAATCTTTAATTCTAAATCTGCCAGTTCCACCGATATACATAGCTGAAAATGATAAAGCGGAATGGGAGCTACTAGATGGACTTCAGAGAATTTCTACTTTCTTGCATTTTATCGGAGAAATTAATCTTTTAAAGGCGATAGAATCATCACAGCTATGTAGAGAAGAGAGCGACTTAGAAGAATTTCTTGAGAGTGATGATTCAGATGAAGATTTAGAAAATATCTCAGAAGATATACCGAAATCACCTAGCTACCTTACTCTTAAGGGGTGCGATATAATCCCAGATTTAAATGGCAAAGATAAATCTTCATTAGATGCTCCTCTGTATAAGCGTCTTATCAATAAAGCTATAGATATTTATGTATTTTCATACACTGGAAAAGATCATGCTAGGATGCGTTACCATATGTTCATTCGAATTAATTCTGGTGGTACGAATTTATCTGCACAACAAATAAGAAACGCTTCTGTAAGGCTTCTTGATAATAAGGTCATTGATTTTATTAATGAAGAGCTTGCCACCGATGAGGATTTTAAAAAAACACTCAGATTACTTAAACGAAAATATAGTGTGAATCAAAATCGAAGAATGATTTTAGAAGATTTAGTTCTAAGGTTTTTTGCCTTTAAGAATAATAAAAATGCTTATACAAAAGATGTAAAGCCATTTCTAGATAAGTATTTAGAGGATTGTGCATTAGGGGAAAATAAGTTTGATGTAGATAAAGAGCGCTTAGTATTTAAAAAGACTTTCTCATTTTTAGCATCCAATTGCAATGAAGATTCATTTAAAATCGATGACAAGAAAAAAAACCTTTATCTATATGAAGCTCTTACGCTCACCATAGCTAAATGCATAGAGCAAGATCTTGATTTAAGTAAGTTAAACTCTGAATCAATAAATTCATTTATTAAATCGGAACATTTTGATAAAGCATGTTTTGTGAGTGGAGGAAAAAATACCCTTTCTTACCATGACAAAAGAGTAGAGCAATTAGAAAAATATTTAAAAAGTTTAGGAATTAATATCAAGGATTAATCTTCAAAAGGTTTATACCGTGTATTTAGAAGAGCTTACTGATTATAAAAAACAAATGAATCAAATCACGAGATTAATCAGTGATTCTCACTCAAAGTATATTCTTCTGTCTAGGATTGCTATCTTTGAAGGTTTTTTATACGAAAAGATTTCAGAACATCCAACGTATTCACCTAGACCTGCTGATAAAACTTCGATTGAAGATAAAGTCAAATTTTTTAAAAACAGATACTATCTTCTGCACTTAGTCGAAAAAGATATTTCTACAGAGATTCATTATCTGATCAGTAAATTAAGATTAATTCGAAATCGAATTGCTCATGGTGATTTTAACTTAACAGCTAATATGCCTGTATGCACTTTTGTTGAAAAATTTTTAAATGAAGTGGAGACTTTATTCTTAAGAGCTGTTCCAACAGAGGACAGAGATCAAGTGCCTCAAGCAATAACAGATCGCATTTCGATATTCTCACTGGATAAGAATGACTTAAAAAATCTCGGGAATGATTTGGATAAAATATTAGGTTCTCTATAAATCCTTAATTTTTCAGTCCACTTTATAACTGAGGAAAAGGAAACCATCAAATGCCTAAACAACTTACTACAGAAGAATTAAACCTATTAATCAGTGACTTTATCAATAAAGTATCAGAAAAATTTACCATAGAA
>JBMOEX010000172.1:0-1983 GCA_049314535.1 Vampirovibriophyceae bacterium | reverse complement strand
AAATGAAAAATCTTCTCAGCAAGTGAAGTATGCTGATCTGCACACTGGTTTAAGTAAGCACCTTTAATTACAGTAATTAATAGAACCCAAGATACTAACGCTAAAAATATAATAAATAACTCCGAATAACCCATACGGATATAATAGCATACTTTTGTAGGGGTGGCGTTTTTTTATTTCTTGGTCAGATTTAAAAACAAGGCCTAAAATCCGCAGAGCTACTTTTGAAAAAAGATAGTTTCTAAAGCGATTAGTTTAGTGGGTTAATCAAAAAATAGTACTTGGGTATAGATCTTATTAAGGTAAAAGCCAATCAATGAACACTCTTGATAGAAAAGTAAAAACAAAACTAGACAAAGCTATTAAATCCTATAAGGCGGGAAATTATATCGAGGCTGAAGCTTTATTTAAGGAATGTGTGAAAAAAGAGCCAGCTAATGCAGAGGCTTGGTATTACTTAGGACTTATAGCTTATACATCTAAAAACTATGAAATCGCAGTAGAACATTTTAATGCCGCTATAAAAATTAATGTCGAAGAAAAATATTTTTTAGATCTAGGTCTTGCATTGTATCAATTGAAAAAATATAATGCCTTAGAGGAATGCTATCTCAGATTACTTTCTATAAATCCAGACTCTTCTACGTATAACTGTAATTTAGGTGTTACTTATTCAGAACAAAATCAACTAGAGAAAGCCATTGACTGCTATAAGAAAGCATTAGTCATAAATCCTAAAAATGCAGACACCTATAGCAATATGGGATTCGCTTTAAAGCGTCAGAATAAAATTTTTGAAGCAATTAAATGTTATTTTAAAGCCATAGAGCTAAATCCTAAACATGCTACTGCTCACTATAATCTAGGAATAGCTTATAAAGATACTATGCAGATCAAGGAGTCGATTAAATGCTACAGGAAAGTTCTCGACTTAAATCCTCAATACCCTAACGTATATTTAGACTTAGCAATTGCTCTATTTTTAGATAGAGATTTTAAAGCGGGCTGGGAAGCTTATGAAAAGCGTATTACTGTTCAAAAAATTAACGAAATAATGAGTCCTCTTTTAAAGCCAAAATGGAATGGTGAATCTCTGGAAGGTAAAAATATTTATGTTTTGCATGAACAGGGATTTGGCGATATTATTCAGTTCTCAAGATTTTTACCCTATTTAAAGAAACTCGGTGCTAGTCGAGTCTTTTTTAAGAGTAGACCAGAAATGATAAGTCTATTTGAGCAAAGCGATTTATTAGGCGTAGAAATTATTGATGCTGATTTTGATGAAAACACATTAGAATTCGACTACTACATACCGCTGCTTAGCTTACCTCATTATTTAAAGGTTAATGAGTATAATATCCCTTCTACAGATAAGTACCTGTATGTAAACAAGAGAAAGATTAACAAGTATCAAAAGAAATTTTTCAACAATGAGCAGTACAAAATAGGAATATTTTGGCAAGGCAGTACGATGAACTCTGGAGATGCTCAGCGCTCACTTGCCTTAAAATATTTTTATCCTCTATTTAGCTATGATAATGTCGCAGTTTATTCCATACAAAAAGGTTTAGGCTCCGAACAATTAGATGAACTACCTGATGAATATAAGGTCGTGAATCTTGCTAATGAGTTTAATGATTTTTCAGACACTGCCGCTGCTATTGAAAATCTTGATTTAGTTATCTCTGTTGATAGCTCTGTTGCTCACCTAGCTGGCGCACTCGGGAAAGAAGTCTGGATCATATTGTCAGAAAGACCTGAATGGCGCTGGGGGAAGGAAGAAGACCTTACTATATGGTATAAGAATGCAAGACTTTTTAGACCCGTATTGGGAGAAGGAAAGCATGAAACGATATCTAGAGTATTTAAAGCATTAAATAAGAAACTTGCGAATTCTCACTTGCTTAATCTATAAGTCTATAAGTGTGCCGCCCGAATTGTACTTATGCTGACCATTGAAATAGAAATTTTCAACTCCTGTAA
>JBMOEX010000171.1:0-2094 GCA_049314535.1 Vampirovibriophyceae bacterium | reverse complement strand
TTTTATCTATTAATGCGCGTAACTAGCTTTAGGGTAAATACCGAAGATAGAACGAATCTAGGGCGTATAGATCTGATGCTAGAGACAGATACCTCGATTTATCTTTTTGAGCTTAAGATCAATTCCTCTGCCGCTGCGGCTTTAGAACAGATTAAAGAGAAGAAGTATTATGAAAAATATTTACATATACCAGTAGTAAAATTAGATTCCAGTTCAGGAACGGCTCAAGATAAAGTAGTGTATCTTATCGGGCTGAATCTATCTTTAGAAGAGAGGAATATTACTGAATATTTAGTGGAGAGGAAAGGATAAACTCAAATACTATCATTTAATCTACTAAGCTGCCTTTGTATGTAACATACAAAAATGCAAGTACTACGAAACATATTCTCTGATGCTGGAGCAAAAATCAAAAGAGCCACCACGGGACTAGCACCATCACTGCATTTAGATGAGTTGGGGGGGGCAAGTAAATGGCAAGAGGCACAGTTGATAATTTTTATTAATCCAAATAATTCACAGGATAGAGCAATAGGCAAAAGTCTTGAAAGTCATAAATCTTTAGTTACAGCTCCTATACTTTCTTACAGGGAAGGTCACATACCTAAAAGTATCAGGAATCCCAAAATAATTCTAAATTCCGAAGCTGATGAAAAATTATATCTAAAAGAGCTCAAGGAAGCGAGTGACGCTTTAGACCAAGAATCTCGTATCAGGCAGGAACATAATAGTATATACTTTTCAGCAACATTTGCTGCATTAAGGATTTCAAATCAAAACACCCTCATTAGTCTTCAAAACCTGAATGATGCAACAAGCGACATCAAAGACATTACCCGAACAGGCAACTGCTCTGACAATGCTCCTCTCAAAAGAATACCAAATGAGCCAGAAGAATTTGCAAAAGCGTACGAAAACCTTGACTATGTTAAAGCAGCTCAACAAAGATTCCATACTGCTTTAGATAATGCTCAAGAGATTCTGAAACAAAAAGACGAGAGCGATATTGAAATTCTTGATCACGCCCTAAAAGCACATACCACGAGACAAAAAATATTAATAGTTCATGACACAAGTGATGAATATTTATTGGGACTTAGAAATATATGCAAAGAACTAAATGTTTCATATGCTTTAATTAAACCTGCTTAAAGACCACATCAAAAACCTCCACCCAAGGATAAACCCAGATATCCTCATCTAGCTTATAACGCTTCTCTGCAAGCGATGCACAGATCAGAGACGCTTTAGGCACCAGTGTTTTAAAAGATTTAAGACCTTTAAGTTCAGAGTTCTTCGGTGTATCAGAGGCTTTAATCTCCACCGCGAAAACCTTTCCAGTAGGTGCTTCTATTATCAAATCTACTTCCGCATTATTTTCAGTTCGATAATAGGAAAATTTATAATCAGGATTTAAATAATTCGCAGTATAAATAAATTCTTTAACTATAAAATGCTCAAAAGCTTTCCCAAACTCTTTAGTCTTAGGAGTCAATTCCAGAGAAAGCTTCTGCTGAAGAGCTCTAGTAACACCAGTATCAAAAAAATAAAATTTAGGATGCTTAGATAATTTCTTTCTTAAGCGTGAAGAATAAGGTCTGAGATAAAAGCCCAGTAAAGTATCTTCAAGGATTTGATAATATTCTTTAACGGTAGCACTGCTCACACCAATATCACTTGCGATATTCGAATAATTTAAAACATTAGTATTCTCATCAGCAGCTAATTTCAAGAACTCTGTAAAAGTATCTAAATTTCTAACTAAAGCCTCCATCTGTATTTCCTCTTTTATGTAGGTATTAACATATGAACGCAAAGCGAGAATAGCATCTTGGCACTGCTCGCGAACTCCAATTTCTGCGTTTTCGTCGCCTCCCATAGAAAGCAAATAAATAGCTGGCAAGCTACCAAATTCTAGAGAGCGATATAAAGAAAATTTAGAAGACTGCATGAGCTCTAAATGGGTTAGACCGAAGAGAGAAAAACTGAAAGCTCTGCCGCCGAGCATGTTAGCATTAGAGCGTTTAGGGGACTGCTCGCAATCTTCAATTTCTGCGTTTTCGTCGTCCTCATGATCCTCATGTACCCGCAGTA
>JBMOEX010000170.1:0-2105 GCA_049314535.1 Vampirovibriophyceae bacterium | reverse complement strand
ATTATGAACTAAATACAATCTTAGCAGCTTCGATACATAAAAACAATAGTAAAATGATTAATTAAAAATCATTCACTCGCCAATAAGGCGAAGGAGATAAGCATGTCTACGCTTAATAAAAAAATAGAGGGGCTCTTGAGCCGCGTACCAGAAGAACACGTAGAGCACATCACTTCTTGGTATTTAGCCATGAACTCAGGAAAAACCCCTTATCCTAAGGCGTACGCTCAAACTACCATAAGTCTAAATTTAGGTACTTTTAATGTGCATATTCTAAAACATTTAAAAAGCGACCTAAGTAATTATGTAGAGGCAATAGAGACTGCAATGAATAACTGCTCCAGGGAGCAATTCTCCACGAAGAAGAATATTTTGTTTGCAGCTAAATCACACCTAAAATATTGCGTTAAAAAGAAGAAGATTGACGAGTCAGTTCTAAAAGAAATAGATGAGATAAAGCTAGAAAAAAACAAAAATCCTAAGCAGCCAGTGCTAAGCCTAGAAAATGTAAAGCAGATCATAGAATATATCGAACGAAAATTTTACAGGCAGCCTGAGTATAATAGGCAGCTTGATAAGGTTATTATTTGGTTCTTGTTTTATACGGGCGTCAGAGTTAGTGAATTAAGTAACCTCACCTTAGAATGCTTACACTTAGATAAAGATCGCTTTAAGGTCGTAAACTCTAAAGGTGGCAAATCTCGGTTTGTCAGCATTAATAAAGATTTAAGACCTTACTTTGATAAATATTTAGACTTAAGACCTAAATCTCAGAATAACAATGTTTTCCTTTTATCTGACGGTAGAAGTTTAACTGTAGATCGGCTAGAAAAAAGAATCTCTAAAATATGCAAAGATGCTGGCTTTAACAAAGAAGTTTCTAATTTCTTTAAGAACTACATTACTAATTTTGAGACTGGAGCCACTAATTACGCTAAGCCCTGCTACACAGAGGAAGCGTATAAATATCTAATACAAAGCTATGCAGTAGATACAGATAAAATCAATCCAAGAGGAATTAATTTAGCTAATGGCTTTCTAAGATTGAGTTATGATGAAAGCTCTAAGCCTGTTTTTACCCTAGAAAATCATAGTCCAGAGCAGCTTAATATTAAGATTAGTCGCTAGTTGCCTAGACATTAAGACTGCCAGAAAACGTGCTGGCAGAGGATTAAGAGCTGTCATAAATTATGGAGATGGAGCCAATGGGAAAGATACTCTAAGAGAAATCTTTACTCAGTTAATCGGGAAGCATAGATTTACTAGCATATCCTTACAAAACTTCAAGGAAGCTGACTCTGGAAGGAGATTTGGGATTTTTGATTTATATCGCTCTGCAATTAACTGGTCTTCAGAAAACAGCGCGATTAATTTAGATAAATCGCAGACCCTAAAAGCTGCTATTACTGGTGATCCGATACAGCTTGAGAGAAAGAATAAAGATCCGATAGAAACTAGTCCTAGGGCGATTTTCTTTTTTAATATGAATGGAACACCTAATATTAGTTCTCTAGGCGAAGCTGTGAAATCTAGGCTATGCCCGATAGAATTTAAAAATACTTTTAAAACTAATCCTAGTTCGAGTATTAGCACAGAAAAGAAGGCGGACCCTCGATTTAAGGAAGATCCAGAGTTTATTAAAAAGACTATTCTTCCAGCTCTACTGAACCGAATTATAGAGGCTTTCAGTAAATTATTAGATGAAGGGATAGATTATAGCTCTAAAGAAGAGCATTTCGAGGATATAGCTAGAAGCAACAATCATCTCTTAGAGTTTATCGAGGAATCATCTTTAGTGGAATGCTCTTCAAGTGAAGGTCTTAACGTTAGTGAAGTCTATGAATTTTATGTGCAGTGGTGCTTAAGCTCTGGGCTTGCTAATAATAGACAGGATGTTATTAAAGCTAATTTTATTAGTGAGGGTGATAAATTTATCTCTAATGCTGCTGAGATGAGTAAGAAACTAGGAGATTGTTTACCAAATATCAAGAGGGATAGGGTGAAGCGAGATGGGAAATCTACAAGGGTGATTGGGCTGAAGAGGGCTTAGCTAGAAAATAAATTTTTTGAATTTAGAACAACCTTTATTTATAGAAAAGAATCTG
>JBMOEX010000169.1:0-2123 GCA_049314535.1 Vampirovibriophyceae bacterium | reverse complement strand
TGCTAAGTATTTAGCCATATTAAATATAACTCCAGACTCATTTTCAGATGGTTCTAAGAATTTTGGTGATCTTCCTTGGCTTTTAGATAAAGCAGAGAAGCTTATGGAAAGTGGGGCTTACGCTTTAGACGTAGGGGCAGAATCTACTCGCCCTGATGCAGAGCCTGTATCAGCGATTGAAGAATATCAGCGTTTGGAAAATTTTTTAAAAAAATTTTGTAGTAAATATGATTTTCCTTTATCTATAGATACGCGCAAATATGAAGTAATGGAAGCCTTACTATCAGAGCCTTTTTTTAGAGAAAAAATATCTTTTTTAAATGATGTAGAAGGGTTTACTGATGAGCGTAAGCTTGAGCTTATTTCTAAGTATGATAAAGAACAGAAGATTAAACTTATAGCGATGCATTCGAAAGGTGGTGTGCCACCAAGTTTAAAGGCTTTAGAAATACCAGAAGATTATTATTTAAGTGATTATCCTCAGGCTAAAAATGAGAAAGCCGCTTTTGAAATGCATTTAATAGATTTTTTTTCTCGATTTTTAGACTCATGTGAAAATTATGGTATTGATTTAGCTAGGGTAATTCTTGATCCAGGATTAGGTTTTGGTAAAAATTATAATCACAGCTATGACTTAATTGAGATTTTGCCGAAACTTAAAAATGTGGAAAATAAAATTATGCAGCGGTCTCAGGGATTTAATCCTGAAATACTTATAGGAGCGAGTCGTAAATCTTTTTTAGGCGCTGCTTTAAACGCAGAAAATGGAGTTCGCGAGCAGTGCGAAAATAATGGCACTCTTGCAGAGCGTAATGTGGATTTGGATTTATTAACGCAAAGATATAATGAACTTTGTTATGAAGCTGGAGCTAGATATTTCAGAGTTCACCAATGTTCAGCTTAACTCGCTATGCGACTTTACCATGATTAACCATTTTAGTTAAGGAACTAATTACTTGTGTTTTATCTTGTGAGAATTGAGCCATGGCTGAGGCTTCTGTAAGTTTAGTCGCAAGTGGTTGAACAGCTTCTAAAATCTGCTTAAGTCTCGCTTGTGTGCCTTTGGTTAAATGACTAACACCATAGCCAACTAAAGGATTGCTTTCTTTGGAAGTAATATTCACTAAGGCTTTTACTAAAGAATCTGGCTGAGATTTAAGAGACTCTAGGATGGTCTTAAATCCTTCATCTGAGACCCCAAGAAGTGCGTGTGCTATACCTTCTGGTGAGACACTATATGATCTCTCTTTGTGATTATTATCAAGCATAGCTTCAAGGAGAAACTTAGGATCCTTTGTTACTAGCTGTATAAATACATCATCAGATGCTGCGCTTACAGCTTTAGCAAAATTATTACTATGAGGAGTAAAAAAAGCATACCTCCTATTAGTATTTAAATCTCCACTTAGTAAATTAGATACCTGAGCTGTTAAATTAGTGTTCTTAAGCTTGACAGCCAAACCAACGAGAGGCTCCAGGTTAGCCTTAACAAGCTTTGTTAACTCTTCTAGAGGGAGGTTCCTTGAATAATGATCTTTGTTGGTAGCTTCAGTATGATAGCTAGCAATAACTCTCTCAAAGAAAGATTCTGCTGGTTCTTTGTTACTGAAGTCTAACACCTTATCGTGTTTAAACTCAGGGATAGGGGGATTTTTACCTGCTAAAACATCAGTAATAAGATTAGTTAGCTGAGTAATTTGTTCTCCTTCACTACCGGTTGCGTTTAGTAAAGTGGGTTGAAGATCAGTAGCGATCTTTTGTAAAAATTTTGGATTAAGCTCTTGTGTGGCTAAACTAGCATCAGATATCTCTTTAGCAGTCATCGTTGTTACTGGAGTTGCAGTCGCTGCTTGAGAACTTTCAAGTCTGCTGCTACTTAGATTCTCAATAATTTCCCTAGAAATTGGAATTAGAGCAGTGTTTGGCGGTGGAACAATAGCATTTGATGCTTGTGTATTCGCGTCTGGTTTTGATAATGAACTCTGAACAGCATTGCTAAGTTGTTGAAGAATATTTGTAGTCATAAAAACTCCTTATCTTTTGTATATTAACATATTGACAAGTTAATTTTTATGATAATTTATTAATTTCTTTATATTTTGTAGTTTATTAATCACTTTTTC
>JBMOEX010000168.1:0-2174 GCA_049314535.1 Vampirovibriophyceae bacterium | reverse complement strand
TCCTCATGTACCTGCAGTACACTGCGGTCATTCGTCCTCCTCAGCCTTGAACTTGTTTGTTCAGCTACACGCCCCTCTGTGCCCTCTTGTGGGATTTTATTCTGTAAATAATCTTCACGGTTTTTTTTTGGTTCGGGCATTAGGTTTAATTTTCTCATAGTATTTCTTTAAATGCCTGCTCTGAAAAATTGAAACTCTTCGTGGCACTGTTAACTTAGAACTCATCTAGCACAGCATCTTCAAGAATCAAGCTTTGAGATTATACTGAAGCTATATGGTAGATGAAATTAAGTTAAAAGCAGCTATAAAAAAAATAGATGGTTGGTGGGCAAGTATCTTCTCTGGTCCTCTCGCAAATTATCTTTTAAGGTATATCGCTGATATAAATTGGATAAGTCCTAATCACGTTACCTTATTTGCTCTTTTTCTTGGCGTCTTAGCCTCTGTTTGTTTTCTTATCGCAAGCCCTTTGTTTATGATACTTGGAGCATTATTGGTTCAGTTATCTTTTATTGTTGATTGCATGGACGGGCAGCTTGCTCGCTATCGACAGCAGTTCTCTCTTCTAGGAGCATGGTTAGATCGAATAGCAGACAGGGTTAAAGACTTTCTTTATTTTTTTTCTTTGGCATTAGGTTTTTTCTTAAAGCATAGATCTGCTTTAAACCCCAGAGATCTATCTAATATCTCTAGCTCCTCGACGATAAATTATATTAATTATCATGTTGGAGGATTGAATATAAGTTTTGAGCTGTGGCTAATTTGGCCAGTGGCGATGCTTGCCCTTTTTACTATTCTCTTAATAGATTATTACGTTAATCAAGATATGAAACTCTCTCCAGAAGAGGTTTCTTCGCCCGTAAATAATTTGAATTCAGAATGTTCTTCTGATGTGCTTGCTGAAAACACTTTAAAAACAGTATCTAAATCAGAGGCGAATGTAAAACAGTCTCAGCTATCGCTGATTGTGCTTGTACTGTCTTTTGGAAAACAGGTCTACCAAAGGGTTCCGATCCTTAGATTTAACATAGGTGAGCAGGCTCTTTTAATTACTATTTTTGCAGCCTTTAACGCAGTCTTTTTAATGTTTATATTTTTTGCAAGCCTAGGTACTTTTTACGTCTTTTACTGGCCAGTAGCTCGATTGAAGGGCTTTACGACGAGGAAAGCTTAGTGAATAATCTTCCTTAATGTCATTTTTAAATCATAGAAATGGGGGAATCTTAAGCTTTTTTTAGCAAAGCGTCCTGCAAGTTCTAAGTTCTTTTGCTAAGATAGTAATTCCTGATGACGAGGTCAGCAGGAAGTAAACTGAAAACTGAATAATACCAACAAGAATCTCGTTAATATCCAAAAATTGAGTTTTGCAGGACACTTTAAGACGTAGTATATTACTATATCAAAAGTCATGGAGAGTTTGATCCTGGCTCAGGACTAACGCTGACGGTATGCCTTACACATGCAAGTCGAACGGAAAGGTCTCTTCGGAGATACTCAAGTGGCGGACGGGTGAGTAACACGTAGGAATCTGCCCCAGAGTGGGGGACAACCAAGGGAAACCTTGGCTAATACCCCATATGGCGTGAGCTGAAAGTTTTTTCGCTCTGGGAGGAGCCTGCGCTTGATTAGCTAGTTGGTGAGGTAATAGCTCACCAAGGCGACGATCAATAGCTGGTCTGAGAAGATGACCAGCCACAATGGGACTGAGATACGGCCCATACTCCTACGGGAGGCAGCAGTGGGGAATTTTGCGCAATGGACGAAAGTCTGACGCAGCAATACCGTGTGTGGGATGACGCCTCGTGGGGTGTAAACCACTGTCAGAATGGAAAAATTTGATTGTACATTCAAAGGAAGCACCGGCTAATTCCGTGCCAGCAGCCGCGGTAATACGGAAGGTGCAAGCGTTGTCCGGATTTATTGGGCGTAAAGAGTTTGTAGGCGGTTTTGTAAGTCTGAAGTGAAATAATGGAGCTCAACTCCATACACGCTTTTGAAACTACAGAACTAGAGAATGTTAGGGGTGAGTGGAATTTCCAGTGTAGCGGTGAAATGCGTAGATATTGGAAAGAACACCGGAGGCGAAGGCGGCTCACTGGGACATTTCTGACGCTGAGAAACGAAAGCTAGGGGAGCGAAAGGGATTAGATACCCCTGTAGTCCTAGCCGTAAAC
>JBMOEX010000167.1:0-2184 GCA_049314535.1 Vampirovibriophyceae bacterium | reverse complement strand
TCCCCCTGATTATCCACCCTAGCCATCTCACTAAGCTCCAGAATCTGCTCCATAAGAGCATTCTCTTCGACTTCTTCTATCTTTGCTTTGAAAATCTTATCAGTAAGCTGTGAAGCCACGAATTCTTCAGAAGTTAAAAGCTCCTCGTAGAGCTTCTCTCCAGCTCTCATGCCAGTAAATTCTATATCTACATCAGCTAGTGATAAGCCCGATAATTGAATAAACTGTTTAGCTAGTTCATAAATGTTAATCGGCTCACCCATGTCAAGAATCATAATCTCTCCAGAATGAGCTTTAGAAGCTGCTTTTATCACGAGCTGAGAAGCCTCGGGGATAGTCATGAAATAGCGAATCGCTTCTTTATCTGTTACTGTGATGGATCTTCCTTCCTCTATCTGCTTTTCCCAGACTTTAATTACAGAACCTCTGCTGCCCAGCACATTTCCGAAGCGTACGGCTGTATATTTAGTATTAGTAAATTTACGAGCATGAATTAGTAAAAGCTTTTCAGCGAGCCTTTTGGTTTTACCCATCACGCTAGTAGGGTTTACTGCTTTATCAGTGCTGATTAATACGAAATTTTCTACACTGTGTACGGCTGCTAATTCCATTAAATTCTTACTGCCAAGAACATTATTCTCGAAAGCCTCACAGGGATTCTCTTCCATCATAAAGACGTGTTTGTGTGCAGCTGCATGAAAAATAATCTCTGGTTTAAATTCCTTAATGATATGTTCTATACGTGAATAATTACGAATATCAGCTATGCGAGCGATTATTTCTGTATTTATTTGATGATTTTTCAGTTCGTCTGCCTGAGCGCCTTCCTGGCCTTTCAGCTGCTTCAGTCTCTCTAACTCTTGCCTAGATTCGAATATAGAGTTTTCCCCTTTCCCCAGTAAGCATAAGCTTTTTATCTGTCCTTTATTTAAAAGCTGTTTGCAGAGTTCTCTGCCTATAGAGCCGCCAGCGCCAGTAACTAAGACTCTTTTATCTTTTAAAAACTCTACTACTTCTGGAATATTTAAATTAATTTCCTCTCTACCCAGAAGATCTTCCATGCTGAGTTTTCTGATTTCTCTAATATCTACATTGCCGCTAGCAAGCTGATCTACTGAAGGTACTATTCTTACATCCACGCCAGTACTATTACACAGCAAGCTTATGCGCTTACGCTCTTTTAATGATGAACTTGGTATGGCGATAATAATCTGTTCTATAGCTAGTTCATCTACCCAGTACTGAACATCGACTATCGCACCTTTTACTTGTATGGAGCCAAGTAAGCTCATGCCGAACTTTTTACTATCATCGTCCAGAACACCTTTTATATCTAAACCTAACTCGGGGTGGTTTTTTATTGCTTGTAGAACCTCCATCCCGCCTTCACCAGCACCTATAATTAGTGTGTTTTTAGTTTTACTGGAAAGTACTTTGAGTCTAGATTTAATATTACTCTGCTCTTTAAGATAGAAACGCAGTAGGCGAACGCCACATATAAGGGTGACGCTTAAAAAAAAGTCTATAATCACCACACCATAAGAGACGGCAAATAAATCGTGGGCTTTAGGGCTGAGACCTAGAACTATTCTAGGTAGCACTATTAGTAGATTAGCGATAAGCAGTGAGCGTCCGACTTGTATTAAATCTTCAGTTTTAGTGTAACGCCAGAATTTTTTATAAATGCCCGTGAAGTAAAAAACCAGAAGCTTAATCAGAATAATAAAACCGATGATTCTTATTAATTGATCACTAATAATAAATTCACTGGTGTTGCCACCTTGAGTATTTAGAACTCTTAAGTTACTTGCTGCGATATAGGATACAGCGATAATGCTTGTATCGATTATGACTCGGCTGAGGCTTTTTAGTGATTTCTGAAACATTCACTAACATTATATCTCTTTAGAGTCTTTGTTTTAACGCTTCAAATTAGGTGATTCCGATTTTAGTGTCTTGTATAGAAGTATAATAAGTACTAGCTATGCATTCAGAGCGTAAAAAATTACCTATAGGTATTCAGTCTTTTGAGCAGTTAATTCGGGAAGGTGCTGTGTATGTAGATAAAACTAAAAATATCTATGAGATCTTAAAACCTGGCTTCGGAGCTTATTTTCTTAGTCGCCCACGCCGTTTCGGGAAGTCACTTTTAGTTTCCACATTGGAAGCTATTTTTAAGAATAA
>JBMOEX010000166.1:0-2190 GCA_049314535.1 Vampirovibriophyceae bacterium | reverse complement strand
CATAATAAAGAGCGAAATATAATCGAGAATAGGGTATCAAAAAATAGACTTTATTTTTCTCAAAATAACGCTTTTTTTAGAATTATTCTTGTAGGGAAAAAGGATGCTAAAGACAAGCTTAGTGTAAATTTCAGAATATCTAAATCTAAATTAATATCTTTGATTAGCCAAGTAATAGAAAATGGTTCAATAAATGAATCGCTAATAGAAAACTTTATAGGACATTGTCTTAGAATTGCTTTTGATGATAAATACTTAGCAAAAGAATTATCCCAGCAGAGAAATCTTGCGGTGGAAGATCAAGATTTATACATAGCTTCATTAGAGAAAGTGAAGAGGAAATTGCAAAAACCTTTAGATGAAAAGATTTTAAGTAATATAAAGCATAGAAAAGAAATGTCTAAAAGAATTTTAGATAAAACTAAGCAAGCCACCCGAGAAGGAAGGAATATATCTAAGCCTTGTATAGATTATGTTATAGAAGTGATTAATAGCTACTTAGATGAAAGCTCGCTAAAAGCTTTAAAACAAGAACTCGCTAAGGATATGTCTAGAAAAGAGAAAATAAAGGCTAAGTTTAGGAAAATTTCATCTAGAGAAGATTTTGATAAGATTCGAGAGCAATTAATTTATTTTCGTCGTAAAGAAAACCAGGAGGAATTTATCGGATCACTCAGAAAAGCAAATCCCGAGCTGATAGCATATTCTTCAAATATAGATAGCTTAGATAAATTGATTGAAAAATTAGACGAAGCTTATATAAAATTTCTTGATAGGATAAAAGCTAGTTTAAATAATTATTCTGAAGAAGAAAAGGCATATCTTGCTAGTCATAGACTAGGTTTAGGAATAGAATCTGTTTATCAGATTCAAAATGATGATGCAGATAAGCAAGATGCTTATATTAAAGCAATGCGTAAAGTTCAGTTCCCAAGGGAATTAGAGCTAAATACTACTAGTGAAAAAATAAAAGCAGTCTATGAGGCTGATGAGGAGAGGTATAAATATTTTCAAAGTGTAAAAGATATTTATCAAATGATTATCAAGCATGAAAAGAATGTTCATAATTTAAACACTAAACTGGAAGAGCATCAACAACCTGTGAGATTTTCAGGATGCCTTAGTGTAAATAGAATAGCTGAATTTAGTAAAAAAGAAGATTCTGAGTCTGAAAAAATTGATAAAGATGCGAGATTAGAGAACGTAAGATCTAGTGTCGAAGCGGATTTACAATCAATTTACCCGATACTAAAAGATATAAAATTTAATTTACCAAAAAAGCAGCAGGAGAACGGAAACGAGAAGATTAATGATAAAGAGGTCAGATTAATTAAACAGGATCTTTATCTAGACTCATTTGTAAAGGACTATATATATTTTCTTCTTCAGAAGATTTCGAAAAATGAGTCTTCTGAAAATATATTTTATAAGGATGAAATTGAAGATAAGAATAAGAACAAAGATAAGCGTTTAGAAGTTTCTATTAGCTTTTTAGGTACTGATGAAAAGAAATTTCCTCTTAATGGTTTAAAACCTGCGATGAAATTTACTTTTAAGAATGGTAGTCTAGATTTAAGATTAGATAGCTTAAATACGCTTCTAGTTTTAATAAAGCATTATAGAACTAAAGATTTGGCTTATGTTTTATTTAAACTCGCTGCTAGTAAGGAAAATAAAGAGCTTAGCTATAATGAAATTAAAGATAAATTTGATGAATATTATATTCAGTTAGATCAGTATTTAAGTAAGATTTTAGAGCTAGAAACTAAGATTTATGATTTAAATTATTATTTCCAAGATTTAACATTCTTAGAGAATAATTCTCAGCCTAAAACAGGCTTTAAGCCTTATGCAGATTGGCTTGAGACTAGAATAAACAAAAAGTATTCAGGGAATAGCTCTGATAAAGAAAAGGTTTTAAAGAGTATTCAGGAAATTAGCAATTTACGTAATAGCTGTTGTCATGATGCTATTGCAGATTTTATTCTAAGGGAACAAGATATTCAAAACAAACTAAAACTACCTAGTGAGGACATAAATTCAAGCTTCGCTGACTTAGAGCAGTTTATTAAAATGTTAGAATCTAAATGTTCTGACAAACCAAATTAGCATGTTTGTTATATCTATGCCTAAGTATACTCTTACATTAGTCTAGGTAAAACGGCACTGCAAGTGTGGTGTAGTTAGAAC
>JBMOEX010000165.1:0-2214 GCA_049314535.1 Vampirovibriophyceae bacterium | reverse complement strand
ATTATTTGTAATGCTCTGCTTAGTTTTAGACACCCTTTCTTCTCTTGATATTAGCTGCCTTGCAAATGCTACATAGGCAAGTACGTCAAATAAATCAGAATCCTCTGCTTGAACTAATTTCTGTAAAGCTTCAAGTTTATCTCTCGAATAGCCAATATCTGACAGTTTTTCCAAAAATTTGCTACGAGTTAAAGGACTTGACCAAATTTCACGCAACTCATCTTCATTCTTAAATAATTCTGGTAAAATTCCAAATAAATTTTCTAAAAACTGTTCTGCTGAAATAGGTTTGCCATCAGCACTCCAAAACATGGTAGATACCATATGCTGTATTTCTCTTTCTTTTCCGTCTCTAAGTTTAATTTTCAGTTTTTTCTTTTTAGTATTTTCTTCCTCTTCCTCATCGACCAAATCTGGCTCTTCAGTAGGCTGCTCGGGAATTGGTTTATTAGATTCCCCCTCATCCTCAATAGTGTTATCTATCGGCTCACCGTCCCATTCTGGGTCAGAGAAATGTTTATAGGCATCAACAAAATCAATAATAGTAAAGTAATTTTTACCGTCATAGAGCCTAGTTCCTCGCCCAATGATTTGTTTAAATTCAATCATGGATTTAATAGGTCTTAAAAGAACAATATTGCGTATATTCCGTGCATCCACGCCTGTAGAGAGTTTCTGCGAAGTGGTAAGCATTGTCGGAATAGTTTTTTCATTATCTTGAAAATCTTTTAAATACTGATTACCAAGAGCACCATCATTAGATGTAACTCGAACACAGTAAAGGGGATTAGTATTTATTTTATATTGGTTAATTAAATCACGAATAGCGGCTGCATGTTCTTGGGTCGCACAGAAGACTAGAGATTTTTCATTTTGATTAAGATTATCAAGAGCTACCTTAACCCTGAAAGCCTCTCTCTGTTTAATTTCTATAATTCTATTGAAATCTTTCTCTTCGTAGATTTTTCCATCTTCGACTTCGCCATCTATAATTTCATCATCTGGCGTGTAAATATAGTCATCGAGTGTAGTCTTAATACGTTTAATTTTAAATGGAGTTAGAAAACCATCATTTACACCTTGTTTGAGTGAATAGATATACACTGGCTCACCAAAATATTTATAAGTATCAATATTATCCTTACGCTTAGGAGTAGCCGTTAAACCTAGCTGAACTGCTGGAGAGAAGTACTCAAGAATGCCACGCCAGTTAGATTCATCATTAGCACCGCCTCGATGACATTCATCTATGATAATAAAATCAAAAAAATCAGTAGGGTAATCTCCATAATAAGGAGTTTTTCCATCTCCACTCATAAAGGTCTGAAATATAGTAAAGAAGATACTTCCGTTCATCGGGACTTTACCTTCTTTGCTAATTTCTTTAGAATTAATTCGAACTAAAGCATCCTCTGGAAATGCTGAGAAATCATTAAAGGCTTGGTCAGCTAGAATATTTCTATCTGCTAGGAAAAGTACCCTAGGTCTTCTCTTGCCGTCACGATTTAAGTTCCAACGAGTATGAAACAATTTCCAAACTATCTGAAATGCAATGAAAGTCTTGCCTGCACCAGTAGCAAGCGTTAGTAAAATTCTTTCTTTGTTTTCCGCGATAGAATTAAGGGTATTGTTAGCTGCTAATTCTTGATAATAGCGAACCTTTTTCCCATTTACGGTTTCAAATGGAATATTTTGAAACTTTTCTTGCCAGTCATTAGTTTTTTTATTAATTCTATTCCAGAGCTCTTCTGGACTAGGATATTTAGCAATATGCTGCTCAATTCCAGTCAGCATAGCTATTTCATAAATTGCACTGCCGTTAGTCGCATAAGTATATTCTATCTGTAACTTACAAGCATAGTCTTTAGCTTGAGCGACTCCTTCAGACTCAGATAAGCTTTCTTTTTTAGCTTCTATAACTGCTAGTTTTTTATTTTTATAAACAAGAATATAATCAGCGATATCAGCTTTAGCACGAATACCAGTGACTTCTATTCTGCCTTCTGTGATTCTATACTCTCTAAGTATTTTAGAGCCTGGAACTACTCCCCATCCACATTCTTTAAGAAGAGGGTCTATAAGTTCGGCTCTCGTTTCAGCTTCGTTACGCACTGATTATAATTTTCCCTCAAATGCTTGTTTTAGTATAGATTTTTTGAGTTCTTCTAGGTGGATGAGTTTGGATCTGTATAATTTCTCTAATTTTTTAGTTTC
>JBMOEX010000164.1:0-2219 GCA_049314535.1 Vampirovibriophyceae bacterium | reverse complement strand
ACGAGCTCACAGTATCAGGTTTTTTCTAAATGGCAAGAAAAAGATAGTAATTCCCTTACAGTAATTACTTTTAAAGCCTTTACACAGATGTATATAGAAAAGGCTTTACTAGAAAAGAACTCCCTCATCATAAATCCGCAGCTTAAAACTGATCCACTAGAAATCGCTCGCAGACTAATAGAGCTTGGTTATTCTAAACAGTTTATGGTGGAAAACCGCGGACAGTTCAGTCATAGAGGAGATATTTTAGATATTTATCCGCTACAGGGCGAGCCTACACGTATAGAGTTTTTCGGCGATGATATAGAAAGTATCAGAACTTTTTCAGTTCATTCACAGAGATCTATCCAGAAAGTAGAAACCCTAACCATTCACCCACGTTTTTCTATAATTCGCCAAGAAGAAGATGGGCTAGAGCAGAAGATTTTAGCAAGAGTTAAAGAATATAGTACTAGCCTGAATCAAGAAACTAAAGAAGGTTTAGAGCTATCCTTAGCTAGTCAGATTAAAGAAAATCCAGAAAATACAGTCACCATAAAAGACTCTCTTTACTGGGAAGGAATCGAATATTATAAATCCTTTCTAGGTCAGGGTTCTAGCTCTCTTTTTGAGTATCTTCCAGCTAAAGATCAGGTGCATTTAATTTTCGATGAATGGCAGGATTTACTGTTACAGAACGAACAGTGGCAAGAAAAAATTAAAGAACAGTATAAAGACGGAGTTAGCTTAGGTAAACTAATTCCAATAGAGACTAATCTTTTTAAAGACTGGAAAACTGTCGCAGAAGAGATTAAAGCTTTTCCTAAAAGGCTATACATACAAAACGTTGAAGAGTTAACTAATGACTCAGATTCACTTAGTTTAGAGATACTATCCTATCCAGCAGAACGCTTCGCTAGTAAGGTAGAAGATTTTACAGCTTTTATTAAAGAGAATCTTAGGGCTGATAAAAAGATAGTTATATTCTCTGAACAGCCGCAGAGGGTTATAGGAATCCTTAAAGAGTGGGATATTCAGTGTCTTTATCTAAACGCGAATCAAGACCTAGACCAGTTACCTAAATCTTTAGTTATAGTATTGAGAGATGGTCTAGAAGAGGGCTGTAAAATACCAGGCTTCGATTTAGTTATTCTTACCGACCGTGAATTATTCGGCAGAAGCCGTCAGGCAGTAGCTAAGCAGAAAAATCAGAAAACTGATAAAGAATTAGAACAAGAAAAGCAGAAAAGAAAAAATGCCTATACTGATATCGCAGATTTAAACAGAGATGACTATGTTATTCATTTCAAGCACGGTCTAGGTATATATCGTGGTAATGAGATTATAGAACTCAGTGGCATAGGGAAACAGGAATATCTAGCTGTAGAATACGCTGGTGAAGCGAGAGTCCTAATTCCTGTAGATCAAGTGAATCTTTTATCAAGATTTGATTTAGCTGGAGATCTTAAGCCTAAACTCTCTAAACTCGGTGGTAATGAGTGGACCCGCACGAAAAAGAAAGTTCGTAAATCAGTTAAAAAAATCGCTCAAGATCTTGTCGCACTCTATGCTAGACGTGCTCAACAGACTGGTCACCTCTATCAAGCAGATACTCCTTGGCAGCTAGAGATGGAAGATGCTTTCCCTTACGATGAGACAGTAGATCAGCTTAAAGCTATAGTAAACGTTAAATCAGATATGGAATCAGAGAAGCTAATGGATAGGCTTATCTGTGGTGATGCAGGCTTCGGTAAAACAGAAGTTATTATCAGGGCTATTTTTAAAGTTATTATGGAAGGGAAACAGGTCGCAGTACTAGTCCCTACCACAGTTTTAGCCCAGCAGCATTTCAATGTCATGCGTGATCGCTACGCTCCTTATCCACTTAAGATGGGCTTACTCTCTAGGTTTAAATCAGCTAAAGAGCAGAAGGAAACTATCAGAGCTTTAAAAACTGGGGAATGCGATCTAGTTATCGGCACTCACAGGCTTTTACAGAAAGATATTCAGTTTAAAGATTTAGGCTTACTCATTATCGATGAGGAACAGCGTTTCGGTGTTAGTCATAAAGAAAAATTAAAAGACCTAAGAAAAGACTTAGATGTCATATCCATGTCAGCGACACCGATTCCAAGGACATTACATATGTCACTTTCGGGAATTAAGGATATAAGCTTAATCGCTACAGCTCCGACGAATAGACTTCCAGTAAAAACCTTTGTCGGTGAATATAAATCTTC
>JBMOEX010000163.1:0-2220 GCA_049314535.1 Vampirovibriophyceae bacterium | reverse complement strand
AATTTAATTCCAGCTATTTCAGTAGCGAGTAAGTTCACGGTCTATGATTTTAGCAAAAACCAACTAAGAAACAGAGACAAATAGATAAAGGTATCTATGCTCGTCTGTGCCATTTATCCTAAAAACTGTAAGATCTATTCTGAATCCAAGTTTTAGCCATTCCTGAAAAACTTCAGTATGACTACGTGGAACATACGCTATTTTCTTTTCTCCAAACTTTACACTGATAGCCTCTTTATCCATGGGGTTTTCTGGCTCTGGGCATAAACTAAGGCTTTGCTCTAATAGATCATTATTATTAAAATTCACTCCATAACGTTCAAAAGCTGCGCCTTGCATAACGAACTGAAAAGGAGTTTTACAGCCATTAAATGGATTAGCGAAACTAAATGGGTTATCTGTTAAATGTGCTCCAGTATAGGCTAATAAATCAAAATCTGAAATATCTTCTATTAATTTAGATTTGTAATCCAAGCCATATAGAGCTAAGAATTTACCATAATCACTACGGCTTTTCGGTGGAAGACGGCGAGCAAAAACCTTAATAGGTTCAGAATATTCGATATGTGAAGCTTCTGCAAATATCGCAAAAGCTGGATAGCAAGTGAATCCTGCTTCGTACGCAGATTGCTTAGCTATGTATTCAAATCTATCATTTCGGTATAACTTCCCGACAGGGAAACGGCTTCCTTCTGGACTTTTCCATATCAAATATATGAACTCAGAGTGAACTATATTTGATATATATTTATGCTCGCTCATGGTAGGCATTTTTAATTTCCCTTAATTTATTGACCCGAGATTCTATAAATCTACAAATATGCTCAAGCACTTGATTTGATAGATGAAACTCATTTGGCAATTTTTGTGATAGTTTTTGAGTTTCAGTTATTAAATTATAGACCCTCTCTGAATCATCTAGCTTATCAATAAAATATTGTAGTTTTGTTAAAACTAAATTAGAGCTGGAAAGTCTATAATTTAGATAATCTAATACTGTGGCTAAATCACGCTTAGACTCATTTGAATTAATAAAATTTTTTGATCTATATTGTCTTATGCTTTGTTCATAATCATATTCTTTGGTTAATAATTTATCCCATTCTCTAAAATCGTAACTAGCACCATTATCAAATAATGGACTGAGTTGATTAATATCAGCTTGATTCAGCACTCCCCAGTTATCATGATGCCTATCGGTATTGCCAATAATAAAATCGAATATTAAAGTACTTATCCACCAGTCTTCAAAATCATAAATATCACTTTGTTCACAAGCGTTGAAAATGTCTTCCAGATTTTGTTTTTTATCATCATAGAGTTTAGATAGTGAAAGTAAATAGCCTTGCATAAATTCACTACCCTTTGTGTAATAATGATCTGCATCAACAAACCACTCAGATAAAACACCATATTGAAAAGTTTGGGAATTATTATTAATTGCAAGAAATGTTTTAGGAACATCTATATCTAGTAGTTCTTTAGCTAAGCGAAAGTTTATATATTCACAGCTTAGCTGTGCCTTACACTCTGATTCATAGCCATTCTTAACTCTAGACCACCATTTCTTATATAAATATTTCTTTTTATCAGGACTAATTAAAATTAATTTTTCGAGCATCCCCTCACCATGAGAACCGTCGTTGGTAGATTCTAAAGACCAATTAGAGACATCAAGTATTTTCTTGTAATCCATAAACCAGATTGAGCCTCAATTAGCTTGAGATCCTTTTGCATAACCACTTCTAAATTATTTAGAGCATTATAGCGCTCTTCACTGTTAGATTCAGTATCCTCTAATTCTTTTATATATTTATTTACTTCTGAACTGCCAACAAGCTTACATCTTATCACCCAATAAGCGAAATCATACTTTGCTTTAATTAGATTTGTTAAAGAATAATCTTGAAACCCTTCTTCATCTGGAGGTATGTCGTGGTGATGCCTTATATTAGATACTTTAGCTATTTCTGTGTAAGCTTCTAAAATACCAGTATATGCTTCTTTTTTCTCTTGAAATACTAAATCTCTTTTCTTGCCATTATCATTTAGTTGAAATGTTATATAGCTTGATATTACTGAAGTAACTAGAGCAGAAACACTTGCAAAAATGACAGTAAAAAGATCTAAATTCATAAAAACTATATTCTTTTAGCCATAGAACTCTGAACCACCTCAGCCACAGTCCTAAACTTAATCCCAGAAAAACGCTCTATAGAC
>JBMOEX010000162.1:0-2243 GCA_049314535.1 Vampirovibriophyceae bacterium | reverse complement strand
TTAAATTATGATCAATGTTTTTAACTTCTTCCCCTATGGCTATTAATAAATTAGCCGTAGCATTAAAATCTTTCTGGTCATTAGCCCAGAGAAAATCACTGTATGATTGATACTCACTAGAATAGATAAGTATTTTTTCTATAGCTTCTAGTATAGTAAGGCTAGATATGAGATTCTTATTCAATGATAATCTTCTCCATCTCAATCCCCATCAGGATAATAGGGTTTAAAAACTCTGGATTATAATAGACTAGGTCTATAGGTCGCTTATCTAATAGCTCAGATAATTCATCTTTAGCATTTATATAATTACTAAGGGTTTTAAATTCAGATGAAAGCTTCACTGCTATATCTATATCGCTGTTTTCATTTTCAGAATTTTTAGCGAAGGAGCCGAATAGCATAATTTCATTGAAGCCATACTTCTCTTTTAGATAAGGCTTTTTAGCACTGAGTGTTTTTAAGATTTTCTCTTTTGATAGAGTCATAAAGTAATTTTACCACCGCTACATGTTCCACTTGAAAGTTGCGGAACATGCCTGAAATCATTATTGAAATATAATCAAAAAGGGTATAATTAGGATATTATGGTGCAGGATTCTAAGCTTCAGATACCAGTAAACCAAAAACTGAAATCTGCTTTGAAAAAAAAAGCAGATGCTTTGGGTTTTTCATCATCTAACGAGATTGTTAGAGTGTTGATTCAGAACTTTGTTAATGGCAATATTCAATTAGCTTTCACCACTAACCCAAAAGAAGAGTTTATTCCTTTGCTTGATTTGGAGACAGAAAAAAATATTGCACAGAGCTTAAGAGAGATGAAGAATGGGGATTTTGATGTCTTAGATTTCAGAAAAGACCCTGATGCCTTGAAAAAACTCTTAGAATAGCTCATATTTTTTAGCCAAAGACCCTTTTAGTTCAGCTTTTAGAACTCATAAGGTAAACATCACTAGATGTGGGTGGTCATTCAGGAGGTGATGGCGTTTATTGAAATTATTTAATGATAATCTTCTCCAATATCGCTGTTTTCATTTTCAGAATTTTTAGCGAAGGAGCCGAATAGCATAATTTCATTGAAGCCATACTTCTCTTTTAGATAAGGCTTTTTAGCACTGAGTGTTTTTAAGATTTTCTCTTTTGATAGAGTCATAAATTAATTCTACTACTGCTATATGTTCTACCTCAAAGTTGCGGAACGTGCCTAGATAGACTAAAACTAGATAAGTGATTGAAAATACTCTCTTTTTGGTAATATATGGGTAGGTATTAGTTTATTTCATGATTGACTTATTTCAATTAATCCAAGATAAAAAGAATGAAATAAAGGCTATTGCAAGTAAGCATGGTGCTTATAATATAAGGGTTTTTGGTTCCGTGGCACGAAAAAACTTTACGAAAGATAGTGATATAGATTTTTTGGTAAATTTTAACCCTAAAACTAGTCTATTAGACTGGTGCAGTTTAAGATTAGACTTAGAAGATTTGTTAGGTACTAGGGTGGATGTAGCTTCAGAAAAGACATTAAAGTCTGCACTTAAAGAAAAGGTACTGGCAGAGGCTATAGATTTGTGAGAGATGATTCTGCTAGATTACAGGATATTTTAAATTCGATTAATTTAATTGAGGTGACGCTTGCTGATGGTCGTTTGGTTTATGATCTGTCCGAAATTGAGTTTCAGGGAATTTTGCGTTGTCTTGAAATTATTGGAGAAGCAGCTAAAGCTATCTCAAAAGAGCTTAAAGATGAAAATTCCAATATCCCGTGGAGAGCTATTTCTGATATGAGAAATGTTTTAGCTCATCAGTATTTTGAAGTTGATCATGAAAAGATAGAGTTAGTGGTTCACGGTTCATTAGAGGATTTGAAGAGCACTGTTATTAAGATACTTGGTGGTGACTCGAATTGTTGTTAGTTGAACTCTTCTTGAATTGAGAGCCAGTTTTTTAGTGTCGCCTTTTCCTGAGGTTGAGCCCCTGTTCTCTGTATGTGTACTAAAGAATTCTATGAATTATTGACCTGGTTGATCGGTTCTAATTGAAATGTCAAATCTTCAAGTTTAGATATTTCAATTTGCAAAGGGTCATCAAAGCGTATGTAATTGTAAATTTTTGAACAAAGTAATTCAAGAGTCTCAAATTCAGATTTATTCAGGAGAAAGGTTGTTAATCTGTTTAAATTTAAAAAAACATACTCTTCATCGTTTCTCGCTTCTCGATTTGCTCTGAAAAATTCACCTGAA
>JBMOEX010000161.1:0-2329 GCA_049314535.1 Vampirovibriophyceae bacterium | reverse complement strand
TCGGTAAAGAAGATTTACAGAGGCATGATAAGTGGCTCTGTATGATGTATCCACGCTTGGTATTAGCGAGGGAACTGCTCTCAGAAAGCGGAGTCATTTTTATTAGTATTAATGATGTTGAATTTTTTCATATAAAAATCATGCTTGATGAAATTTTTGATGAAGATAATTATATAGAAACTTTCACCGTAAGATCTAATCCCCGTGGTAACCAAGCCAAGAAACACACGGCATCTGAGCATGAATATATTCTTTGCTTCAGTAAGTTAAAAACAAATCTTTTACCATTCGGTTTTATTAAAGGTATTGAGAATTATAACAAATCTGATAATCAAGGAAAAGCCTATGAAGAAAGGGGTCTCAGGAAACGTGGAGCTGACTCAAAGAGGAGTGACGCTCCTAATCAATATTTCCCTATTTTTTATGATGCACGAAATTCAGAAATTTCAACAGAAAGAAAATCTAATAATGCTATAGAGATATTACCTAAACTATCTAACGGTGAGGATGGTAGATGGCGTTGGTCTAAAGATACCGTAAATAAAGAAATCAACAAATTAATTGTTAGAGTTGTTAAGAATAAGAGTGAAAAAAGATTTGATGTATTTGAAAAAATCTACTTTGAGGAAAATAAAATCTCAAAAATAAGATCCATACTCAGTGAAAAATCTTTTAATTACGAGAATGCAACTGAAAATTTAAAAGAAATATTTGAACAGCCTGTCTTTAATTATTCTAAGCCTGTTTATTTACTCAAACACTTGTTAAATAGTTTAGCTGACTTTGATAAAGATTTTCTAATCCTAGACTTCTTCGCAGGCTCAGGAACCACTGGACACGCGGTCCTAGAAATGAATAAAGAAGATGGCGGAAACAGGAAGTTTATTCTAATACAACAAGCAGAAGAATCAGAAGAAGCTTCCAAACAAGGTTTCAAAAACATTTTCGAGATCACCACTGCAAGAATCCGCCGCTGCATAAAAGGCGTGGAAACAGCTAAAGATCCTAAACTACAAGAAGGTCTAGGTGGCAGCTTCACAGTAGTAAAGTTAGGAGAAGCCTTACACTTAAATACTTTATTCTTAGAAAAAAACTTACCTAGCTATGAGGCACTTGCTAGCTACCTTTTCTATCACACTACTAATCAAGCTTTAAATAACGTAACAGAAAACACCTCACATTACATCGGTAAAACTGAAAACTACAAGCTCTATCTAATATATAGTGCTGATAAAGAGAAACTGAAGCACGCAGACTATGCTTTAAGCCGTTCTAAGCTAGAGGAGATTCTAAAAGACTGTGCTAATGGCTATCAGGCACTGATCTATGCCGTCACCATCTATGTAGATAATAAAAGCATTAAAAGCCTTATGGAGAAAGAGAAATATACTAAAAAACCTATTATCTGTCAAATTCCTTATCAGTACTTACAAATCAACTCCGCTAACGTCTTAAATAACCTAGAAGATTCAGAGGACTAAATTTATGGCAAGTATTTTTGAGTTAAAATCCTATCAAAGAGAGGCTTTAGAGCATTTAGCTATATTTATAGAAAATCTGCATAAATTTCATGATGATATAGAATACGCTTTCAGAAAGGCTCAGAGAAAATATCCTTATCACGACGTAAAAAATATTAATGGTAAATCTATACCTAAAGTCTGTTTTAAATTACCTACAGGTGGCGGTAAAACCTATCTAGCAGCACACTGTATAGAAAAAATCCAAGAATATTTTTATAGAAGATATACGGGCTTAGTAATCTGGGTGACAACTTCTGATACTATCTATAAACAGACTTTAAAGCAGTTAAATGATATTCAGCATCCTTTACATATAAGCCTTAAGAACAGTGCTTTTGGCAAACTGAAGATTTTTAATAAAGAGAGTCGCATTGCGAAAAACGATTTAGAGACCCATCTCTGTATCTTAGTTTTAACTATACAGTCCTTTAATATCGGCAAGGAGACTAAAGATAAGCGTAAGATCTATGATGATTCAGCCCTCTACTCGAATTATTTTCCTGAATACACTGAAGCTGGTGATAATTTTTTCCTGAAAAAAAACTTCCCGAACTTAGATAGCTTCAGTGAAAGCGTTATCACTTATAAACAGTTCCCTAACACCACTATTAAGCACTCTCTCGCTAATCTTATACGTATAGAACAGCCTCTATTTATTCTAGACGAGTCTCATAGACAGAAAACTGACAAAGCAAAAGAAAATATTATTAATTTTAATCCTTCTTTTATTCTAGAACTCAGTGCCACTCCCTCAGAGAGATCTAGCATTCTCTATGAAGCTAAGGGCTTTGATCTCTGGAAAGAAC
>JBMOEX010000160.1:0-2397 GCA_049314535.1 Vampirovibriophyceae bacterium | reverse complement strand
CTCTTCTAGCTTCTGTCTCTTTGAGCTCTAACTTACTTTCAGGATTACCGCAGAAGTAGCGCATATAAGAAAGATTATCCCTTGGTGGTAAAACATCTTCACAGACAAGTGCAACAGCTTCAAGCGCATTATCAAGCCTTTCTCTACCTTTTGTGAGTCGATCATTTAATAAGATCTCAATATCTTCTTTCTCAAAAGTATCAGACTCTAATTCAGAAGCATAAGCAGTATAAGCTCCATCAAGAGCAGGGTACAGATTCTTATAATCTACAATATAACCAAAATCCTTATCCTCACCACAAAGACGATTCACACGACAGATAGCCTGAAATAATCCGTGGTCTTGCATGGTTTTATCAATATAGAGATAAGTACAAGGCGGCGCATCAAAGCCAACTAATAATTTATCTACTACAATAAGAAGTTTCATATTAGCTGGCTCTTTAATGAATTTATTCTTGGCTTGATCTTCATAAGTCTCTGACTTAGTTTTACCTGGTGCTGGACTAGTGTCCTTCAATAATTCAGTATAAATCTTATAAACATATTCTTTCTCAGTCTCAGTATTTTCACCAGTGCCTTCTGTGCTTATGTCTTTAGTCTGTGGATTATAAGATGTAATCAAAGCACACTTACCTTTTAGTCGAGTGCCTTGAAAAAGTTCATAATAACGAGTCGCCTCAAAAATATTTCCAGCAACCAGAATCACATTACCAAACTCAGAATTTAGATTAGGCTTAGTACTAAAATCAAGAATAATATCCTGCATGATTTTTTCCATTCTGGACTTAGAGCTTAGTAACTTCTGCATAGTTCCCCATTGTTTTTTTAGCTCATGCTTTTGGAAATCATTCAGTCCCCGAGTTCTAGATTCAAACCAGGTATCTACTTTTTCAGGCGAGGAAAGCTTAGTATCTATATCTCTTGCTTCATAGACCAAGTCCAGAACTACTTTATCTTTTACAGCTTCTTTAAACTTATAAGTATGAATATATCTTCCAAAAACTTGTTGGCTAGTTTGCTTATCCTTCTTTAGTAAAGGTGTTCCAGTAAAACCGATAAAAACAGCATTCTGAAGCATCGCTTTCATCGCAACATGCATCTTACCTGACTCTGAGCGGTGACATTCATCAACAAAAACATAGATTTCACCGACAGTATTACTAGGACTATTCTTAAGCTCCTGGATATATTCATTAAAATTATCAACACCTCTTGCTGCAAATTTATGGATTAGCGAACAAATCAAACGAGGACTAGGACTGCTTAACTGCTCCATTAAATCCTTACCGCTTGTTGTGCGCTTTATATCCTTCTCCCCAGCTTCTTTAAAAACTCTCTCTATTTGTTTATCAAGCTCTACTCTATCTGTGAGAATTACAACTCTGGCATTAGGATTGCTTTCTAGGACCCACTTAGCAAGCCAAACCATAAAAAGACTCTTACCACTACCTTGGGTATGCCAAATTATTCCGCCTTCTTTTTTTAGAATGAAATTTTGTGCAGCTTTATTACCAAGATACTGATGTGCTCTAGGAAGTTTTTTATAACCACCATCAAAAAGCACGAAGTTACAAATGAGATCCAAGAATCTTTCTTTGTTACAAATCTTGATTAAGTATTTATCCAAGCTAAGCATACTAAAGTCTTGTTCATCTTCTTTCCAAGCAAGAAAGTATTTATCAGGAGTTCCAATCGTTCCGTATCTTAATCCCTCACTGTCATTACCAGCAAACACAAATTGAATAGTAGAGAAGAAAGACTGTATAAATTCTTTCTCTTGGTTAACTAGATTCTGTCTAATACCTTCACCGATAGACACTGTACTGCGCTTAAGTTCAAGCACTCCAAGAGCAATACCATTAACATAGAGCACTATGTCAGGGCGCTTCTCTCGATTGCCTTGTATCGTGACTTCTTCTGCTATCGCAAAACTATTATTTTCTGGGTGATCCCAGTCTATAAAATGTACACGCTGAGTAATCTCACCAGCATTTTCTATGATACCTGCTCCAGAACGCAAGAGTTCATAAGTGTTTTTATTATTAGTATAAAGAGTCTCGCCATAGTTAGTGCTAGTACGCTTAAGCTTCTCAATAGCACGGCTAATCAAGCTATCTGCGTATCCTTGCTTGGACAAATGCTTCTTCAGTAAATCTTCTTCTATATTACTATTATCACTACGCTCTTCCCAGTCACCAAGATAATCGTAGTGAAGTTTATCTCTAAAAAGCTTGACTATTCTCTTCTGAGTCTCTCTTTCCCTCTGTCCGACTTCCTTATCCTTGCTACTCATATTAATCGTATCTTTCCTGTCAATAACTGCTGCATCATGCCTTGCTTGATCATAAGGTATTTATCTCTTTTCTTTTCTAGGCTTTCTAGCTCTGAGTCCAT
>JBMOEX010000159.1:0-2463 GCA_049314535.1 Vampirovibriophyceae bacterium | reverse complement strand
TCTTTATTTGCTTATCCATCCTCTCCTCAAGATAGCCTTGACCAGGTGCTTTTATAAACATAGTTGCAAGAAAGCTTGATAGATTACCTATTAGTTCGCGGAAGTTCGTTTGAGCTAACTCTGAGCTGTTATCAAGTGTAATCTGCTGAATTAGTAATTGGCTTATTGCATTAATTAAATTTAAAACAGGGTAAGTAATAGCATTAGTCGTAGCTATTTTCTCTTGTTTATTATAGTTTTTAGATTCAAGCTCTTTTCTTAAAGCATTCTCACCAACTATTCTTTGGCGACCCAGTGAACTTACTAATTTACCAAGACCAGTATTAATAAGGCCTAAAAGAAAACCTATAGTGATTGATCCGCTATCTAAGATTTTTCTATCAAGAGAAGCCTTGCTAAAGGATTCGGGAATTTCACATATTGATTGAAGGTTCTCTGAGAATTTTATTCTCAGAGAATCACTGTTTTGATTTAGATATTTAAAAACTGCTTGAGCATCTATATGACGAGGGTCTAGCTCATTATTTAATTTCATCTGCTCTATGAGTGAATTTCGCAGTGACTCTACAAGAAAGTTTTTAAGATAAGTGAGAGAAAAAGTTTGAACATTATATGCAAACATGCTGCTGAGTGAAGATTTATCAGATTTACTTAATTCCATTCCTGCTGTAATAGAATCACCGAGTGTGCGACTTGCTAGGCTTAATGCCCATGTAGGAGTAGCCGTAATGGCAGATGCCCATTTATCTGCGTTAGAGTAAATAGTTTCTTCCATGCTAAACTCACCAGCTTCATGATCTCGTATATTCTTTTCGATTAATTTATTAGCTTCTAGAACTTGGCTCAAGATTGAGCTGACTGCTTCCGTAGCAGTGGGGTTGCATATTTCTAAAGCTCTCTCATGATCTGTCTTGTGTAAAGCTTTCAGGTGCTGGTTTTCGAGTGTCTTATTATCAAGACTCTTGCGAGAAGCTTTACAGGCTTTTTCATTATGAGGTATTTCAGGTACAGAAGCCGCAGTTCCTTTCTGGCACGCTGCCGTAGATACTCCTGCTCCTATTACTAATCCTATGAACTTACGTCTATCCAATTTAAACTCCTTTGTTTAAAATAAGACGCTCATGATCTTAGCAGTATTAAAGGGCAGATTAGTCAATAGATAAAATTCTTTTAAGGTTTTTTAATGATTGTTACGCATTATCTGGGGCTGAGATTTAGATTTGATTATTTTTGATGCACTGCATAAAATAATCCATAAAATTTCCAGTATGAATCAGCTTTAATTCTTGAAATTCAGGATAATGTTTAAGCCACTGTGGCGGGATCTTCGCATTTTTTTTAGCATTAAATTTCGCTTCATAGAGCTCTAGTAAACCATCTGCTTCTAGGATAAAATCTATTTCCTGCTGTTCATGGGTTCGCCAGAAATAGATAGTTTTAAAACTTCTGTCGTATTCGATTCGCTTATAGAGTTCCAGAAAAACGAAATTTTCCCATAATGCGCCTTTATCATTTCTCAGCTCTATATCTTGAAATTGGTTTATTAAAGCATTTCTAATGCCGAGATCTAAGAAATATATTTTTTTAGATTTTTTGATTTCATTTCTCTGATTACTGTTGAAGGCTGGAATCATTTTTATAACAAAGGATTTTTCTAATATATCTAGGTAATGAGTAATAGTTTTATTATCGACTTGTAAGTTACTCGCAAGCTCATTAACATTCACTTCTGAGCTGATTTGATAAGCAAGTAATTTTGTTAATTTATAAAGGACATCAGCTTTTTTTAGATTTAAAAAACTCAGAATATCTTTAAATAAATAGCTATTAGCTATCTCAAGGATTAGTTCTCTCTTCTCATGCTTATTTTCAGTGGTAATGATTTCTGGATATGAGCCATAGAGTAATAATTCTTCTAGTTTATGTTTAACTTCATATTTTTCATAATGAAGAGAAAGCTCTTTAATACTAAGAGGTAAGAGGCACTGAGTTTTTTTCCTGCCAGTTAGTGGTTCGCTGAGCTGATTTGCTAATTCAAATGAAGATGAACCTGTTAATATTACTGCTAGCTTTGGGTTTCTATCTAAAATTAATTTAATTCCTCTGCCGAGATTCTCTAGAATTTGAGCTTCATCTATAATGAGAATTTCTAAATTTTCCACAAACTCGTCTAAGTCAGCTATTGAAAGGTCTTTAAATAAAATCTGTAGTCGAATGTCTTCTCCAGTATGCTGCCTGAATTTAGATTTATTCTTGAGAAGAAAGTTTTTAACTAAAGTAGTTTTGCCAACCTGCCTTGCACCATAGATTAGTAAGGCTTTGTCTTTTTTTAGAAGCTTATCTATTTCTACTTCTCTTTTTATATCCATGGTTTTAAAATACTTTCTTGAATAGTAATATTTTACCCAGTTTTTGGGTATTTTGGAGTTGAAGTCTAAAATGTAGTTAGGTTTTTTGGAGTTT
>JBMOEX010000158.1:0-2698 GCA_049314535.1 Vampirovibriophyceae bacterium | reverse complement strand
CTCCTCTCTTCAACTGACGAAAATAAGCCTAACGTTTTAATGCGTGCAATATCAGACCATGATGACGAAATGGCTGAACGCATACTTATAACTGCAAAAGAAATATTAGACTCAGATGATTTTAAAAAATTCATCTCTCAATCCGACGCGGAAGCTAACAAAAAAATAGAAAAACTGATACTTAATGCATCGCTAAAAATGCTAAAGAATGGAAACCCAAACGTCCTGGCTGCTGCTAATTTAACAAATACTGTCTTAGACGGTGCGGATTTAAGTAACGCGAATTTAACTAACACTGTATTATATGGTGCTAGTCTAGTAAAAACTCAGCTAGGCGGTGTTTACTGGGAAGAAGGACAGCCTCCACTAATTAACAACAATACTCGATTCATACCAAGGGATTTAGATGTTATAGGATCGGATGTCTTCCCCTCAAGTAAACTTCAAAGCCTTATAAATAGAGATAGAAATAAAGCATACTACCAAGAATCCATAGAAAAAATTCAAAAGACTTTCGAGGGAATTAGTCCTGGAGTTAAAGAGCATATTTTAAAGAATATTGGTTTATTTCAAAGACGTTCATTGGAAGAAATACTTGCTTATAAAGACCCTAATAAAAAAATTATCCCCACAAATACCCTTCCCCTCCTTCTTCCTCCAGATGCTCCAGCAGTCGTAATTCCAGATGAACAGGAGATTAATCTGGCAGCTGGACTCATAGCAAATGATCTAATAGCAGGCGATACTAGACTGGGTTATAATCTCACTCTTATAAATCAGCAAGTTGCTTTAAAGAATTTAGCCAAAGTCTCTGGTAATCACACTAATAAAGATTTCAGTAAGCTAGAAATTATTCTAGGTGGTGCATCGTTTGATCAAGCTACACTCGATTCAGCAAATTTTTCAGGAAAGGATCTTAGTGGAGCTGTATTTAATGAATGTCGCTTAATTAAAACTGATTTATCTAGAGCTAAGCTTCACAATACTACTTTCAATAACTGTGATTTAAGTGAAGTTAAACTCAGTGAAGCTAAAATGCAAGGAACCACTTTCCACAACTGCAACCTAAGCAGAAGCATTTGGGAAAAAGCCTTAATGGATGGTGTAAACATGATTAATTGCACTATAAAAGATGTAGATATCAAAGAAATGACTTCCCATGATTGGCTTTTAAATCACTGTATACTAGAGAATGTTAATTTTAAAGGCTCTGAAAATAGTAAAGGAATATTTATTAATCAAATGGGTCTTATCAACTCAATAATTGTCAATAGTAATATTGAAGGGAACACTAATTTTTACAATGTAGAAGGCATCGGCTCTGTCCTTATGATAAATGATCCAGCAGAAAAGCTCTTAAATAAAGACTTAACGATGTCCCCACTTTCCTATGTAAATAACAGCTCTATTCAAATAGCTTTAGAAGCGGTATCCCAACAAGGATCCATATATTCAAAAGCTTTTCAAGATATTGAAGAGCATGGCATACATTTTGGAACAGTTAATTTAATGGATCTCAGCGGTCTGTCCCAAGCAGACATAGGCTACCAGCCTCAACGCTTTATCAAAGGCTTCTAATAGGGTGATCTCTGCTAGAATGAAACTCTGTGCACGAAATAACTATAGTAGGAGCTGGGCTGGCTGGTACTGAGACTGCTTTTCAGCTCGCTAAATTTGCTAAAGCTTATGATCTAAACATTAGGATAAAACTCTATGAAATGCGTCCTAAGGTTAAAACACCAGCTCATCACACGAATAATTTCGCTGAACTCGTTTGTAGTAACAGCTTAGGTTCAGAGTTTTTAACCACTGCTCGTGGAGTCTTAATTCAGGAGATGAAGCTTTTTGATAGCCTTATAATAAATTCTGCTTTAAAAAGTAAAGTACCAGCAGGACAGGCTTTGGCTGTGGATAGAGATAAGTTTGCGGAGATTATCTCTGAGGTGATATCTGTAAATCCTTATATAGAGCTTATTCGAGAAGAGTTTGTAAATATACCTGCTGATGTTTTAGAAGCTAATTCTGAATATAATAAAAATAAATTTCTTGTCATCGCCTCAGGCCCCCTCACTAGCCCTAATTTATCTCAAGAGATACAGAAACTCACTCAAGGAAAGGACTTCTTGAATTTTTTTGATGCTGCAAGCCCAATACTTACAGCCGAAAGTATAAATATGGATATCGCTTTTAAAGCCTCTCGTTATGGGAAAGGTGAAACTGATGATTATATTAACTGTCCATTTTATAGTGCTGATCAATATTATAGATTTCAAGAAGCCTTATTAAGCGCTGAGAGAGCTGAGCTTCAAGATTTCGAGAAAGAAAATATGCGTTATTTTGAAGGCTGTATGCCAGTCGAGGCGATAGCTGAAAGAGGAAAGGATACTCTTAGATTCGGTCCTTTAAAACCTGTCGGTTTAACAGATCCACGCCGTCCTAATGAGAAACCCTATGCAGTAGTGCAGCTTAGGCAGGATAATGTTTTAGGCTCACTTTATAACATAGTCGGTTTTCAGACGAATCTTAAATGGGGAGAGCAAAAGCGAGTTTTTTCAATGATCCCAGGTTTAGAGAATTTAGATATAGTACGTTACGGCGTTATGCACCAAAATATATTTTTAAATAGCCCCACCTTACTTTCAGAAAACCTTTCTTTAAAAACTCATCCTGATATCTATTTCGCAGGTCAAATCACTGG
>JBMOEX010000157.1:0-2719 GCA_049314535.1 Vampirovibriophyceae bacterium | reverse complement strand
CATGGACACTAGCATTCTTGCGCCATAATGAAATCATGATTGAGATTGAGTAATTGCGGAGGGCGACGAAAACGTAGAGAATGGACTTGTGCAGCAGTTTTCTTTAGACTTTCAGAGTCATTTTATCTGCAAAAACCTTTTTATCAATAACTTTAATCGCGAATAATCTATTTTCTGCTCTTCGGGCTAATTGTAGGGTTTCTGGATCTATCTCAGCAGCTGGAAAGTCCTCATAACGCCTTTTTAGAGTTTTGTAATTCTCAAAGATTCTGTAGAAAGCTGTCTCTAGTAGATTTTTATTCCCATCTAATGCAGGAGCTTGATAAATAGAGGGTCTGGTGATTTCAGATAAAAGCCTACTGGGTTTAGCATATGCCCTACCCTGGAAATCCCTGTCTCTGATTTTCGCCCTTGCTCTTTCTTCTTTCCTAGCATTTCTCTGATTTGGGCTTAAATTTTCTCGGCGTGAACGCCTTTTGCGAAGCAGCCTATTTATGGGAACTTCATTTGGAGTCAAGTCTGTTTGAGACTCGTTCTGTGGCAGATCTTCTGGTGAATTGCTATTTTCATTTGCATTTAGATGATCTTCATTAGAAGATTTAAAAAAATTATCTAATAATAAATAATTAGATATCATCAGACTAAGCTTTAAATCATTTTTTACATCCCCTGGAAATATAGGAGTTTCTTTTAGGGTCTCATTTACTAATTCGCTTAATTCTTTGAACTTACCTAAAGTACGAGTACTCTCAAAAGCTTTACCTATAAGGATATACAAGGGGACGTCATTTTCGTTATCAAGTTTATACTCAGGGATTTTAGAGAAAAGTCTCTCCTGTATTGAAGCATTGAAAATACCAGAGATATCTTCTTTATTGATTTGTTCAATGATATTCCAGTCACCATAATCTTTTTGTAGATGCTCTATATCCTTAGCATCGAAAATTTTTAAGCTTAATAATTGATTACTTAGCTCTAATAAATCTGCAAGCTCATTTACTCTTTTTTCTTTTTGCCTTTCTATTTGAAATTGAGTGACTTCTGTTTCGTTATCATTGAGGAAAACCCGTTGTTTAAGAGCCTGTGTTAATAATTCTTTTTGTTCATCATTCATTAGTGCCTGTTTTACCTTTGCTTGGACACTGTGAGACTTTTGTTTAACTGTAGATGATGTGTTTTCATCATTGTCATCTTGAGTGATGCTTCCCGTGAGCTGATTCAGCAGGATGATAGTATAATGTGGATTTATTTTCTCATCTTGAATGATTTCTAAGAGCTCATTGAAACCTTTTTCCAGCTTGCCTGGTGGATTTTCTAGGATTTTAGAGTAAGTTTTTAATACTTTATTATCTAGGTTTAGTGAACCTTCACGAATTAAACCCTTACTTTTCGCATAGCCAAAGAGTTCTAAAATATCTGCATATTCATGATATTTTTCTTGACTTTCTTTTAAGGTATTAAGCTGTTCGATTTTTCTATTTAGTAAATGATTAGCATTACTGATATGACCTTCATCGCAGAGTAGAAAGTAAATAATTGCAATTTCTTTTGAACTGTATACATCTAAAGGTAATTTATCAATAACGCTGCTGATCAACTCATCAGTTAATTCATTCATTTGCAGTTTTTTCTGGAATGCTTCTAAGGAATTTACTGTATCGCCTTCAGGTAAGGGATCTGTGGTATTAGTCTTTAAGACTTTATTGTAGAGATCAAAATTCTTGATATTCAAATACACACTTGGTAAGTCTTCTGGTATTACATTCTGATCTTTTTGCTTATTATCGTAATCTTTGAATAGATTCTGGTTAAATTTAGAATTCTTATCAGTAAAGCATCCTAGTAAATAACTAAGATCAAAGAGACCGAAGGGTTTATTATAAAAGAACAAGCCTTCTTCAAATATCTCACTACCTAGTGTTGGATATTTTTTTTTGTCACCCATATTGATAATTTGGTCAAAGAGCTGCGTAAAGCTGTCAAAGTCTTTTTCTTTTACTGCTTTTAAATGATTAAGCATTGCTTCATTGATTCTATCTAAGTCATTCTCTTCGAAATACTTTATTCCAAGATTCTTTTGGATTTGAATTAGGGCTGCAACGAGGTCTGTTGCAGCTGCTGCATCATTTTCTTCGGAGTCAATTATTGCATTCTTACTAGGGGTAATTTTTCGTATGATGTCTTGGATGGTATTTAGAAGTCTTTTTAAAGAATGTGGTGGATTTAGGATAGTATTAATATGGCTAAAATCCTTTGGTAGCCTAGCTCCTTCTCTCCAATCTTGGATATCTTGAATAAATTCTTGTGGATTTTCGATTAATTTTTCTTCTACCGCAAAAGCAAATAACTTATCTAGAATATAAACATTTATAGTATCAGTGTGGCGAGGATCTTCATTCTGTGCAGCTATCCCCCTCATAAGAACTTGATTAGCTTCTTCTTGATATCCTTTAATGCTGGCATACATATAGAAATCTCTAATGTTAGTGGCATCAGCTTGCCTGAATTGAGTTTTATCTATAAATTTATTTAAAAGCTTTACTAACTTAGGGTTGCGAACTTTTGCTTGCTCTCTGGTCTCATCTAAATCTTGTTTAAATATTTCTAAAACCTTCTCTATACTTAAATTAAGACTGTTCTCATTGATTCCTAAATTAGTAGCTTCACCATGATAATCATTAGAGTTTCTTAGGGCGAGATTTGCAAAAACCAATTTTGG
>JBMOEX010000156.1:0-2742 GCA_049314535.1 Vampirovibriophyceae bacterium | reverse complement strand
GATGGTTGAGGACTTTTGACCCCTTAAAAATTTCAGTGAGATTTTTTAAGATGAGGTGAATGAGGAAGTTTCAGAAGCTCAGTGAATTAAGAATCGATTTGATAAAGTCTTTGGGTATAGGGCTTTGTAGTCCGATAGCTACGATTGTTTTCATGACTGCTGTAGATCGAAGCTATCTTGTAAATAAAATAGGACTAGAGGGTTTACTGACAGCTTTGTTTTTATTAATATGTGGGTTAAAATGTATAAGCAAAGTTTACACAATAGCAGAAAGCTTTGATTTATTAAATGAAAGAGGTGATGATGATAAATCCGTTTGAGACTAGTTATGGTTACATTATAATTTTAAGTATCGCTATGTTTATGTATTTTTCTATATTACATATTCTGCGCGATCCTAATTTACCGAAGAAGAAGTTTTTTAAATCTAAAGATACTAAATAAAAGCTCTGCGACTTTTAAATCTCTGAGGACTTTTGACCCCTTAAAAATTCCAGTGAGATTTTTTAAGATGAGGTGAATGAGGAAATTCCGGAAGCTTAATGAATTAAGAATCGATTTGATAAAGTCTTTAGGTATAGCACTCCTTAGCCCGATGAGTACGATTATCTTTATGGGTATTATTGACAAAAGTTATTTTTCGGATAAACTCTCTCTAGTAGGCATATTTGCTTCTGTATTTTTGTCACTATGTGGCTTAAAATGCATAGATAAAGTTTATGCGGTGGCAGAAAATACTGACTTAGCAAATGAAGGAGCGAGTGATGACGGATTTACTGATTAAGACAGATTTCAGTTATATAATAATTTTGGCGATGGCGATGTTTCTTTATTTCTCCATACTGCATATATTGCGTGATCCTAATTTACCTAAGAAGAAGTTTTTTAAATCTAAAGATACTAAATAAAAGCTCTGCGATTTTTAAATTCCTGAGGACTTTTGACCCCTTATAAATTTTCTGTAAAAATATCATGATTAGATTTCGGTGGAAGGAAATTTTAAAGATAAGCAAAGTAGGCTGAAGCGAGGCACTCGGAGATCTACAGACAGATATAGTTATATAGATACTTTAGCGCTAGTAATCTTTACAGCCTTGTTGCAGCCTCTAGGCCAGTGGCTTTTAAGATATATGCTCAACGAGATCGAAGACTTTAAGTCAATGAATTATTTTAAATTCACTTTATCTCTAGTGAGTTTTATCTTTGGTTTAACTCTGAGTATCGTATGGTATAAATTATCAAGGAGTAATAAATGAATCCAGATGTGGTTTTTCCTTTGACGTTTGTTTTTGTGCTTTTAAGCTTAGCGGGAATGTTTTTTTATTTCATTAAATCAGAGCATGAAGCAATGAAAGAAGACGATCAGGATTAATTCCTGCGCTTTTATTTACTTACGATTTTAAATTTCTGAGGACTTTTGACCCCTTATAAATTTTCTGTAAAACTATCATGATTAGATTTCATGGTGGAAGGAAATTTTAGTAAATATGGTGCTGAGCTAAAGCGGCGTAAAGGAAGGAATAGAAAATTTAATCACAGATTGGGTTTTATAGACCCGTGTATGTTGATGTTATTAGCAGGATTTTCCCAGCCTTTAGGTCAATGGATTCTAAAGTATGCACTAGCAGAGATAGATGATATCGAGAAAGTTAATTATGACAGGTTGTTATTCTCTGCGATAATGCTTGGAATAGGTCTATTGGTCACTACTGCATGGTATATATATTCTAGTAAAAGGAGATGAAGTATGAGCGGAGAAACTGTTTTATTAAGTTATAGTATATTTGGAGTGCTAGCAGTAACTGCTTTTGCTATCTTCCTCATTAAATCTGAACACGAAGCCATGAAAGAAGACGATCAGGATTAACTCCCACGAGCTTTTATTTACTTACGATTTTTAAACTTTTGGGGAAAAATGACCCCTTAAAAATTCCGATAGTTTAAGTCAGAATTATTTTTCATGAGACTGATTTTTAGAAAGGATGATAATAGATCAAGAAATTTTACTGATCCTCTAATGTTAATATCTTTTACCGCCACTTCTCAGCCTCTAGGGCAGTGGATTTTAAGGTATTTTTTAGGTGAAGTACTTTGTTTGTCTGCGAGTGATTGGGTAAGATTGATTCAGTCTGGGGTACTGTTTCTAATGGGTGTCTTAATGATAGTGATAAGATATTTTTATATAAGGGGAAAATAATGTTTTATTTAGGACTTATTAGCTTCGCTGCAGGACTTTTAGTTATAGCTCTACCGCTATTTGGGATGTATGTAGACTACAAGACTTCACAGCTAGATTATACAGAAGAATAGAAAACTGTATCAGTAAGCTTCTAATTTTATATCAAAATACCATTTAATCTGAAAAAGACTTTTAGTATGTCCCTTGCGCAGTCCTAGTTTCGGACTGCTTGGGACTCCAAAGAATTTTCCAGAATGGTATTATTCCCCACCCAAAGCCCCATCTAGAAATTATTATCTAAACTTCTAGGATTAAACTAAAGGTACAGACTTTCAAAAAATCTCTAAAAACCTCATATCTTCTTATTTTGATCTGTGCTTGTTCCAAGCTATAAAGTTAAATCCCTCTCATTTACTATAACTCAGAGGGCATAGGAAGATTTATGAATTCGCAATACGAATCTTAATAATGATTTTAGGCTTTGAATGCTTTGAAAAAGCCCAGCAGAAAGGCTTATCTTGAACACTTTAATTTATATTAATCTTCCAGCATTGACCGAAGCC
>JBMOEX010000155.1:0-2743 GCA_049314535.1 Vampirovibriophyceae bacterium | reverse complement strand
GTTATAGAACAGTTAATTAAAAAATTTCAAGTGAAATTAATTAAAAGTAATTTCTATTTTTATCGCACACATCATCAAGCTGAAATAGATTTAATCATAGAAAGCAAAGTTGGCTTAATACCGATTGAGATTAAATCTGGAACCCGCATCGAAAATAAATCATTAATAAGCCTAAAAAATTTCATAGAAGAGCATAACTGCAAATATGGAATAGTAATTAATAACGGTGATGAAGTCTATAAAATTTCAGAAAAAATTTACGTCATTCCAGCTATCTATTTATAAAACCAAGTCCCCTTGATCTTAACATCAGAATCATAAAGATTCCCAAGCTTAGAAATCTCTTTCTTACCAGTAATTAAAAGCCTAACTTTATCATCCATACAGATACGAGCTGCTTCTACTTTACTTTTCATGCCACCTAGCCCAACTTTCGTACTGCTTTCACCAGCTAAGGAATAAATATAATCATCTATATCTGTAACTCTCTCTATTAGCTTCGCTGAGCTGTCTAAGTGTGGGTCTTTATCATAGAAGCCGCCAGCATCAGTAATGAATATAAGCTTTTGAGCTTGCAGCAATACCGCGACTCTAGCTGAAAGGCTGTCATTGTCACCGTAAGCGAGCTCTTCAGAAGTTACAGTATCATTCGCGTTAACTACTGGTATAACTCCTAATTTAAAAATATTTTCAAAAGTACCTTTAATACAGTCATTACGCTCTTTATCGTCTAGACCTTTATGTGTAATCAGCACTTGCCCCACACTATAGCCATAGTATTTAAAAATATTGTCGTAGGCATTCATCAAACTTACCTGTCCTACTGAAGTTAGGGCTTGTTTATAAGCGACATTACCTGAATGAGAATGATCTAAACCTAATTTACAGATACCTAAGCTCATAGCCCCAGAGCTCACTATTACTAAAGTATGTCCTTGGGCTTTAAGCTCAGCGACTGCTTTTGCGAGCAGATTAATGGTCTTGTAATCTACACCAGATTTAATATCTGTAATAGATGAAGTCCCGATCTTAATTACAATAATTTCTTGGCTTGCCATATTAATTTACCAACTCATAGTCTATTTAAACTTAATAGTCTTAAACAGATTTATATTTGAACGATAATAGCAAGACTGCGATAATAAGTTTAAATGATTACACAAACTATTAATCATCTTATAGATCATACGAAACTTGATATTCATGCAAGCCCAGATTCTTTATTGATACTAGCGAAAGAGGCAGTCGCCTACAGGTTTAATTCCATCTGTATAAGACCAGCCTTCGTAAAGGATCTAGCACCAGTCTATAGATGTTCTGCCGTCATATCCTTTCCTGAAAATAAAATTTCCTATGATCCAGGCAAAGATAAATTAGACGAATTGATTGAAAATTTTTTTCTGAAAACAGAAAGGGCAACTCTTTTAGAAGAATGTAAAATCGCTCTTAGGGACGGCGCTTTAGAGCTTGATCCAGTAATGAACCCTAAATATCTTTTAAATGAAGTTCCCATAACCGTAAATCCTATTTACGAGGATTTAACATCTATTATCGATAAAATCTTTGATTTAGAATCTTTATTCACTAATAAATATGAAAATCTAGAAGACTTACATATCTGCTTAAAACCCATTTTCTCCTGTGAATTACTAAATGATGAACAGTTAAAATATTCCGTAGAGATTCTAGCCCGTGTCGCTCACTACTATAAACAGAGAAAAGAAAAACTAAATTCCTCACTTAAGATAAATATTTCATATAAAAACTCTACTGGCTTTATCGAGGTTAAAGGCTTAGAAGCTCAAGCTAACCCTGAACTTATTCGTAAAATAAAAAATCTTTTAGACCTTTACGATAAAGAACCTTTCGTCCAGATCAAAGCAGCTGGCGGCATTCGCAGCTATGAAGATGCCATTAAAATAATTAACATCACACACGAAAGGCTCAGCCACTTAGGCACCAGCAAAGGGATTCAGCTCTGTGAAACGATTTAAGAGAATAGAAATTAAAAAGACGAAAGGTCTTACAAGAAATGAATTTTAATATTGAATTTATTACTATAGAAATCATTCTTAATTTCTTTCTTGTTATGTCAAGAGTAGGTGGCATGATGCTGATCATGCCGATCCTATCAAAAGGTCAGATCCCAGCTCAATACAAAATCGGCTTATCAATTATGCTTGGCACTGTCCTCTATTCTCAAGCGATGAGTACCTCTAACAGTGTTTTACCATTAGATAGCTGGCATTTATTAATAGCTCTGTCCTTTGAATTACTTATCGGCTTTTTTATAGGTTTCTTTTTCAGTGTAGTCTTTGATGCAATAGCGACTATGGGTCAGCTTGCAAGTACACAGATGGGGCAGAGTGCTGCCTCTTTATTCGATCCGACTGTGCAAGCTCAAGTAAGCCCGATGACAAACATACTAATCTTCACCGCAAATTTCGTCTTCCTAAAAGCCAATGGCTTTTATATAGTACTTTTCATGCTCTCTAAGAGTTATGAGATTTTACCGATTAATAAATTTGAATTAGATATTGGGTTACTTATGTCTCAGTTCTTACCAATATTTGGGAAAATATTTCTCTATGCTTTAGAACTAACTCTGCCATTTGTAGGCATATTATTAGTGCTAGACCTCTTTACTACTCTGGTTTCCAAAATACTGCCACAAGCAAGTATGTTCTTCTTGATACAGCCCTTAAAATTAATTTTCGGCTCCATATTATTAAGCATGATGCTT
>JBMOEX010000154.1:0-2873 GCA_049314535.1 Vampirovibriophyceae bacterium | reverse complement strand
AATTATAACAATTAATCAAGGCTTGTCAAAAAACTTCAAAGCTTCTTAAGAATTATTTAAAAGCTTCTATATTTTCCAAGTCAGTTAAAGTTTTTTCAACTACTAAATTTTCGGTCTCTAAATCTGTAAGATAACGAATTCCTTGATTAAGAGAGCGAGACAATAATATTCTACGATTATCAACAGCAAGAATTAAAATCTCACTACCATCAGGTAAAATCTCTCTTTGGATGATATTTATTTTATAACGCTTATCGGCATTACTAAAGGTGCTTTTAATCCTTACAAAATTATCCAAGAATTTAGGAATCTTCCATTCACCACTTTTCACCTTATTAATAAGGAAATTAGTGCAAAGCCACATAAATATTAGAAACGAAACAACGCTAGTAACTTTACCCGTAAAATCAAAATCAGTCATTATTAACTAAAATATCAAAAAACGCCTGCCTAAAGAACATTTTTTCTGGAGCTTTTTGATTATTTAGAAAATCTAATCTTTCTTCTTTCACTGGAATTAAACAAGTACTAATTAATTCCCATATTATTTTTTGAGCTTTAGAATCACCTTCTATCGCATATTCAGCGTATTTCCCCAACTTTAAGCCATAAGAATTTATGAGCTCGGTCATAACAGCTTTATTTACTAAACCTTCAAAATCTTCATTAAGTAATCTATCAAAAAGCCTTACCGTATTCCCGATCAAAGGAGAATCACTGACTAGAGCTAAATTATTATAAAAATCTCGATTAGCTTTTACGCAAGCATACTCATCTTCAGGCATAAGCCCAAAACAAAAAGAAGGCATAGAAACGTTAAATATAAAATGTGCGTTAGGCTTAGATGCTTTTTTTATCTCTTCAAATATAGCTCCTATGTCGCCAAACAAATGAAAACAGTTTAAAGCATAAATCACATCCACATCATGATTAAAATGCACAGCAAAGTCTTCAGCACCTGCTTGAATATAAGACGCCGTGGTGGAAAACTTTTTTTCTGCCTGCTGCAGCATTGCAGCAGAGGGATCTATTAAAGTAAGGTTTTTAGCGCCCTTCTCTATTAAAATCATGGCAGAGACACCAGTTCCAGCCCCTAGATCGATGATTTTAGAATTCGGGTCACCGATCACTGGAGAGAAAAAATCTACAGCATGCCTAGCACTCTGTTCATATAAAAAATTCGCATTAGAATAATTTTCCGAGGCTTCCTCTGAAGTAAATGGATTTAAAGATGTATCTTGATTAGACTTATGCACCAACTGTCAGCCCTAGCTCAGACGATAACTCAATATTACCTGCAAGCTGAGTTATACGCAAACCGAAGCTGTCATCAATAACCACAACTTCACCCCTTGCAATAATTTTATTATTTACAAACAGATCTACTGGCTCTCCAGATAAGCGGTCTAACTCGATTACAGATCCTTTGGTTAATTTTAAAATATCTCTAAGCTGCATTTCAGAGCGCCCAAGCTCAACGATTAGACCAAGTTTGATATCTAATAATAAATTTAAATTTTTCTTTTCATAAATTTCAGCACTGCTTACAGTGTGGTTCATCTGAGCGAATTCGACTTCAGATACAGAGTTTTTATTCGCTAATTTAGGATTTTTAATATCAGCTAGCGTAATTACTCGCTTAATGAAAACATCAGCAAGGTTTAAGTAAAAAGATGAATTAACAACATCGGCAATCTGAACACTAAAAGCAAAGCTCGTATAATCAGTTGGAACTAAATCATGCCTTAACGAATCTGGATTAGTTTGGTCAATTAAAACATTTTTAAAATCATTTAACTCTACATCTAAACCAACAACCAGAGCTTTCAGCTTATGAATAATAGCGAGTGTAGATTGAGCTAATGATTCAGAAAAAGCAGCTTGTTCTATAGCCTCAAAAGATTTACCAGCAACATCACCACTACCACCAGCCATTAAATCAGCGACGATAATCGCATCATTAACATCAGCGATATAAGCTATGCTCCCAGATTCACCACCATTAATATCAGCGAATACTGAAATAGCCTGATTGGCTATATTATAATCACCATCAACGATCATGGGTTCCATCAACCCATCAAAACTCATGCTCACCTCAACGTTAAGAAGCTGAGAGAGGTTCGCCCCAAAAGCCTGGCTTAGATTATTTAATAATTCAACAAACTTACCTAAAGTCTTATCGTCTAAAGCCATAATATTCTTCTCGCAATATACCCCCAAAAGCCTATTTGGCTCAAGGATCAAAGAAAATACACCTTATGGAGTAGACTTTATCACTGACTAAAAAATGGTGGAGCCCTCTGCGCAATGTGCTAATCACGTTTTTATTCTATGAGATAACGTCACTATGACATCGGAGAAAATATCCAATGAAGAAAAAAACACAAAATAATAGTTTTACATTTATTGATTTATTTGCTGGAATCGGTGGTATCCGCTTAGGTTTTGAATCTGCGGGTGGTGAATGTATTTTCACCTCGGAATGGAACAAATTTAGTCAACAAACTTATCTTGAAAATTTCAGAGATAATCACCCCCTGATTGGAGATATCGTCTCTTGCAATATTTCTGAGATACCAAAGCACGATGTTCTACTTGCAGGATTCCCCTGTCAACCTTTTTCCATAGCTGGTGTAAGTAAGAAAAATTCATTAGGTAAGCCACATGGTTTTGAATGTACAACACAAGGCACTCTTTTTTTGATGTAGCAAGAATAATTGCCGCGAGACGACCGAAGGCTTTTTTACTTGAGAATGTGAAGAACTTATGCTCTCACGATAAAGGGAACACGTTTCGCACTATATTAGAAACACTTAAAAATGATCTTGGATACCAAGTTCAATGGAAAATAATTAATGGTAGCCATTTTG
>JBMOEX010000153.1:0-2875 GCA_049314535.1 Vampirovibriophyceae bacterium | reverse complement strand
GTTTCACCAGATTGGCTTACGCCTATGACTAAATCCCTTGCACCGATTAGCTTATGCTGAAAATTAAACTCACTTGCGACTATAACATCTACTGGTAAACTGCACCATGAGCCTAATACATATTTAAGTGCTTGAGCTGAGTGGTAAGCTGAGCCACAGGCTATACAGTAAATCTTTTCAATTTCAGCAAAATTAATATTAAAATTAATCAACTTAAAACTCTCATAAGTACTGTCTTCTACAAGACTGAGCATCTTAGACAAAACCGTTGGCTGCTCATTAATCTCTTTTAGTAAAAAGTGCTTATAGCCTTTTTTATCCATTAAAGAATCATTTTTCTTTAAAACTTCGATTACTGGCTTAATCACATTTCCCTCGAAGTCCTGAATATCAATAGTGTTCTTACTAATAACCGCAAATTCACAATCAGCAAGACGAATAATACTATCTGTAAACTGCAAAACCGTGTCACTGTCACTCGCTGCAAAGTTCTCTGACTGCCCAACCCCTATTACTAAAGGAGACTCATGCTTAGCTAAAAGAATTCTTTTAGCAGGCTGAGTACTATTAGGATTCACAGATTCATTTAATAAAATAGCTAAGGCATAACTACCCTCTAGCCTAGAAGAAAGCAGACGCATAGCTAAAAAATCTTCGTATTCACCCTTAGCGATTAGATCTTTACGAATATATGAAAAGAGATTCGCTATAACCTCAGTGTCAGTATCACTTTTAAAAGTGTAACCTTTATAAATAAGCTCTTTTTTTAATTTAACATAGTTACGAATAATACCGTTATGCACGACCGCGATAGTCCCATCACTATCCATATGTGGGTGAGCATTTATGTCACTAGGCTCACCATGAGTCGCCCAGCGAGTATGTCCTATGCCACAAATACTTTGATCTAGTTTCTCTCTTTCCTCATCAGAGAGCGTGCTCAGAGATTTTTCAAGGTCTAAAATTTTACCTTTATTTTTATACACCGAAAGAGTATCGTTTAGCAGAGCGATTCCAGAGGAATCATAGCCCCTATATTCTAGGCTCTTTAAACCCTGTAATAATAAACGAGTAGCCTTAGGCTCTTCACCGACATAGGAAACGATACCGCACATTTAAGTTTAATTATACTAGAGACAATAGATACAAGAATCTACCTAAGCAATGAATATATAATCATTTTCTTACTTCTTTAGCTAAAATTTCACATTGAATAGATTTCTCCTCAAAAGCAGAAGCCTCTGCCAGCCGAGCCAAACCAGAAATTAACTTTGCAGTCGCATCATTGCGAGTATCTGTACGTTCTAATCCCTTATCAATATAACCAATTGTATTCATACGGAAACGCCTATGAGCACTAACTTCACCTCTAAGCATATCTGCTTCTGATACACCTAATTCATCAAAATCAGTCGCTTGGACTAAAGAACTAGTAGCCATAAAAGACCCTAAATTATTAGCACGACGGGCTAAAACAAGGCTATTTTGTTCCATGCTTTTTCTGGTTGACGGATCATCTGTGAGTTCAGAATCATCCATCGCTTCGTAATTAATTAAATCCGCATGTGCGTTCACTAAATTTGATTCTGCAGCTGCCCTTAAAGGCATTAATCTTGTAATTGCGGCTTTGTAATCTTTTTCTTTATTCTCAAGTGTATTAATCTCGAGCCTAATTGGAGAATTTTTATCAACAATAGAATCAGAGACTTTACTATAATCACCACGGAAATAAACTCCCATTTCACCGGTGGTAGTAGTGGCATCTAAAGCACCATCCTTCATCCCAAATGTGCCCTCTAAATTACCATCCTTATTCGTATCAAACTGCCTCCAAACACTCAGCAGTTCATCAAAGTCCATTTTTCCATCACCACTCTTATCGTGCTTAAGCACATGCTTATTCCAATCCGCGGCTTTCCAACCAAATGATGTGACGTCGGCAGTACTTAAAGTACCGTCCTTATCTTTATCCCAAAGATTAGTAAATGCTGATTGATAACGTTCAGTAAACTTTGCATTTTGGCTTGCTACAGTACGAGCTTCCTCTGCCATCGCATCAGCTTTTTTGGAAAGCAATTGAGCTCTGACTCCCTGAAGTTCAATATTCGCTGAAGAAAGCTCCCCATCATAAACAATAAGCTCAGTCTGTGAAAGACTTATATCCATCTTCGCCATATTAACACCTGTAGACTTAAGAGCATTATCCCCACCAGATCTGTTAACGTTTATATTGTCGCGAGTATCTTGAATACGATTAGCAGTAGAATCGACATCGGTAGTCACAGCATTTTGTGCAGCAACACTATTTTGGGTCTGTAGCTGAGTTAACTGTTGTACAGTATTTACAGGGCTTGATGCTGCAGGATTAATAGAATTCATACCTTAACGACCTCCCTGGCAGGCTAACATTTTATAGTTAAATTGGAATTAACAGTGAGTGATACTAAGCTCTCACGTTAAGGTTTAATTAAACTAAGAACATCTCCCCAACTAGTACAGTAACAGCTTCACCTATTAATTCAGCTTTTATTTCCCCTACCTCATGGGACTGCTCGCCAGTTTCAATTTCTGCGTTTTCATCGTCCTTATCTGTAAAAACTCTTACCTCTAAACGCCCTCTTCTGCGAAGAATATCACCCTGTTCTGCCTTAATAAACAAAGGCAAACTGCCTTTTACTAAATGATTCTTCACTAAATACACCGCAAGAGGTGCATTAGCAGAGCCAGTAACAGGGTCTTCTATCACATCATAATAAGGAGTAAAAAACCTCGAATGAACGTGAGAGCCATCATCATAAGCATCAGTAGTAAAAACCGAAAAACCTTTCACTGACAGCTTTTCACCAAAAGCCTTTAAACGGCTGTAATTATAATG
>JBMOEX010000152.1:0-2955 GCA_049314535.1 Vampirovibriophyceae bacterium | reverse complement strand
CTGCGTTTTCTGATTTAATAATAAAACTACTTAAAGGCTTTTCTGGGACAGCCTCATCTATAAATATATCTGAGCATTTAGCTATTCTTTTTATATAAGGGCGAATTTCAATTAAGGTAGAAATATCTGCTTCACTAGGATTAGATATAAATAACTTAATTTCATCGCTCCAAGAAATATTTAAACTCTGCCTAGTATTTCTAATTTTAGAGATGATTTCAGTCGCTAATTTCATTGACCAAATGACATTTGCTTTTTCTTGCAAAGCATCTACGCCCTTCGTTTCAGCGAGTACAGCTCTAAGAAAAGCTATCTGCCCTTTTTGATCTTCAGGAAATTTGGCGAAAGCCACATAGGGCTTAGCTTTATACTCATCCGTAAAATATTCACTTTGGGACTGCTCGCAATCTCCAATTTCTGCGTTTCCATCGTCCTCTACTTCTGAAAAATCTACGATCTGCATTAAACTCTGCCAGATCTCTTCTGTCACGAATGGCATAAATGGCTGCAAAGCTCTAACAGCAGAGGCTAAAACATAAAACAGCACCTGATTTTTAATTTCTAAATTATCCTGTATTTTAGAAAACTCTATATACCAGTCACAGAAATGATTCCAAGTGAAATCAAAAATCAACTCCTGTGCAGTACCTATATCATACCTAGCAAAAGCATCAGCAACCTTAGATAAAACTTCTTCTAATGTATAGAGTATCCATCTATCAGCAAAAGTCATTTCATTGCACTGTTGTCGAACTCCAATTTCTGCGTTAAAAATAGGCTTAACTTTAAATTTTCCAGTGCTTTTATAACTAGGATCTTCGACTAAATTCATGCAAGTAAATTTCGCAGAGTTATAAAGCTTATTAGCAAAGCGTTTATACTTCTCCATTACCTCACATTCCCAATCTTTCACTTTCGGATCTTCTTTACTTGGAAAAGATTTACCTGGGAAACGCACATCCTGACTAGAAAAAACCCCTACCTGTGCGTACCACATTCTAGAAGCATCAGCACCATAATTTCTAACTAAAAGTAATGGATCTATAGCATTACCTTTAGACTTACTCATCCTTTTACCATCTGGTGTCTGAACTACTGGGTGAATCAGCACTTTACTGAAAGCCTTTTCCTGCCTAAAGAATTCACTAGAAAATATCATTCTAGTTACCCAGAGATTAATAATTTCTCTTGCAGTAGCTAAAACAGTAGTCGGGTAGTACTTCTTAAGCACGGCTTCATCATCAGCCATACTAATAAACGGCCACAATGCACTACTAAACCAGGTATCTAATACATCTGTTTCGCCTTCAATAGGAATCTGATGCCCCCACCATATCTGACGGCTAATACACCAGTCCTGAATGTTTTCAAGCCACGCTTTAAAAGGCTCTTCGTATCTCTCAGGAATAAAATCAGTTCTCTTCGAATCAGGTAATTTTTTATCTGGATCTTTAGTAACTCTATTTAAAGCCATTTCAGCAAGCTGCTTCATGCTTAAATACCACTGATCACTTAAGGCTGGCTCTATTTCAGTATTACATCTATCATGCAAACTTTCAGTCCCTGTATATTCTGTAACCTTCACTAAAGCCTCGTTTAAAGCTAAAGCCTCCTCTACAGCAGTTCTTGCCTTATATCTATCTAGCCCTTGAAACTCAGTAGGAACCTCATCTATAGCTAAAAGCTCAGCTTTATCATTAAATATATTCAGCTCAGCAAGCCCATGCCTTTTCCCTATAAGGTTATCGTTAAAATCATGAGCTGGGGTGACTTTCAAAGCTCCAGTTCCAAAATCTAATTTAACCTGTTCATCTAATATAACTGGAATAGCTTTATTAATAAATGGTATTAAAACCTTTACAGAATTAGGTTTAGACTTTATTTCATTAATTAAATTTAAATATCTTTCATCGCCTGGATTAATAGCTACAGCCGTATCACCGAACATAGTCTCTGGTCTAGTCGTCGCTACTATTAAGTACTGTTGCGGAACTCCAATTTCTGCGTTTTCGTCGTCCTCATGCTCACCATAAGGCTTTTCTAATTTATATTTAATTTCATAGAGCTTTTTAGTTTTAGCAGATTCTTCTATCTCCAAGTCAGAAAGAGAGGTTAAACATTTAGGACACCAATTCGTTAAGCGTTTCCCTTTATATATATAGCCTTCCGCATGATACTTTTTAAAAGCTGCCAGCACCGCTTCTTGGTATTCCGTGTCCATAGTATAGCGAGTGCGATCATAATCTGGACTAAAGCCGAGCCTTTTCATCTGCTCAAGAATCTGATTACCAGACTGTTCCTTCCAAGCTTGGATTCTTTCTAGAAAAGCTTCTCTGCCTAAATCTTCCTTTCTAAGCTTCTCTTCACTCTTAAGTTTTTTTTCTACGACTAACTGTGTTCCGATACCAGCATGATCTGAACCGATCTGCCAGTGAACATCATAGCCATGCATACGATGATAGCGAATTAATACATCCTGTATAGTTCCACCCAAGGCATGCCCCATATGTAGCTCCCCCGTAACATTAGGCGGTGGCAGGGCTATACTAAAAACTTCACGACCATTATTTAGGTCTTTATTTACTTGGAAGATTTTTTTATCTAACCAAACGGCTAACCATTTTTCTTCTGTTTCAGTGAAATCATAGCTGGCTTTAAAAGGGAGAGTAGTATTCATTCGCTATTAATTGTACTAAATTAGTATGAATACTACACGCCTAGGGGTTCGTGTTTTCATCCTCGTTAATTAATGAGAACTTCTTATATAAAAAATATACTGCTGCGAGTATTGATGAGATCAGAAAAAAACTTGCATAAAAAACATCTATATCACTGTTTAGCATAATATTTCCTTTTCGATAGAGTGTTCCAGAACATCTAAGCCTTTATAGATGCATTTTACACCCAATATTAAGAAAAAGCCAGCAGCTAGAAACGTATATAGATTAAACCTTT
>JBMOEX010000151.1:0-2980 GCA_049314535.1 Vampirovibriophyceae bacterium | reverse complement strand
AGCCCTCTAAGCGGCTTAGATCAGATGATAGACAACGTATCACGTATGCGAAGTGAGTTAGGGGCTAGTCGTAATTCCTTAGACAGTACTATGGATTATAACGATAACTATAATACTAGTCTTCAAGCAGCTAAATCACAGATCGGGGATGCTGATATCGGAAGTGTAGTCTCTCGGCTAATGTCAGACAGGACTGTCTTACAGATGCAAGCAAAAGCTTTCGGCATGGTTAGTAATTCTCAACAAACAGCCTTAAATTTAATCACTGGGACTGGCGGACGCTAAAACCAGTACAGGTAACAATTTTCCACACACCCACACACACCGAAACACTCTAAATGGAAACGTTTAGAGTGTTTTTTAATTCTAACGCCATCTTCATAAAAACCTCATCCCAATTATCATCTTCGCTCTGCCTAAATAAAGTCAAGGATGAATACCAAGGCGTTTTATCTGTTTCTAGTAACCAACGCCATTCTGGTATTTTTTTTAAAGCAAGCCAAGTTTTTATATTTAGCGTCCCCGCCAAATGAGCGATAGAAGTATCTGAGGTGATAACTAAATCACACAATTGCATTATCGCAGCCGTATCTAAAAAATCCATACTCTGTGAAATTTCTTCCTGAGAATGAATAAATTTATTTCTAAATGAACAATGATCAAGCTGCTCACTGCCAGCTAATTTCTGCAAAGAGATAAATTCTACATCTGCTAATTTAGCTAATACTGCTAAAGACTCCAGAGAAAAAGATCTTCCTCTTGACTTACGCTTTTCCTGTTCAGGATTACCTTGCCAAGCCAAAGCTATTCTAAACTTAGAACGAGAGCCAAGAACGGCTTTCCAATATTGCTGACGCTCTAACGGCACAGGCAATGATGTTGGTGAAGGTATATTCTGTAAATTAGTTTTAAAGAGACGAGGTAAACTCATCAATGGAAACCAACGCGTGTTAGATAAATCTAAATCAGCATAATTCTCGGCACTGTATATAAATATTTCTGAATCTAAACCTTCAAACAATTTTTTCAGTGGCTTCTGCAACCACAAAGCCACCTTCATTCCTTTATTTTTTAGATTCTGGAGATAGCGTGAAAACTGAATCGTATCACCCAAACCCTGTTCATAAACCAAGAGAAGCGTTCCACGAAATAAAAAATCTTCATCCCATTTTTCAAGACTTGACGGTGGAGAAATAATATTTGATTCTGCAAGAAAACGGTATTCATACTCATTCCACCCTCTCTCGAATTGACCCGATAATAACAGAGCCATAGCTAAATTAATACGAGCATTATAATGATTAGGCTCATACAACAAAGCTTCTTCATAATGAAATATAGCTTCTACAATATTTCCCAAGCTTAATAAACTATTTCCAAGATTATAATGGGCTTGAAAAAAGGTTTTATTAAGCCTAATAGCTTGACGATAAAAATCAACTGCCTCATTATGCTTTTTTTCATTCTGCAAAATATTCCCTAAATTATAGTAAGCATCGTAGGAATCAGGATCAGCAAGCAGAACCCTTTTCAGCAAAGCACTAGCTTCTTCTGTGCGTCCAGAATCTGAACAGATCGCAGCTAAATTTACTAAAACTAAAGTGCCTGGATTAGGCTCCTGCAGAAGATAACGATATGCTTTCTCTGCTAGAGCTAAATCACCAGCGAGATGAATCTGCAATACTTGAGCTAAATCTAAAGCCATAAGTGCTGAATCACATTACTCCAATATGTAGAAAATAGATAACTAATTTCAGCTGACTATATTTCGCAAAAAACCATCCAAATAATTTAGAATAATTTATTTAAAATAGACTATAGAATCTATACTAAACAGCCGATACAAAAACTTGTCAGTAATAAAATTCCTTTCTTACGACAGATTAGTTACAATTCAAGCCAGTAGCCAAAAGCCACTGGCTTGTTTTTTTTGCACTTCATCAAAAGATTATTACTAGAGCGTTTGATCGAGAATTTACAAAAAGATATTCAAGTTTCTCCACTATTCGACCGATATAGAACTCAGAAGAAGAATACACAAGAAGGAGAAATAAACAATGGGAATTACAGTTAATACGAATACACAAAGTCTTTTTGCTCAAAGAACATTACGAAAAAACACTGCGATGATGAAAGAGTCTCTTGAGAAACTATCAACGGGTTCTAGAATCAATCGAGCTGGTGATGATGCAGCTGGACTATCTATATCTCAAAAAGCGACCACTTTAATTCAAGGTATGAATCAGGCCCAAAGAAACATTGGTGACGGGCTTGCTATGATTTCTACCATTGATGGAGCTCTAGGAGTAGTACAGGATAATTTACAAAGAATTCGAGAACTTACTGTTCAAGCTGCAAACGGTACTAACGGCAATGACGAAAAAGATGCCATACAAAGAGAAATTAATGAAAGAGTAACTGCCATTAACGATATGGGCGCAAATGCCACCTTTAATGGTGTCTCCCTGTTACGAAGTACTGCTGATATAACTTTGCAGAATGGAGTGAATGATGGTAATACCTTAGTACTTAAAACTGCAGCAGGTACCGTAGCAAATGCAGGCTTCTTTATCGATTTCACTTCAACAGGTTCTGGCTCGCTTGGAGAAGGTGCCATCGCCCTAAGTACCTTCACTGTAGGCTCTACAAGCGTTAAAACTTTAAGTGGTACTACAAGCGCAACCGCAACATCAACTGCTCTGAGTAAATTGGATGCCATGATTAAAAACGTCTCTAGAATGAGATCGCAGAGTGGTGCCTATGAAAATGCCTTGAGTTCTAGTATGGAGTATCTAGATAAATATTCTGAAAGCTTACAAGGTGCTAGATCTAGAGTTCAAGATGTAGATGTCGCTTCCGAAAGTGCAGAATTCACTAGAGGTCAGATACTACAGCAAACAGCTGCGGCTATGCTTGGACAAGCTAATGCGTCACCTCAACTTGCGCTAAACCTGCTGCCCTAACCATTTGAATGGAGGGG
>JBMOEX010000150.1:0-3041 GCA_049314535.1 Vampirovibriophyceae bacterium | reverse complement strand
AGTAGTAGTAGTAGCAGCATTACCAGTATTAGTAGCAGCAGTAGAACTTACCCCTGGATCTTTAATTACCTTAACTGTAGTACTCCATAGATAATCTTTTTGCTCTAGTGTAAGCTCCTTCCCGCCATTTTCAGATTCTTTTAAATAAGCATTCAAACTATCAAATAATTCATCTTTACTAATCTCCCCATTGCTATCAGCATCTTTTAAAATAACTTCATCGGGATTTAAGTCCTTCATTCTCGGTCCGATAGCAGTTTCCCTGAGTTTAGCTTTTTTAGCAGAGTCGTTCTCAGCAGCTACTATCGCATCATACTTATTAGCACCTAGCTTAGATAATCTAGAAATAATTTCTTTAGCATGTGCAACGCTAATAGTACTCATAGATAACTCCCTATAACTTTAAAGGTGTGATAATCATAAATTTTGACAAGGAACTTTTTTATCACGTACTGTCAGGTGAAAAGGATCTGATATAAACTTAAACTATGCTTTCAGGAAAAGGCACTGTTTTAATTAGCCAAAAGCAAAATGAATATCTTACTTATCAGATCTACGATCATAAACCTGAATACGTACAGACTTTAAATCAAGCAGCCTTAGAGCTAGGCTATGACTCACTTATACATTATTTAGAAGAGAAATCTACTGCATTAGAGTTTCATGGCAACTTGCTTTACGCTTGTACAGAGGAATTAATACATTTAATTCCAAATAGTACTCTAAGAATATCAAAGGATTATCAATTATTTTTTTTCACTGAACTAGAGGACACAAATAATGCAGAAAAAACAATAGAGTTATCTCCCTTACCTAAAACTAAAGAGCCCTATGAGATTTTAATTCAGCTCAAACACGGTCAGAATCTAATTATTCCTAGCCATACGGCTGCTAATCCTCATGAATACTGCCTTGGACTAAGTTATTATTCACCGCAAGGTGAGCCCTGTGGTGAACTGTGGCAAGATCTTCAAGGAGAATATTTTTTCAGCAATAATACTGAATCTGAGATTTATAATCACGATGGTAAAAAATATGGATACTATATCAATCGTGAAGATATGTCCATAAGGTATTTAGAAAGGGCTGGGGGGCTAGAAGAAGCTGCCTTAGATGCTTGGCGAGAAATGATTAAACAGAAAGCTTGTTTATATTTTCTTGGCTTACAAAATGTAGAATATGTCTACGGCTCCTATTCTCGCAGATCAGCTTTCATATTTAACTCTCAAGATGAGCTCATTATGCACTATAGAACTACTGATATCGGTGCTTCACATATTGCTGACTATATAAGAATTCGCCTAGGTGATTATTTGCAAGAATGCGGGGAGCAGTTCGTTAATGTGAAAATCCTGCTTGCTGATGGTGATCATAATGCTCAGACTTATATACCGAACGAGGCTTTTAGTGATAAGCGTTTAAATTCATATGGATTTCATCTAATCTTAAAACCTTTTGCTGAAATGCTTGCGCTAAGCGAATCAAGCCCAGAAGATAAGATAAATTTAGATGCTAAAAAAATTTCTAGGACAGCTAAATTAATAAATAATTTAAAGAAAAAACTCTCTATCCTAAATCCTGCTTCTATTCTCTCAGGTTTTTGGCGTTACAAAAACAGTCCTGAAGAGCTTTTCACTAGAATTAAAAATAATATTAGTGTACTTGGTTTAAATAATGAAATGATTGGGACGGGGAAAAGAGAATTTGAATTTAAGCAAAGCTTCTCTATTAGTAAAGAAAGCCTTAAAGATTTTCCAAATAAATCTTTAATTAAGCTAGATACTGGAATAGATAAACTAATAGGATTAAAAGACTTTAAATGTACTCTAAGAGAGATTTACAATGGATATGCAACCTATATTTTAGATGAATATAATAGTAATAGAAGGCTATATCTAAAATTCCCTAAAAATTTACAGTCTAATAATTTTCATCTTGAACCTAGCTTTTTACTAGCCAAGCTGCTTTTTGGCTTTGATACGAATCATAAACTAATCTCTAAATATGGCCAGCAAGATAATGACTCAAGGACTGAAGAAAAAAACTTCCAGCACGGTATTACCTATAACGCTCTCAGAGAACAGGTCATATATGCGCCGTTTGATCTAAAAATCTGTGAACTCGGCTTCGAAAAAGAGCTTGGTAATTATTTAATTGCAGAAGTTTTAAGTATTAAAAACGCCATTACGAGTGAGAATTTATATATTCTCTTTGCCTATCTTGATGAAGTTCCTGTGCATAAACCAGGAACACTTATCGCAAAGCATGCTGCACTTTGCAAAGCAGGTAGCAGTGGTTTATCAACAGCTCCACATTTACATTTTGAAACCCGCTTTGCAAAAAATTGGGATCTATACTTTGAAGCTAGAAGCATAGACCCCATAATTGTTTTCTGTTATTTATTGAATCAAGAATAAGCTCTTTAAAATTTCTTTAAATCTCATCTTCAAAAATTTCTAAAATTTCAGGATCATACTCTAAATGCTTTAATCTTATAAAGCTCACCTTGAAACCCAAATGATAAGCTTCTCCTTCAAGATTTTCATTAAGAATAAAAGCTTTCTTTAATTTTGGATAATTTTTTATAAAAGTTTTAATTGACTTAGGAATCTCTAGTGAATTGAGTTTTGATTTAACTTCAAAAATTATCGGCTCATGATTAATCAAAAGAATAAAATCAATTTCATCACCAGTTTTAGTACGCCAGAATCGCAATTCTCCATGCGAGGGAAGGTGGTTTTTTAAAAAGTGACAAACATAAGCCTCATAGAGAGATGATTTGTCCTCACGATTCTTAATCGTCATGAAATTATTTATCACAGCATTCCGTATGCCGTTATCATAAAAATAGTATTTTTTCGATTTTTTAAGTTCGTTGCTTAGATTTTGAGAAAAACTAGGAATCCTATAAAGGACATAAGTCTGTTCTAAAATACTAATATAATGCTCGACAGTCATTTCAGTCACCCTGAGTTCATTTGCTAATGTTGCTGTTGGTAAAACTTGTTTTTGAGCCTGCGCTAAATGATATAAAAGATTAT
>JBMOEX010000149.1:0-3187 GCA_049314535.1 Vampirovibriophyceae bacterium | reverse complement strand
CATAGCATTGTGCCTTGAGATTTTTGGGGTTTTACAGCTTGATATAAACCTAGATCAGTTGAATGGAATTTATCAGGCATTAATGAACTTTTAGAAAGATTGATAACACTAGAGACATAGCTGGAGACGTAGCTGGAGACGTAGCTAGAGACGTAGCTGAAGCAAAAATTATAGAAATTTTAAAACAGGTTCTTCTGCATACTTCAAAACTAAAAATTACCTTTAATTGAAAGAGCCGTTATCGTATATCCCCATATAAAAAGGCTTTTCCGAACTGAAACTGGGTCCCTATTATTACCATCCCTTAGTGGACTCTTAAATTCTAAGCCGTCCTTTGCAAATAAAAAAACGTCGCAAAAAAAGTATAAATTTGCGACAAAATGGTGGTAAATTATAATAAGCAAATCAATCTCAACCCCTTATGCAAAGTATAGATGATAAAATCATGGTTAAAATAAAAAAAGCGAAGAGGGGTTCGCTTTTTTTTACTGATGATTTTTTGTCATTTGGTTCAGCTAAAGCAATATCAAAAGCTTTGGAAATATTGACTAATAATGGTCAAATAAATCGAATAGCAAGGGGTATCTATGCGAGACTAAAAGTAGATAAATATATTGGTTTTGTTTACCCTAGTGTTGAAGAGATCGCCCAAGCTTTGAGGAAGAGAGATAAAGCTCGAATTATACCTTCTGGAAGTTTAGCTTTAAATTTATTAGGCTTATCTAATCAAGTTCCCACAAACCATGTTTATCTTACTGATGCTACTGCAAGAAAAGTGAGTGTCGGTGGTCAAAGTATCATATTTAAGAAAACAGCACCGCGAAATCTTGCTTGCATTGGTGAGATCAGTGCATTGGTAATACAAGCCCTTAAGTCCAAGGGGCAGGAAAATTTATCAGAGCAAGACAAGCAAAAGATTATTGAATATTTGAGGCAGGAAGAGTCTTATAGGCTTAAACATGACATGAATTTAGCTCCAGAATGGATTAGGGAGATTATGAGAGGGGCGATATAAAACAATGAATTTTTCAGAATTAGCTACTCAAACAAGGATAAATATTTTCACAGAGACCGCGAGGGCTAAAAAGATTTCGGTGTCTGCGGTAGAGAAAGATTGGTGGGTTGTAAAAACCTTATCTCTTGTTTTTCAGCTTAGCTTCGCTAATGCATTGGTTTTCAAAGGTGGAACATCGCTGAGTAAAGGCTGGGGTGTAATTAATAGGTTCTCCGAGGATATAGATCTCTCTATTGATCGTGATTTCTTAGGATTTAAAGGTGAATTATCAAGAAAACAAATAAATAAACTCAGAAAAAAAGCAGCAAGTTTTATTGATACCGAGTTTAAAACTAGTTTAAGTAAAGCTTTTAATGAAATATCTGATCAAGTTGAGATAAAGATTTTAAACTATGAACAAAGCGATCAAGATCCAATTATCATAGAAGTTTCTTTTCCCTCAGTTTTAGAGGTCTATAAATATCTAAGACCCTCAATTAAGCTAGAGATAGGCTGTAGATCACTCATGGAGCCCTTTACTGAAAAATGGATTAGCCCGATGATTGCAGAAAAATATCCTGATGAAGACTTTATAGAAAGGGATTTTAAGATCCCCTGTATTAATCCAGAAAGAACTATGCTTGAAAAGATTTTTTTACTTCACGAAGAATTTCAAAAGCCCAATGAGAAAATTCGCGTTGATAGGCTTAGTAGGCATATCTATGACCTGCATCAATTGTATAGGGCAGGGTGTTTAACTAAGATCCAAGAATCGCCAGATTTATATCAGAAAGTTGTTGAGCATAGATCTAGATTTAATACTATTAGTGGTCTTGATTATAATCTGCATGCACCATTAACAATAAATCCGATACCACCAGACCATGTCAGACAGGCTTGGCGTAAGGATTATGAAACCATGCTCGAAGAAATGATTTATGGTGATGACAGACCTAGCTTTGATGAAATTATTCAGAGTCTTGTGGAGATTAAATCTGAAATGGTACATAAAATGTCAGATTTAAATTTCAGGCTTTAGAGCACTACTAAGCTTAGCGCAAAACTAAAAATTACCTTTAATTGAAAGAGCCGTTATCGTATATCCCAATATAAAAAGGCTTTTTCGAGCTAAAACTGGGTCCCTTAATTTACCGTCCTCTTACAGCCTCAATCAATGCAGTCTAGCCTATAGCTTTTACTCAGTGGTGACAGGGGTGACAGGACTTTTCATATTATTACCACCCCTTCATCGCCTCAATAACCTCATCCTGCGAAGTCATACAATAGCCCTGAGTTGTAGTAATATCAGCATGACCGCAAGCTATCCTGAGATGGTTTAAGGGTTTACCTTTAGCTGCATTGATAGTAACGAAAGATCTTCTAAGGCTATGCGGCGATATAACCCCCACTCCAGCACGCTTAGAGAGCCTTGTAATTTTTTGGCATAGAGCATGAGGATTAAACCCTTCTTTGATTTTATTAATAAAGAAAAGCTCTGAATCGTTTACTGGTCTAGCCTTTAGGTATTCTATAAGTACTGTATATAAAGCCTCATTAATCCCTACAGTTCTGTCTTTATTACCTTTTCCTAGTCTAACTTTTATTAAGCGAGATTCTAAATCTACGTCCTTTAGAGTTAGCTTACATAGCTCAGAAGCTCTTAGCCCCGTATTCGCTAAGGTCGTAACCAAAGCCTTACTAGTGAGCTTGTCATAGCTATTAGAAGAACCTTCAATATCATCTATTGAGCTAATAAGTTTTTCTAGCTGCTTTTCGTTTAATGAGGTCTTTTTAGCTGGTAAATATCTTCTAGGTCTTAATTCTTTCAATTTATCTCTAAAGTCTTCTTCTAGCTTGCCTTGTATGGCTAAATATTTAGCAAAGCTCATTAAAGTACTGTATATGTTTAGCTTTGTACTGAAGCTTTTTACTGGAAATGAGCCTATAACTAGCCTTGCGTTATTGATAGAGATTAAAGGTTTGCTCGGATTTTTCCCTAAAGTCTTTAAGTATAGATAAAAGTAATAGTTGTAAAGCTCCACTGTTCTAGGTTTGATGGGTTTACCAGTAAGCATACCCGTTCTACACCACTCTAACCATTCATAAATCACAGGATATAAATTTTCTTTACCTAAAGGCTGCCTATCCTCCCCTAATTACCCACCGAGTGGCGCATTAATGACCCAGGGAGCG
>JBMOEX010000148.1:0-3203 GCA_049314535.1 Vampirovibriophyceae bacterium | reverse complement strand
AACTGTTCATCTACAGCTAAATGAAAGGATAGATCACTATAAGGTAATCCATTCCAATCACCAGCAGTCATTCTCATCTGCATTTCAGCAGGTTTATTAACTACAGAAATAAATTCTATCTTAGAACTTTTACTATACAGATCACCAATACCAAACTGCTTTGCAGTTGCTGCGCCTAGAGTGAATTTACACACAGATAATCTATCAAGGTAGCTACCATAAGTATCACAGAGGAAATTACCATTATTGAATAATAAATTAAATGGTTTAATAGTGGCGATATGTGGCGAATATAGATTTAGATTATTTTTCACAGTTTCCGTTTCAGGAGGAGATTCCACAAGAATCTCATAATTTAATTTTTCTCTATTTCGGTAATCTCTTACCTGAAAGCGTCCGAATAATTTAGCTTTATTAACACCTTGCTTAAAGACAACCTTCGCATCATTGGCACTAATCAAACTCGGAGTGATAGTAATTTTAGTTTTAATTTTGGTAAGAATTTTTTTATCTAAATCAAGCCAAGTCGAGAATTTACAATATTTGAGTTCATCAAGAAAGACTTTAACATCTAGTACTTGCTTTGCTGGTCCGCCATTTAAAACTAGCTCTGAGCGGACTAATCCTTCATAATTCAAACTAGTTTTAATCGCAGGTGGGGAATATTTATTAAGTAAACTAGAGTGCAGTTTCCCCTTAAACAGTAGATTAAATAATGGCTCAAAACTTCCTTTGCCAATATTTTGAATCTCACCATTAAAGATTCCAGAACTAGCTCCAGAGCTTAAACTCAGATCCTCAAAAGTAAATTTATTATTCCTAAAACTGAGTTTTCCATTTAAATTTTGCACTGGCTCTGAGAATTTCTCATGCACACTAGTCAGAGAAACATTTTTCAAAGTACTATCGACTTCAAGACCAAGAGGATTATATTTAAGAACAATATTTAATAGTCCATCTGGATCTACAACAAAATCCTTTATCTTAGGTACATTGAAAAGGCTCAAATAATAAAGGTCTTTCACTAAAAGATTATTTGCAAGTAATTCTATTGATTGTATATGACCACCAATATCCATAGCACCCATGCCTTTAATTTCAGCACCATTAATATGAGCTGAAAGGTTTTTAGAACTAATTAATGTTTTAGAAAGAATGACTTCACCATTTACATCACTGATAATAGGTGTATCTTCATTAATTTGAAAATTAAGATCTTTAATATCGAAACGTCCTTCCATATTGTAATCACCCTGATTAGGTGTAGTAATTTTCAGCTTGATATTTGCAAGCTCGCCGTAAAGACTGTTTGGGAGTATTTTTTTAAACTGAAACGAGTCTAAAGCACCAGACTCTAAAATCCCTGAGAGATCTAATTTCTGTGCTATAAAATCAAGTTTAATTTTAGGCTTAGCTGGTGCTGCTGGAAACTCTATTTCACCATTACTAGAGAAGAAACTACCATTAATAAAACCATTTAGCTGTTTGATTTTCAGGTCATTATTATCTATCTGCAAATCAGCATTTAATTGATTTACCGATAAAGGGTAATCCTGTTTTCTAAAGCGACCATCCGTGATTTTGGCAGACCCCTTAAGGAAGCTATCAGTTATTTGCAGATCTATAAAAGCAAAGCCCCTTAAAGTCGAATTACTGAGATAGTTCTGATATTCTTTAAAAAAATTAAAACCATGAAAAATTCTTTTAAACTTCTCTATGGCAAAGTCTTTGGTGAAAATTTTAATATCAAATTTTTTAGTCTTGGTATTAATCTTCCCTGTAACATTTAAAGCACTTTCATTAAAAGGAATACTAAGATTCAGAATTTTAAAATTATCCCCTTCAAAACTCAGATCAGCAGTAAGAAGTTTATCTAATACTTGAAAAGTCTTTTTAATTCTTTGCTTGAGATTTAATTTTAGCTTCAAGTTTTTTTGCTTAATATCAGAGCTGTAACCGACTTCACCATTGAAAAGATCATTATAATTAATGATTTCTATTTTACTTAGTATAGTTTTTAAATTTTCATTATCTATAAAAGTAAAATGATTTTGAACTAAGTTGAGTAAGTCATTGTTAGTGAGTTTTACTTTAATATCTATATCTGGATTTTTAGTTTGCCACTTTTTAAAATCGCCCGTAATAGCGAAAAACTCTTGATCAAAGGATGTTTCAAGCTTATTTATATGAATAGACTCACTTACATTTAAATCAGCGAGGACTTGAGTCTTCTTAAACCCACTAAAATTCTCTATATCTTGCCTGAGATTTATTCTCAGCTGATCTTTAATACGATTAACTTTAATATCACCATCTAAAACGGCTTTCGCTGCTGAATATTTATTAATAGCTTCTCGTATTTTCTGAAATTCTTCATAGGAAAGAAAAGTCGCTAAGAAAAACTCTAAATGGCTGATCGGTAAATGATGTAATTCAGTATTTAAAAAGAAATCGGGGTCTTTATGAAAATCCTTAGAAAAATTTAAAAGCCCATTTACGCTTAAAGAAGTCCCTGTTTTATTGAGCTGCTGAGAGCTTGGACTCAGCTCTACAAGAAAGCGTTTATGCTTTTTTTCTTTCTTCCAGTTCAGAGTAAGGTTTTCATAAAGCACTTGATTATTCTGAATTTCATCTATAACTCTAATATTTATGTTATTGATTTTCAGTAAGTCTATTTCAGGCATTTTGCCTTTTTTCTCTTTCGCCTTAAAAATCTTATAGATATTCCATTCACCTTTTTTATCTTTAATGACTCGCAGCTCTAATAAATCAGTGCTTAAAGAATTAAATTTAACTTTAAATCTAAGTAAATTAGGCGTAGATAAAACAGCATTTAATTTATTCAGGCTAAGAAGCTCTGTGCGAGATTTATCTAAAATTTTTAAGCCTGTAACTGCGATATTAAGCGAGCTTGGCTTAAGTTCTAAACGAAGATCCTTCGCGCTAATTTTTCCATCTAGCCTTTTATTAATCTCTTTAATCAGAATTTTTTTAGCTTGTTTAGAAATATCATTATTCTGTGCATAAATAAACACTGAAATCCCGCCCACGACAGTAATCGCAGCGAAAATGAGCAGAAAATTCAGGAGGTTTTTCATCAAGGAGATTTTTTTAGATCAGTTACATAGAAACTTGCTTAAGCTAGCTTATCCCTCTAGTTATTTTAGCTGTAATATGCACTTTATGCTGAGCAACGAAGGAAC
>JBMOEX010000147.1:0-3249 GCA_049314535.1 Vampirovibriophyceae bacterium | reverse complement strand
TAAAAGACATATAGCCAAAAAACTCATTTAAAAAGATTCTCGGATCAGCTATCCTAATCCTTAACTCTTGTGCAAAATCTACAGTTTTTAGCATTGAAAACATTTTACATTGTCGTAAGATGGAGGGTGCAGATTAATATATTAAGCTGCTGCTATAATAGAAATTTATGCAAGATAAAGACTTCTTAATGATACCTGGTCCCACTCCAGTACCAGAGTCTGTGCTTTTAGCACTAGCTAAGCATCCTATCGGTCATAGATCTAAAGAATTTTCTAAAATATTCTCTTCAGTGAATGAAAAACTTAAAGCTGTGGCTAAAACCCAAAACGACGTTTTTATTTATACAGCAAGTGGCACAGGTGCTATGGAAGCAGCGATCTCTAATACTATTAATGCTGGAGATAAAGTTCTCAGTTTAGTTATAGGGGTTTTCGGACAAAGATTCGCAGATATAGCTAAATTATATGGTGCAGATCTAGAGATTATTAAAACAGAGATGGGGAAAGCGATTGACCCTAAAGATTTAAAAGCTAAATTAGCAGCAGATACGGAGCGTAAAATTAAAGCTGTAACTTTAACTCACTCTGAAACTTCTACTGGTACAGCTAATAATTTAAAAGCTTTAATTCCATTAATAAAAGAGCATGGTGCTTTAGTTATGGTAGATGCAGTTACTAGTCTTGGCTGCATGGAACTTAATACTGATGAGCTTGGCATAGATGTTTTAATCTCTGGCTCACAGAAAGGCTTCATGGTTCCTCCTGGTCTAAGCTTCATTTTCGTGTCAGATAAAGCGATGGCAGCTAAAGCTGTATGTAAACAGCCTGGTTATTATTTCTGCTGGAATCAGGCGAAGAAAGCCTTAGCAGATAATACTACTCCTTGGACACCTAATGTAAGCCTAATAATAGCTCTGAATGTAGCTTTAGATATGATGATGACAGAAGGTATAGATCAAATCACAGCTAGGCATAAGCGTCTTAGAGATATTTTAAGAACTGGTATTAAAGCACTTAACCTTAAATTACTTACTGAAGATGAGACTGCTTCCGCGGCGATTACAGCTATTTATCCTCCAGAGAATATCGCAGTACCTGCTATTAGAGCAGCTTTTAAAAATGACTGGAATATAGTAGTAGCGAACGGTCAGAAGGAACTCCTTGATAAGATTTTCAGAATGGGACATCTTGGTTTCGTCTCAGAGAGAGATATTTTAACGGGCTTAACAGCTCTTGAAGCAGTCCTAATTAAGCTAGGTCACAAATGCGATGCTGGAGCAGCCATTAAAGCTTATCAAGAAGTGCTTAAAGAAAGTGAGCTTTGCCCAGCCTAAAATCTTATTTTAAAGATGCCTAATAACAGATATTCTAATAACCCTTCTAATGCTAATCACAGCGATAGACAGCCTCTTGCTAAAAATGGACTTGCACCTAAACCTTCTGTAAATGAAATAGCGAGAGAATTTATTCGTGGAGATGGTAGAACACTGCGGATGCTGGCTCTTGGCGGTTTACATGAACTTGGTAAGAATATGTTCGTCTTCGAGTCACACGATGACAAGGAACCTAAAAACTCTGAGTATATTATTATTGACGCAGGATTAAGGCACTATGGTCATGATAATCCAGGTATAGACTATGCTATCGCTGATTTTAATTACCTTAAAAATAAAAAAGATCGCATTAAAGCATTAATACTAAGTTCGCCTAACTATCGTCACTGCGGGGGAGCTCACCAGCTAATATGCAGCTTAGAAATTAAAAACGTCTATGGTCCACAGATAGCTTTAGAATTGGTGAAGCTAGAATTAAACCCTGAAACTGTAAGTAAAATCTCTTGGCATAAACTAGAAAGCCGTGTAGCTTTAGATTTAGCGCCATTTACCATTAAGCCTTTCTTTATAACTAGCCCAAACGCTGATAACTATGCACTACTGATAGAAGCTCATAAGAAGAAAATCTTTTACTCTGGCAGTTTTAAAATAGATCAAACCCCTCTCTATGGCGAGAAGACTGATATCGCGGGTATGCTAGCTGCTATGCCGAACCAAACTGAATTCGGTAAAGCGATAGATCTATATATCGGCTGTTCTACTAATGTAGAAACCTCTGGATACTCACTCTCCGAATTAGAATTAGTGCCTAATTTTAAGCGAATACTGTCCCAGAATAGCTCTAAGAGAATACTGATTAACACCTACGATTCAAATTTCACTAGAATTCAGCTTTTCTTGAATTTAGCTAAAGAATTTAATAGGAAAGTAGCTCTATTACATAGAAATATCAGAAAAGCCATAAACGCTGGCAGAGAGAGTGGTCTATTAAATTTTGAGGAAGAGCTACTTATAAACATTAGTGAAATCGGCAACTATAAAGACTCTGAACTACTTATTCTCACTAGCTCCGCCGAAGATCTAGCACTAGAGGGCTTAGAATTAGTAGCCTTCGGGAAAAGCGTAGAATTTATTTTAAGAGAAGGTGATGTTGTCATTAACAGTGGTGACTTACCAGCAGGCACAGTGCGTATCATGGCCCAAATCTCAGATCAGTGTTTTCTAAAGGAAGTTCAGATCATCGGCGGTAAAAATGCTTCAGTGCATGTAGAATCCTATGCTTTAACTGAAGAACTAAAATTCATGTTTAATGTAGTCAAGCCTCGCTACTTTATTCCAGCTCTAGGTGAGACAAGGCAGTTAGTAAAACACGCCAAATTAGCAGTAGAAACTGGTTTTGACCCTGGCTCTATATTAATTTTAGATAACGGAGACCTCGTAGAGTTCGCTGATAATAATATAGTTAAAGTCGTAGAACAGATTAAATATGAAGAAGTCCTATACAGTACTTTAGATCACTATGAATTAGAGGATCACATCATTAAATCCCGCGATGTTATTTCCCGAGAAGGCGTAGTCATAATCAGCTTCTCTATAAATAAAAATAAAAAAATCGTTTCTGGACCAGTGTTTTCAGCTAAAGCCTGCACTTTCTCTAAAAATAAAGAATGGAGAGCTTTCTGCATGTTTAACACGCAGCCTATAGCGGAAGCAGTGGAGAATCTATTTACAGGAAAGCCTTCTGCTACATTAGATGAATGTGAAAACATTATCAAAAATTTAATGGATAAAGTTATCAAACAGCAGATTGGTAAAAGACCTGAGTTAATCGTCGTCGCTAATCAAATATAGGTAAATGTAACTTGCTCTTAGATTTAATTCAAAAAGATAATAATTTTAATACTCTTTATCATGA
>JBMOEX010000146.1:0-3251 GCA_049314535.1 Vampirovibriophyceae bacterium | reverse complement strand
ACTGTACGCTCTGTATCGCTCTCTGAAAGGCGGTTGTACAGAGCTACATCTTCTGCGTTTTCGGAATCCCGAAACTAATCTTTTTTAACGAGGGTACCGATTTCCATGCCATATACAAGGTCTCTGATCGCTCCAGGGCGAGCAAAATCAAAAACGGCGATAGGAATACTATTATCTCTGCATAATGCAATTGCAGAGGTGTCCATGACTTTTAAATTCTTAGTAATAATATCGTCATAGGTTAAAGTATCAAATTTCTTAGCATCTGGATTAAGAGACGGATCATCATCATAAACCCCATCCACGCCATTTTTTGCCATTAAGAGTAAATCACAGTCCATCTCTGTAGCTCTCAGAGAAGCAGCTGTATCGGTCGTAAAGAAAGGATTACCAGTACCAGCACCAAATATAACTATTCTGCCTTTCTCCAAATGACGCGTCGCCCTTCTTCTGATATATGATTCCGCTATAGAGTTCATAGTAAGAGCGCTCTGAACACGAGTCGCTATACCTCTTTTTTCTAGAACACCCTGTAAAACTAAACAGTTAATAACAGTAGCGAGCATACCGACATAATCAGCAGCAGCTCTATCCATGCCCAGTTCAGCTGATTTCTGTAAGCCACGGAATATATTTCCACCACCAACAACTATACAGACCTGAACTCCAAGCCTAGAAACTAAATAAATTTCCTCTGCAATTCTATCAATAATCTGCGGTGATATCCCTAAATGACCCTCACCAACTAAAGCCTCACCACTTAACTTAAGGAGTACTCTTCTATACTTAATTTCCATCAAAATTTTATTTTAGCTTACTTGGCTTAAATAAGACTCTAATTTCGCAGATTTACTAGGTTCTCTAAGCTTTTTCATCGCTTTAAACTCAATCTGCCTAACTCTTTCACGAGTAATATTAAATACTTTACCTACCTGCTCAAGAGTGCGCACTTGACCGTCTTCTAGACCATAACGGAGCTTCAGAACTTCAGCTTCGCGTGGCAGTAAATCTTTTAGCAGCTCTTGAATGTGCTCCTTGAGCATCTTTTCAGTACTTACCGTATCTGGCTGGCATTTCACATCGTCAGCTATAAAATCAGATAGCGTACTATCTTCTTCTTTCCCCAAGGGCGTTTCTAAAGAAACTGGAACTTTATTAGCATTCATGATTTCTTTAAGCTTCTTCATAGAAACACCTAAAGCCCAAGCAAGCTCCATATCAGTAGCTTTACGCTTTAATTTCATAGAAAGCTGCCTAGAGACACGTTTGTAACGATTAATAGTCTCTACCATATGTACTGGGACTCTGATAGTTCTAGATTTATCAGCGAGACTTCTTGTAATACCCTGTCTCACCCACCAAGTCGCATATGTACTGAACTTATAACCTTTTTCATGATCGAATTTTTCAGCAGCCCTAATTAAACCTAAATTACCCTCTTGAATTAAATCCAGAAAAGAGAGCCCTCTATTTAAATACTTCTTCGCAATGCTAACCACCAATCTCAAATTAGCCTGAACTAATTTACGTTTAGCATCATCACCACTTTTACCGCCCTTTAGAATCTCCCTAGCGAGCTGAATCTCTTGCTCTGCTGTAAGTAGAGAGATTCTACCTATTTCTTTAAGATAGAGCTTTATAGAGTCCTCTGAGCCATCAGATTTAGTAGCCTTAATCTCAGCCAACTGAACCTCTACTGCACCTACCTCTACTTCTTCGGTTAATTCACCATCGAACTGTTTATCCAAAAAATCAATTAGAAAATCATTATCTTCAGCTGCCATATATAAATTACTTCTCCTACATGCATCTCCGTAAATACACTAGATATGCGATCAGTCTCTATAGTACTACGCTATATCTAGTGAATGCACTGAATAAAAATATATATTATGAACTGTGAGAAAATACTTAATTTTTTTTAAGGATTAGGTGCCAACTGTCCATGAATTCATGTATTCAAGCATTTCTGGACTTAAGGAATCGATAGAAATCCCCATGGAATCTAGCTTTAACTGTGCAATCTCTTGATCAACCTTCGCTGGCAATGTTTGCAATTTATTATCAAGATTATCTTGATTCTTGACTAAAAATTCTACCGCGAGGGCCTGATTTGCAAAACTCATATCCATTACAGCTGAAGGATGGCCTTCGGCCGCAGCTAAATTAATTAAACGGCCCTCACCTAAAACGAATATAGAACCCTGTTTGTTAGTTTTCGCTGGATCGCGCTTGTACTCTACGACAAAAGGCTTAACTTCATCCTGAGATAAGGAAATATCAGCTAAAGCATCTAGATTCAACTCAAGATTAAAATGACCTGAATTGCAAACCAAGGCGCCATCTTTCATATTTTTAAAATGCTCTAAATCCACTACGTGCCTATTACCAGTAACCGTTATAAAGATATCTCCTTCTTTAGCAGCTTCTGCTATAGGCATTACCCTAAAACCTTCCATTTTCGCTTCAAGAGCTTTTACTGGATCTATCTCTGTAACGATCACATCAGCCCCTAAGCCTTTAGCACGCATAGCGATACCTTTACCACACCAGCCATAACCCAATACTACAGCAACTTTGCCTGCAATAAGAACATTAGTCGCCCTTAAAACACCGTCAAGAGTAGATTGGCCTGTACCGTAACGGTTATCAAATAAATGCTTAGTTTTACTGTCATTAACAGCGATAGCTGGAAATGATAAAACGCCTTCGTTCTCCATAGCCTTTAAACGCACTATGCCAGTAGTAGTCTCTTCTGTACATCCGATAATATCCTTAACTTGTCCAGGTCTCTCCTTGAGCAAAGTAGCTATAACATCTGAACCGTCATCCATAATAATCTGTGGCTTAGAGTCTAAACCTATCTCAATATGCTTCGTGTATGTCTCTCCAGACTCACCCTTTTTCGCAAAAACAGGGATACCGTAAATCTTCACAAGAGCCGCTGCCACATCATCCTGAGTAGAAAGAGGATTACTTGCGATAAGATAAGCTTCCATCCCACCTTCTTTAAGAGTAATAGCAAGGTTAGCAGTCTCTGCTGTAATGTGCGCACAGACTAGCATTCTCATACCAGCAAAAGGCTTTTCCCTAGAAAAACGTTCGCGAATTTTATGTAATACCTGCATTTCCCTCGCAGACCATTTAATTCTTTTATCTCCTAAATCTGCAAGACTTAAATCAGCGACATCATGTTTTATAGTTTGGGTCATAATTACATTGTAGTCAGGTATGGTTTTTTTTAAACCCCC
>JBMOEX010000145.1:0-3309 GCA_049314535.1 Vampirovibriophyceae bacterium | reverse complement strand
TTGATAGATCTTATAGATTTCAGTAAAAAAACTTTGAGTAATTCTGAACCTTTGTATTGCGATAGTGACACCCTTAGTGATTGTAGCTGGTATAACATTGTGCGACGAAATCAAGATATCGAAAACTACTATCTTGGACAAGCTCTTTTGATGCTTAACGCACTAGACCATAAACCGATAACGGGACTTCTAAATCAAGTCCTAGATTTTCTGCCAAAATTAGCAGCATCACTTGTAAATCATTTCTTTAAAGGGCATATAGCCCGCTCAATGAAAAAAGATCTAATTGGTGATGATTGGAAACTTGAACTCCAAAAAGTGTGACCCCTTGTATGTACCAGCACTAGACTGATAAAACCCCAAGTCCCCCCTTGTTAAGGTTTTCATTATTCCATCACCAGAAGATATATTTAAGATAACAATGTATTATCTTAATCAAGAATCCTTTATTAACAAGGCTTTCACTTAAATACCCCCATGAAATGTATATTATCTAGTATCGTTAATCTTTCAATGACTAATGCGAAAGCCATAAAAGCCTTTATTAGTAAGGTTTTACGGTTTTTATGAAAATGGCGGTTTAATTACCCACCAAGTAGCGAATTAATTACCCACTTGAATATAAGTGTGCTTAGTTGTGTGCAAATAGACCTTATTTAAAACATTGCAGGATATAAAACCTGCACAAATCTACCTATTATATATGTTTTACTTGATAAAATAGTTATATGTCTCTTCCATATTGGGTTTTAAATGAATCAGTGAAGCGTAAAAAAGAACAGGCTTGCTATGGTGAACTTTTACCATTTGAGATTACTCTAAAATACCTTGATGATAAAGGAAGACTGAGATTCAAGACTAAAAGATTAGGACCAGAATTAAGTCTTAAATTTAGAGATTTAGCAAAGTTAGTAAAAGAGATAGAAGATGAATCAGGGAAAAGTCTTAAAAAGTCTTTTGATGGTTGGTTTCCTAGTGATGCTATAGAACTTGATCTAAAACCTGAATTCTCTGAAGCTGGTGATTATCTAGGTTTAAAAGAAGAGCATGAGCATTTAAGATCTAGATTTATAGAATATGATGGGCATGGTTAAAAGCAATTCTAAGCCTGAATCTTCCTATATTGCTTCGCTTATTCTTTCTAATAAAAGCGTTCATCTGCTTAGTTGCTTCTTTAATTTCTTGGTTTAATTGTTTAATAGATAATCCACTGAAACTATTTTCCAGATTATCATTTAGAGGATGTTCTTTTATAAGCTTCTCTGTATGAGATAAGTTTATAGATAATTCTTTGAGAAGATCATCTTTAAAGTGTTTTAAAAGCTCTGGATTAGAATTAAAAAGCTTAATTAGGTTTACTAATCTTTCTTTCTTTTCCTCTAATACAGATATATTTCTCTCCACTAGAGGATTATGAGCTAAGGTTCTGTGAATGAACTCTTTGAGGTCTGAGAGGGTAGAAAAAGTATTAATAGAGTTGCTCATATAGCTTTTATTTATACTAACTATTTCAGGAAACCATTTCAGAATTATATCCCAAGAACTTTCTGGTAGATTTCTTATACAGACTGATTCTAGGAAATTTAGTCTTTTTAATAGAGATTTGCTTTTCTTCGTTTCCTCTAGCTATTCTTAGATTAATCTGGTTGTTTTTATTAAAAAGATCATCTGCAAATTCAATTGGTAAGCCAATTACATTCTTATTATTAATAAAGGTTATTAAATCACCTGCAAGTAAGCCTGCATCTTGAGCGTGACTGCCATCTCTTACTCTAGTGATCTTTATTCCTTGCTTAGTTTTTTTATAATCAATGCCGTAGAGTACTTTATAGAGATTAGGTAAATCTAAAACGAACTGAGGGTTTACATATTGGTGTTTAGCATAACTTAAGCAAGAATTACCTTCATATGTAGCAGAGCTAATTTTGCTGCCATTTGTAAAGAATTTTAATATGCAGTAATAGTTTTGATAATAACCACCATAAGTATTTACGGTAGTGGTGCTACTAGCATTTAACGATGTATAAGCTGAATTACCCCAAAAATTAGTATAACCACCGCCAGTGGCATTGGTTCTAGCAACTGTAGTTGGTTGAACGTAAGTTGTTCTTAAAAAACCATAAATATAAGCTTGGCTACCATTGATTTTTTGGATATTTTTCGGTTCACCCATCTGTTTTTTCAGAGAAGATATAGGATACCCCACATATGAATCAAGCACTGCTTCTAGCTTCTCTTTACTTGAACAGCCAAAGCTAATAAAGCAGATAAGCAAAGAGAGCGATGTTAAGATGCTTTTTCTAAAAATCATTACTAATAGTATAATCTGTAAATTTATTTACCACCACGTTTAAAAAACCTCAAAACTGGGCATAACATCTCTATCAAATAAATTTAAAATTTCAGATGAGATTCAGGGAACTGAGTCTTTTTTGTTTTTAGGGTAAAATCTACTTATGGCTTCTGCTGATAAAAAATCTAAAGAGATAAGTCCGATAATGAAAATCTTTAGCAGCCAATCTATGAGCTATAAACGAGGGTCTTTTAATTATGAAGCTAACTCCGAACTCATTATAGATATGCTTTTAAATAATATGAAGATTGAAGGGCAAGAAGTCGATAAGGACGAGTTCTTAGGTTTATTAAATGAACGAAACGCCAGCTAGTAATGAGACTAAGCTCGGGATATTAAACCATCATGAACTGAATAAGCATGAATTGATTGGTCTTAAGCAGGTATGGGATTATTTAATTACACATAAACAAAGCTCTTTAGATAGTTTGCTGGTAAATAAAGCTCATAAAGAGGGGTTTGATTTTTTATATGAATGGGCTGGTAAGTATCGGATTAATACGCCACTTGTCGGGAACTTAGAACCACCTGCACCACATTTTATACCTGAATTGATGATTAATCTCTTTAATGATTTAGATTACAGATTGAACTTTTTAAATGCAGATAATTTAGAAGAGCTAGTGAAACTATTGGCTTGGTTTGAATATAGATTTATATTTATCCATCCATATGCCAATACTAATGGACGGATGGGCAGGCTATTAACAAATTATGTACTTATTAAGCTTGGTTACCCAATCTTAGACTACTCTAATAGATCTGAGCACAGAGGAGAATATATACAAGCAATGCGAAACGCTGATAACAAGGACTTTGAGGGTCTTCAGATGATTATTGCAAAAGAATTAGAGAAAGCCTTATGTGATTTCTCTTAATGTGAATTTTTAAACGAACTGCTGAAGCAACCCGTTTAAACAGCTAAACTCTCACGAACTGGTTAAGCAGGTGTCCAC
>JBMOEX010000144.1:0-3407 GCA_049314535.1 Vampirovibriophyceae bacterium | reverse complement strand
GCATAGCGATCCTCTTCATGAAGATCAGTATGGAAATTGACTTTCGCTAAATCTTCATATGTAAACTCTGGTCTCTTCAGCATTTCATGAACAGTAATTTTATTCGAGCCTTTAATTTCCATACCAGTAGGAATATTATCCTGAGCGAATTTCGCCTGATCAATAAATCTAAATTCTTCTTCTATACGCTCCTGCTTCTCTAAATATATAGACCATCTATAATCATCGACTAACCCTAACTCATAACCCTTTAGCGTAAGCCTCTGATCAGCGTTATCCTGCCTAAGCACTAATCTATATTCAGATCTAGAAGTCATCATTCTATAAGGATCTGAGATCTCTTTAGTAACTAAATCATCGACTAAAGTCCCTATATAACTAGTCTCTCTACCTAAGACGAAATCCTGATATTCATCACAGTATTTTCTAAATCTCTCATTTACAGGTAAATCATCTTTCTCTAACTGAGTTTTTAAGTTATAGGCTTTAATCGCAGCGTTTATTCCAGCCATAAGCCCCTGAGTCGCAGCTTCCTCATAACCACTAGTTCCTAGAACCTGCCCTGCGACGAACAGCCCATCTAACTCTTTAGCTGCAAAGCTGTGATTAAACTGTATACCAGGGAAATAATCATATTCTACCGCATAAGCTGGTCTAGTTATCCAAGCCTTCTCTAAGCCTGGAAGAGTCCTGATGATCTGCCACTGCACTTCTATCGGTAAACTAGTGCTACAGCCTTGAAGATAAATCTCATCAGTGTCTAAGCCTTCTGGCTCCAAAAAGAAATGATGGGAAGGATTATGCGGAAACTTAACTACCTTATCTTCTATAGACGGGCAGTAGCGAGGACCGCTCGCAGAGATAGCTCCAGAGTACATCGGTGATTTCTCTAGATTAGCTAATATCACTTCATGCGTATTAGCATTAGTGCGAGTTATATGACAGGGATACTGCCTGCGAATAGGTCTATGCGGCAGAAAGGAAAAGAAAGATAGCTCTTCATCTCCTGGAGCGACTTCCAATCCAGAAAAATCTATAGTTTTTTTATCTATTCTAGCTGGCGTACCAGTCTTTAGCCTTCCAGTTTCCAGCCCTAGACTGCGAATCTGTGGCGATAATCCTAGAGAAGGCTTCTCACCAGCTCTTCCAGCACTCTCGAATTGATGCCCCGTAAAAATTCTCCCCTCTAAAAAAGTCCCCGCCGTTAAAACGATGGACAGAGCATAAATCTTCTCACCTAGATTCGTTTCCACACCGATAATACGATTAGATTTATTTTCATCAAAAATTAAAGCCTTTGCAGCAGACTGGTAGATACGTAAATTAGGCATAGCCTCTAAATACTGCCTTACCCAACGTGAATATTGTTTTTTATCAGACTGAGCTCTTAAAGATCTAGTCGCTGGTCCCTTACTAGAATTTAAGGTCTTCATCTGAAGGTAAGTCGCGTCAGCAGCTAAACCCATAATGCCACCAAGGGCATCTAATTCTTTAACTAGCTGTGACTTCCCTGGACCACCTACAGCAGGGTTACAAGGCATAGTCGCTATCTGATCGACATTGTTAGTTAACAGTAGCGTACTCAAACCCAACCTAGCAGAAGCATGTGCCGCCTCCGAACCTGCATGCCCGCCACCTATAATGATTACGTCGAAATTTACTTGCATCAATTTACGTAGTTAAATTTTATCATTTTAGCAAATAAGTTATTACACTTTATTGCGAGCCAATTTTTACAAGAACTTTACACTTGAATATTTAATGTTTCTGATAAAATTTTCAAAAGCATGAGAGAAAAACCTAAAACTAGAGAAGATGTCATAAAGTTGGCCAAGGCTAATGACGTAAAGTTTATACGTCTTCAGTTCTGTGACATACACGGTACTGTAAAAAATATTTCTGTCCCTATCGGCCAGATAGAAAAAGTCTTAGATAATAAAATGATGCTAGATGGCTCATCTATAAGAGGTTTCAGAACTATTGAAACTTCAGATATGTACTTTAATCCCGACATCAGCACTTTCCAAATCCTACCTTGGAGACCACAAGAAGATGCAGTAGCTAGAATCATCTGCGATATTTATAATCCAGATGGTACGCCGTTTATGGGTTGTCCCCGCAATAATTTAAAAAGAGTTCTAAAACAAGCTGCTGATCTAGGTTATTCATTCAATCTTGGACCAGAATGTGAGTTCTTTTTATTTGATACAGATGAAGAAGGCTTAGCGACTACTAAGTACGTTGATAAAGCTGGTTATTTCGATGTAGAGCCATTAGATCAAGGTTCTGACGTGAGAAGATCTATCATAGAATGTTTAGAAGAGATGGGCTTTGAAGTGGAAGCCAGTCACCATGAAGTCGCACCTTCTCAGCATGAAATCGATTTTAAATACGCTGAAGCACTAGAAACAGCGGATAACGTTCTTACTTTCAAATGGGCTACTAAAGCTATCGCTAATAGCTATGGTCTTTTCGCTACATTTATGCCTAAGCCTATCGCTGGCGTAAATGGTAGTGGTATGCACTGTAATATGTCCCTATTTAAAGATGGGAAAAATGCTTTCTATGATGAATCTAAAGCAGATGGCATCTCTGAAACTATGAGATATTTTATCGGTGGGCTTTTAAAGCACGTTAAAGAATTTACAGCAGTAACTAACCCATTAGTAAACAGTTACAAGAGAATAGTTCCAGGTTATGAGGCACCAGTTTACATAGCTTGGTCTAAGTTAAACAGAAGTGCTTTAATCAGAATCCCTGCTACTCGTGGCATAGGTACTAGAGTAGAACTAAGATGCCCAGATCCTAGTACTAATCCATATTTGGCTTTTGCTGTACTTTTAGAAGCTGGTTTAGATGGTGTTAGAAACAAGATAGAGCCTCCAGCTGAAGTTAACGATAATATTTATAAACTAGAGATGGAGACACTCACAGACCGTAATATTAATGCACTTCCTGGTGATCTAAATGAAGCCATTAAGTGTATGGCTAATTCAGCAATAGTGAAATCTGCACTGGGAGAGCATATATTTGAGCATTTCTTAGAAACTAAACATAAGGAGTACCAAGAGTATAGAGCTTTTGTTTCTGAGTGGGAAATAAATAGATATTTATCTGTTTACTAAACTGCCATAAGTCATTAATTAAAATGGGCGTGTAGCCGATACACGTCCAAAATAAAAAAGCCCTTCTTGGAAACTCCAAGTAGGGCTTTTTTATTTACACTATTCTGGAAAATTCTTTAATCTGAGCGACAGTCGAGTCTGTGAATTTATTCACAAGCGAGCTAAGCGAAGATACAAGCTCTGCTTAATCTGAGCGACAGTCGAGTCTGTGAATTTATTCACAAGCGAGCTAAGCGAAGATACAAGCTCTGCTTAATCTGAGCGATGGTCGAGCACGCAAAA
>JBMOEX010000143.1:0-3445 GCA_049314535.1 Vampirovibriophyceae bacterium | reverse complement strand
TATATAATCTTAAAAAGGTTTTGACATGCTGGAATCAAAAACAAAAACTATTTCTCTAACTATTTTAGTGGCTTCCTTAGGCTATTTTGTTGATGTCTATGACTTGCAGCTCTTTAATATAGTAAGCAGAGAGAGTATAGCTGGTATAGGAATCACTGAAGAAGCCTTAATTGCGAAGTACGATTATCTACTGTTTCTGTGGCAAATGGGAGGAATGCTGGTTGGTGGCGTGCTCTGGGGTATCTTGGGTGATCTAAAGGGTAGAAAAAATATCTTATTTGGTTCTATTCTTATGTACTCTTTAGCGAATTTAGCTAATGCTTTTGTTATAGACATGACTCAGTACAGTTTGATTAGGTTTGTAGCTGGTTTAGGACTGGCTGGCGAGTTGGGTGCTGCTGTAACTCTGGTGAGTGAGCTTATGACTAAAGAGAAGCGGGGCTATGGCACTATGATTATCGTTACTATGGGAGCTTTTGGGGCGGTAGCTGCTGCATTAATTAGTAAAATGCATTTTGCTTTTTTAGGTTTAGCTAACTGGCAGATTATGTATATTATAGGTGGCATTCTAGGATTGCTTTTGCTCGCTTTACGCATGGGAACTTTTGAAAGTGAAATGTTTGACGAAGTGAAAAAATCTAATGTAGAAAAAGGTAATTTTTTAATGCTCTTTAATTCTAAACAGAGATTTAAAAAATATATGGCGTGTATTTTTATTGGGCTTCCAGTCTGGTACTGCATCGGTGTGTTAATTAAATTTTCTGAGAGCTTCTCCGTTACTAATGCTGTTGTTGGTGAACCAGTTAAAGTCGGCTTTGCCATTATGTATGCTTACGTAGGACTCTCGGTGGGAGATCTTTTCAGTGGTTTATTAAGTCAGCTTTTTAAAAGCCGTAAAAAAGTAGTTTACCTATATCTTGCGGCGACTATTTTAATTACATCTATTTTTCTTTTTACTAAAAATTTAAGTACTGAAACTTTTTATCTACTCTGTTTTATAGTTGGCTTAGTGACTGGTTATTGGGCACTTTTTGTGACTATGGCATCTGAGTCCTTTGGTACTAATATTCGAGCGACTGTTACTACTACAGTGCCTAATTTTGTGCGTGGTGCGGTAGTGCCTGTAACGCTTTCTTTTAAAGCTTTAGAAACAAGTATGGGGAATATCTATTCAGCGTTTATTGTGGGGCTAGTTTGTTTTACTTTAGCTTTAGTTTCATTATTCTTTTTGGAAGAATCTTTTTCTAAAGATTTAGATTATTTAGAAACTGATAAGCCTTTTGAACTGGCGATGACTTAATATCTGTCATCAAAATAATACCAAGTCTTTTGAAACACTCTCTGATTCCTAATGTTAGAATTGACCTTCAGAATATTAATAACTGAATATAGGGAAGATTTTAATGGTCATTGAGAAAATAAAAGCTAGTAGTTCTGCTCTGTTTAGAAAAAAAAGTATAGAAGGCTGTGCTGAAGAGGCTTTAGATACAGGGGCACATATTAACTTAAAAAAAATTCTTACAGCTAGAGATTTAACGGCTTTAGGTGTTGCTGCAATTATAGGAGCAGGTGTTTTTTCTACTATTGGTAGGGCTTGTTTTAATGGTGGACCTGCGGTTTCCTTGTTATTTGTTTTTACGGCGATTACATGTGTGTTCTGTGCACTATGTTATGCTGAGTTTGCTTCAAGAATACCTGTTGCTGGTAGTGCCTATACTTATGCTTATGTAGCCTTTGGAGAGTTAGCCGCTTGGATTGTTGGCTGGACTTTGGTTTTAGAGTATTCGATAGCTAATGCGACAGTGGCTATCGCTTGGTCAGCGAATTTCTGTAGTTTTTTAGAAGGATTTGGGCTTAGGCTACCAGACTTTCTTTCAAATAGTTATCTTGCGGCAGAAAAGTATCATAATATTTTTTTGAAGCTTAGTGAAACTGGGGCAGTGATTCCTGAATATACTCAGCGCATGCATGATCTTTGGATTACAGCTCCTAAGCTATTTGGGGCTATTCCTGTTATTTTAAATATCCCCGCTTTTTTCATAGTCGTTGCTATAGCAGCTTTGGTATATGTTGGTGTTAAAGAGTCACGTAATACTACTATATTTATGGTCGTGTTTAAAGTCGTGGTTGTACTGCTTGTTATATTAGTAGGAGCTTTTTATGTAAATCCTGCGAATTGGGTTCCTTTTGCACCAAATGGTGCTGCTGGAGTGATGCAGGGGGTTTCAGCTGTATTTTTTGCTTACATGGGTTTTGATGCTATCTCTACCACCGCTGAAGAGTGTAAGAATCCTCAGAAAGATCTCCCGCAGGGGATGATGAACGCATTGCTTATCTGTACTTTCCTGTACATAGCTATATCATTAGTTTTAACAGGTATGGTAAATTACACTGAGCTTAATGTCGGTGATTTTCTTGCTTATGCTTTTGAAAGGGTAGGACTGCATTGGTTAGGTGGAATACTATCTCTCAGTGCTGTGGTCGCTACTACTAGTGTAATTTTGGTGTTTCAGTTAGCTCAACCGAGAATTTGGATGGTAATGAGCCGTGATGGTCTTTTACCTAAGAAGTTTTCATATATTCATCCTAAGTTTCAGACACCGAGCTTTGCTACCATAGTCATGGGTTTTATTGTTTCGGTTTCTACACTTATTTTAGATGGTGAATTTGCAGCTGATTTAAATAGTATTGGTACACTATTCGCTTTCGTTTCAGTGTGTGCAGGTATTCTTTTATTACCAAAAAATCTTCAGGCTGGTAGGTTTACAGTACCTTTCGTGAATGGTAGATATATAGTGCCAGTTTTGTTTTTATTGATTGTGCTATTCATTAATGTTTGGAATATAAATTTTTTCCCAGAACTTTTTAGTTTAAATGATCCAGTGAAAACACCTTTTGAGGTATTTTTACATAAATTTCCTTATTACACATTTTTCGCTTTAACGATATTTATCACGATTATGAGTGCGATTAAAAAGCTTTCAATAATTCCAGTATTTGGTTTATTATCATGTTTTTATTTAATGGCAGAGCTAGGTATTGTTAATTGGCAGCGATTCTTTATCTGGATGGCGATAGGTCTTATTGTTTATTTTGGTTTTGGTATGAAGAATAGTAAGCTTGCTGCATTAAAGGCTTCAGAGCAGCCTGAATCTCTGTCTTAAGTTGATAGGCTGTGGATTAAGTCATTAATAAATAATCTGAGATTTTATGCCTAAGGCTTTCAGAAATTAGTAGTCTCAGTCCAAAAAGCTAAATTGATTTTTGCATTATCTAATTCCCTTGTCAGGCTTATTGTTTTTGTCTTTTGAGCAGCAATATCAGTTATTTTATTAACATCCTTTAGCTCTGACTCTAGGTTAGAGACAACACCTTGAAATAATTGAGTCATTCCTTGACTTTGAGTGTAACGTCCTTGATTAGGATTTGCAGCTAAATCTTCCTT
>JBMOEX010000142.1:0-3487 GCA_049314535.1 Vampirovibriophyceae bacterium | reverse complement strand
CAGATCCTTTTCAATTTAGCTGTCCAGAGAATGTGCTTACTGTTGTCATGATACTTGGCATTAATGGTGTCGGAAAAACTACTAGCATAGCTAAACTCGCCTATAAATATAAAAACTTAGAAAATAAAAAAGTATTAATCGCAGCTGGAGATACTTTCAGGGCAGCGGCAGAAGACCAACTGCGTACTTGGGCAGAAAGAACTGGTGCTGATTTAATCGAAATGCCACATGGATCTAAGTCTAGTGCTGTCGTCTATAAAGCGATAGAAAAAGCTAAGAATGAAAATTATGATCTTGTACTTATAGATACCGCTGGTAGACTACATAACAAGAAAAATTTAATGGAAGAACTATCTAAAATTCAAGAAGTAGTGAAAAAAAATCTAGATGGTCAAGCTTACCATTTGGAGACCATGCTGGTTTTAGATGCTTCTATGGGGCAGAATTCTCTGATACAAGCTCAAACTTTTAATGAGCTTTGTGAAGTGAACTCTATCATTCTGACTAAATTCGATGGCTCTTCTAAGGCTGGGACTGTTTTTTCTATCGCCCATAAACTTAAAATCCCCGTTAAGTTCTTAGGCGTGGGTGAAAAGATGGAAGATCTAGAAGAGTTTAGCCCAGAGGCTTTTACTAAGAAGTATTTTTAAACGAGAAGCTGCTAACAAGTTCCTATACCTGATAGGGTATAAAACGGGTTAAAATAGCGGAGTTTATACCCCATCGGGGGTAAATGTCGCTTGGGTGAGGAGATTATACCCAAAGTGGTATAATTTCACTATAAAACACTTAAATTAGACCCGAAAAGGTATAAAATGCTGTTATCTATTTTCATAAAACAAAAAAGAAAAATCGCTAAACTCACACAACTAGAACTCGCTGAGAAAGCGGGAGTGGGCTTAAGATTTCTTAGAGATTTAGAGCAGGGTAAAGAAACTTTAAGGTTAGATAAGGTAAATCAGGTACTGAGTTTATTTGGTTATGAAATGGGACCAGTTAGGTCTCAGCTAGGTGATAGTTAAAATGAGAAAAGCTGAGGTCTTAATGCACGACAGCTCTGTGTTATTTCCTTTTTTTGATGGGTTGATACCTGAAGGTTGGCTTTTAAATATAGCTGAAAAAAACTGGAAACTGAATCCTAGAGATCGCATGGGCTTGTTAATGGCTTGCTGCCGAGATTGTATTGGGGCGGTGAGTATTAATCCATTAATAGAAGAATTATGAGTAATCGCTGCTTATACTGCTATTTAGCTTTAGCTGACGGTGAAATTGATTTTCATCCGAGCTGTAGTAAAAAAATATTTGGACTGAGTACTACTCCCCTACTTCCTTATTCAGAAGAGAATCTAGATGAACTAGCTGAGCAAATTATCAAGTCACAGAGCACTGTAACCGGGGTTCAGCCGAAACTATCTCTACATTTAGCCTCGGCGGAGAATCCTAATTTAGTAAAGCGTTTTACTATAGTAGGGATGTGGGGGGATTATATTTTAAAACCAGCATCACCACACTATCCTGAATTAGCAGAGATAGAGGATTTGACTATGCACCTCGCTGAGATCGCTAAAATTAAAACAGTACCTCATAGCTTAATTCGCTTATCCTCAGGTAATCTTGCGTATATTACTAAAAGAATTGATAGATGGAAAGGGGGAAAGCTCCATATGGAAGATATGTGTCAGCTCACTGAAAGACTTACAGAAGATAAATACCAAGGTTCTTATGAGCAGATCGCTAAAGCAATTTTAAAATATTCTGTAAATCCAGGACTTGATTTAGTTAATTTCGCTGAATTGGTTTTATTTTCATTTATAACTGGAAACGCTGATATGCACCTGAAAAATTTCTCTTTAATTTACCAAAGAGATACGGGGCCTGTGTTTTCACCAGCTTATGATTTACTATCTACAGTCTTAGTAAATCCTAATGATGACGAAGACTTAGCTTTAACTCTTAGTGGCAAAAAGAAAAAAATTAATCGTGATGATTTTAATAAAGCTTTTAATACCATGGGCTTAGAGGAAAAACAGCAGAAAAATATTTTTAAGAAAATGGAGAAAGCTCTACCTAAATGGTGTGAATTTATAGAGCTAAGTTTTTTAAGTAGGGAGATAAAAGGTGCTTATGTAAAGCTGTTGGAGGAGAGGTTTGGGCGTTTGGGGTGTTAAAGTTATAAATTATGGTAAATCTATTCGAGACTAAAGAATTTGAAGATTTTAATAAAAATCTACCTAAGGAAAACATGGGAGCTAAAGAGATAGTAGTGCAGGAGCTAAGAGAAGATAAAAAAGCTGATGCATATTTAGCAGCGGCTCTTAATAAGGTTATCACTAGATTATACAGAGTTCTTGATTCTGATGGGCTTTCAGTACTAAGTCTTAACAAAGAAAAAGATAAGCATACACAGTATCTACAAGAGATAAAAAAGAAAATTGAAAAAGATAATTTAAGCTCAAATAAACTCTCTAATTATCTTCTAAGCTCTAGATTGCAAGATTTAAAAAATGAAATTATCAACTCAACTGAACTTGACAACAAGATGATATTGCTTCAAAAAGTAAATGAGATTCTTTCAGGGAGCTATTCTCATCAAAGCTTTCTTCTAATATACATTAAGATTATTGATAAAATCAGGCTTTATCTTAATCATTATAGAATTCAAGATACAGCTGAGGCTGAGAATAAAAAGTTAGAAATCTCCTTAAGTGAAGCTGATATAAGATTTTTAGAAAATTTAGTGAACTTAGCTAAGACTCATAATGGTTCTAGCTTAGATTTAAATATTGGAAAGTATTTAAAGCAGTTTCCTGCTTTAAAAAGTAACCCAGAGAAGATATCTTTTAGGAAAATAATACTTTTCTTAGTTTCCTTTACTTTAAAGCACAGTGAACTGAATCATCTATTAGACAGGACTTCAGGCTTAAAAGACACTAGTAAGGATGATGCTAATAATCATAGATTAGTTTTAAATTATTTCTGTAAAAGAGATAAAAGAAAAGATTTTTATAAAGAATCTACTCATTTAGAAGATATTTTAAAATCTTATTCTTGGCTTTATTCATTACCAAACTCTTATAAACAGTGCTTTTCTGAGCAGGATATAAATTTAATTAATAAGAATTTTCAGGAATTAAGAAATGAATTATTAGTGAGTGAAAATGAAGAAGATATTGATAGTGAAAATAATTTAAATCATCTGTGGAGACTTAATCAAGATGCCGCTTTTAGCTTGTTTTTAAGTTTCTGGAATACAGGAAGAGTTAAGAAAAAGTATTCATTAAAAGAAACAAAAAACAGCTTGATATTGGAAAAGATGGCAGCTCTTGGTGATTTTAAATTAGAGTTTGCTTTAGATACAGTTTTAGCCAAAACTCGAAAAACCAAAGAGGGATTACCTGTAGAGCCAGAATTAAAGAAAATATTCATTTTTAAAGATACTTTAGAAAAAGATAAGTTTTATCCATTTGAAGAAAATTCTTTTCATAAT
>JBMOEX010000141.1:0-3495 GCA_049314535.1 Vampirovibriophyceae bacterium | reverse complement strand
GACTGATATAATTTAGCTTATGGGTAAAAAAATCACTGTTCTATACGGCACCGAGACTGGTAATTCCGAGTCACTCGCAGATGAATTTGCGAAAGCCGCTAAAGCTAAGGGACACGATGTGGAACTATCCGCAGCTTCGCAAAAAAACATCAGCGATTTAAAATCTATCGAAAATTGCGTCGTAGTTATTTCCACTTGGGGAGACGGTGACGCACCAGCGGATGCAGAAAAATTCTGTGAAACTCTTTATACAGCAGAAGAAGACGAAGTGAAATTAGATAAATTACGTTTTCACATTTTAGCTCTAGGAGATAAAAGCTATGTAGATTTCTGTGGTTGCGGCCGCAGACTAGATGGTCACCTAGAAAGACTTGGTGCGACTAGATTTTTAGCTAGAAAAGATTTAGATACTGATTTTCAAGATCATTTTTCTGCATGGAAAGATGAGGTTTTGAAAAATGTCTAATCCCATAATTAATAAACAGAGAATTTTAAAAAAAACCATAAAAATCCCTGGCGATAAATCGATTTCACATCGTTCTATTATCCTTGGCTCTATCGCGAAGGGAAAGACAGAAATAACTAATTTCTTAAACGGTGAAGATTGCATATGTACTCAAAAAGCCTTTGAGAGCTTGGGCGTCGAAATAGAAACTAATTTCCATGACCCCGAAAATCCCATCGTAAAAATTCACGGAAAAGGCATGGAATTTTTAAGAGCTCCGCATAATGATATTTATTTAGGTAATTCTGGAACTGGAATGCGCTTACTTGCGGGATTATTCTCTGGACTGAATTTCAAATCAGTTCTCACTGGCGATGAATCACTCAGCTCTAGACCGATGAAAAGAGTTATAGATCCACTGTCTTTAATGGGGGCAAATATAGAATCTTCTGAAGGCAAGGCCCCGCTTATCATTCACGGCACATCTAATTTAAAAGGCATTAGCTATAAGTCACCCGTCTCATCAGCTCAAGTGAAATCTTCTCTATTACTAGCTGGTTTAAATGCAGATGGTGTAACCACTATCATTGAGCCAGAGAAATCTAGAGATCATTCTGAACGAATGCTTGATTATTTCCAGTCCCCGATCTCTTATCATCACGGCAGCCTAGAAGTGAGCATCAGAAGACCGGAAAAGCCACTCCAAGCACAAAGAGTAAAAGTCCCTGGTGACATATCTAGTGCTAGTTTCTTTATGGTCGCAGCAGCGATAGTAGAAGATGCTGAAGTTGAACTATTAAATGTCGGTATAAACCCTACTCGTACTGGCATTATTGATGTGCTCACGATGATGAACGTCGATTTTAGCATTCACAATCTTCGAGAAGAAGGCAAGGAGCCTATCGCAGACATTATCGTAAAAAGCTCTAATATAAAAGCGTGTGAGATAAGCGGAGATATTATTCCTCGCCTTATTGATGAGATTCCAGTTATAGCTATTCTTGCAGCTCAAGCTCAAGGCACTACTGTTATTAAAAACGCTGAAGAGCTTAAAGTCAAAGAATCTAACAGAATAGCCACTACCGTGAGCATGCTTAAACAGCTTGGCGTAAATGTCGAAGAGACTGATGATGGAATGATTATTGAAGGCCTTGCGGGAAAAGATTTTCCAGGAAGCGATGCTTCGATGGTAGTTATAGACAGCAAGGGAGACCACCGTATTGCCATGAGTTCAGCTATCGCAGGCTTGCATTCAGCGAAACCTGTAGAAATATTAAAAAGCGAATTCGTGAACACTTCATTTCCCAGTTTCTTTAAGTATTTGGGCTTAAGTGATGTGCTAAGATAATTTTTTCCGAGGTTGTAAGATGTCTAAAAAGATTAACCCTGATAAACAGCAAGCTGGCGTAAAGAGAGCAGCGAAACTACTTAAGAGAAAACAGAAGAAAGCTAAATCAGCCAAAGCTTGAGAGTACCTTTACTAGACCTGCCCGCTCAGTACCGACAGATTCAAGACCAAGTTGAGCCTGTTGTTCTTGATGTTTTGCGCAGTGGTAACTATATTATGGGAGAGCAGGTTAAGTCGTTTGAACTTAAGGCTGCTGAGTACCTTTCAGTAAAACATACTATTTCCTGCGCAAATGGCTCAGATGCACTTTATATATCATTGCTTGCTTTAGATATTAAAGCTGGTGACGAAGTTATTACTACTCCATTCACTTATATTGCAAGCTCAGAGTCCATAGACCAAGCTGGAGCGACTCCAGTATTTGCAGATATAGATTTAAAAACTTTTAATATAGATCCTAAAAAACTTAGAGAGAAAATTAACTCTAAAACTAAAGCTATAATTATTGTTCACTTATTCGGCCAATGCTGCCCGATGGATGAAATACTATCTATCGCTCAAGAGTATAATTTAAAAATCATCGAAGACACTGCTCAAGCCTTTGGTGCGACTTACAGCAGTTTAAATAACGCAGAAATTGGAGTTCCGCTACACGCCCCTAATAATTTTAATAAGGCTAAAGCTGGCACTATGGGTGACATAGGGACTTTCAGCTTTTATCCGACCAAAAATCTTTCCTGTGCTGGAGATGGTGGTTTAATCTGCACTAATTCAGATGAGCTTGCTAAAAGACTTAGACGAATTAAAGCCCATGGTTCCGAGCGTAGATATTACCACTTAGAGCTTGGCGTGAATAGTAGGTTGGATGAAATTCAGGCTGCTATCTTAAATATAAAAATTGATTTGATTGATAAGTGGAATAAGCAACGCATGATTAATGCGGAACTTTACTTTAAAGAACTCGCAGACCTTGAAGCAGAGGAATTTATAAAGTTACCAAAGATCGCAGATTACAGTTCGCATATTTTTCATCAATTCAGTATTTTAGTCGGCACTCATTTAGAGGATTCTAGTGAATTAAGAGATCAGCTTAAAGAATTTCTAGCATCTCATGAAATCGGTTCTGAGATTTACTATCCAGTCGCCTTACATTTGCAAGAAGTCTATAAGCACTTTAACTATAAGCCTTTTGACTACCCCAATGCAAGAAAAGCCTCTCATTCAGTACTTTCTATACCAGTACATCCAGAACTAAATCAAGAACAGATTCTCTTTGTTTGTCAGACTCTTAAAGAATTTTTCAAGCAAAATAAAGATGCATTAAAAGCAGATGCGATGACTAAATCATTAAGTCATTAAAGAGACTGCTGCACAACTCCATTCTCTGCATTTTCGTCGTCCTCTACAAACGCTTTATTAAAGCGTTTTCATTACAGGCACCATAAAAAGGACAGACCACACACTCTTTAAACACCTTCTCTGGGAGGCTTTGAATGTCGAATAGATGATAGCCTATTTTTTCAAAAAATTTTATTTGATAAGTCAGAGCAAAAATAGTTTTTATTTGCATACTACGTGCCTCATTCTCACAGTCTTCCACCAACATTCGTCCCAAGCCATGTCCATGAAAAGCTTCATGAACAGCTAAACTCTTAACTTCAGCTAGCTGATTTGTAAAAATATCAAGATGAGCACAGGCAAT
>JBMOEX010000140.1:0-3591 GCA_049314535.1 Vampirovibriophyceae bacterium | reverse complement strand
CTGGAAGTGGTAAGACTTTTACGGTAGCTAATATAATTCAGAGCATTAATAAACCTGCTTTAGTATTAGCTCACAATAAAACTCTAGCTGGGCAGCTCTGTAATGAGTTTAAAGATTTCTTCCCCGATAATCGAGTTCAGTATTTTATTAGTTACTACGACTACTATCAACCAGAAAGCTATATACCAAGCTCAGACACCTTTATAGAAAAGACAGCGAAAGTAAATGACAATATAGATAGGCTCAGATATGCGACAACCAGATCTCTCTACGAAGCAGATGATGTTATCGTGGTAGCCTCAGTTAGCTGCATCTATGGTTTAGGTACTCCAGAATTATATTTCAAATCTGCTATCCCTCTGAAAGTCGGTGAGGAACTAGATCAGCGAGAGTTTTTAAAAAATTTAGTAGAAATACAATACGGCAGAAATGATACAGAGTTACTTAGAGGGCTTTTTCGAGTAAGGGGCGAGGTAGTAGATATCTGGCAAGCTGATGAGGAGAGGATTTTAAGAATAGAGTTTTTCGGTGATGAGATAGAAAGACTCAGCCTCGTAGATAACATAACCGGTGAAATATTAGAACTCCTCAATGAAGTAAAAGTCTTTCCAGCTAAGCATTACATGACAGATGATGATGCCGTAGAAGCGGCAGTCGCTCAAATAGAAAAAGAATTACACGAAAGAGTAAACGAATTTAAACATCTTGGCAAAGATTTTGAAGCCCAGCGAATATTACAGAGAACTAAATATGATATTGAGATGATAAAAGAAATGGGTTACTGCTCTGGAATTGAAAATTATTCACGAATTTTCGAGGGTCGCCCTGCTGGCTCTTCCCCGCAGGTTCTTATCGATTACTATAATCGCAGATATGGTGAAGATGGCTGGGTATGCTATATCGATGAATCACACATGACATTACCGCAGCTTAAAGCCATGTATAACGGTGATAGAAGCAGGAAACAAGTACTCATAGACTATGGTTTCAGGCTACCATGCGCGATTGATAATAGACCTCTGAAATATAATGAGTTTAATGAAAAAGTAAAAAATATAGTCTACATCTCAGCCACACCAGGTGATGAAGAGATGGAAACTTGCGGCGAAGCCTTTACTGAGCTTATAATCCGCCCCACTGGTCTCTTAGACCCACTATTAGAGATAAAGCCGACTAAGGGTCAGATCGATGTATTAATGGAAGAAATTAAAGCCAAAACCGAGAAAGGCGAAAAAATTATAGTAAACACCCTTACCAAAAAGATGGCTGAAGATCTCAGTGATTATCTTTTAGATCATAGTGTGCGTGCAAGATACTTGCACAGTGAAATTAAAGCTCTTGAAAGGATAGAAATACTTAGATCCCTGAGAATGAACGAGTTTGATGTAATAGTAGGCGTAAATCTTCTCAGGGAGGGGATAGATTTACCTGAAGTATCCCTTGTTTGTATCATGGATGCAGACAAAGAAGGCTATCTCAGAAACTACCGCACATTAATCCAGATGATAGGCAGAGCCGCTCGTAATGCTAACTCTAAAGTTATTCTCTTCGCCGATAAAACTACAGATAGTATGAAAAAGGCTATAGAAGAAACAGAAAGGCGCAGAGCGCTTCAAATAGAATACAACACGCTACATGGCATAATACCTAAAACCATTATCAAATCAATGTCTAACCCTATACTTGATATTCTTGCAAAGGATAGAGTTGAAGATGTTTTAGCTAGCCAGCTTGATGACTCAGCTTTTGATAAAGAGACTGGTAAAATTTCTAAAAAGGCTTTAATCAGAGCGATAGATAAACTAGAAGCCCAGATGAAAGATTCTGCTAAGAATCTTGATTTCGAAAAAGCGGCAGAATTTAGAGATCAGCTTAAATCGCTCAGAGAGAAGCTTGAAGAAAAATAGAGTTCCTCAGCCTTGAAGCTGCACGCTCGGCGACAGCGACAGAGGATTTATTCTGTCCACCACATCAGGCTCCACACTCTCAGCCGCTTTCCAATCTTTAATCTCTAGCTGAATAGCTTTTTCATTCATAAAATCATTAATCTTTGGTGTGTATGCGATATATAGATTATTCTCCAAACGAGGCAGATCAATAAAAAACTCCTCAGCCCGATTCCAGAGCACCGCTTCATAAGCGGGTTTACTAGTCTCATACTTAGTATTTATTGGACTTAAAAACAGTTTCAAATGCTTCCTCTCTTTTCCCATTAGCTTATAAGATTTAATCTTCAGTGGACCTGAAACGAAAACAGGCTGTGGATGATCTATCCCAAAAGGCGATAATAATTCTATACGATTTAAAAGTTTTTCATTATTTTCTTCAAGAAACAGTGCTGAATCGACTTTCATTACTTTAGTAACATCGCAGCCCGCTAAGCGCTTACGGAAATGGGCTTTACAGATATCTAAAAATCTATAAAAATCCTCCTTCGCTATAGAGAAACCAGCTGCTAGCTTATGACCGCCATATTTCAAGAAAATATTTTCTTTAGCTTGAATCGCCTGCATCTCTGCAAAAATATCTAAATCACCTATATCTATCCCCCTGACGGAACCCTTACAGATAGCCTCTTCTATAGACATTATGAATACTGGTAAATGAAATTTTTCGACTAAACGACTAGCTACTATACCTATAACACCATGATGCCAACTAGCATCACCGATAACTATACTTTTCTCTAAGTCGAAACGCCCTTCCTCTGCAAGCTTACTTAAAGCCGATTCTTGGATCTTATCGCAAAGCTCCTGCCTACTGGTATTCTCACTATCAAGAAAATCACAGAGTTCCTCTGCTTCAGCATAATCATCGGTTATCATCAGCCTCACCGCAGCCATCGCATCACTTAACCTGCCAGCAGCATTAATACGAGGTGCTATACCGAAGCCAATATGCTCAGTGTTCGCATTATCATTAGAACCACTTATATTCAGTAGCTTTTGCAGACCTGGTTTTTTAGTGCGGGATAATACTTCTAAGCCTCTTATGCAGAGCACTCTGTTTTCACTTTTAAGCGGAGCTAAGTCAGCAACTATACCCACGGCAACTAAATCCAGCAAAGAGTTTATACGAGAAGCCCTGAGATCTAAATCAGCACAGTATTCACTAATTAACGCTTCTGCTAATTTAAAAGCTACACCAACACCTGGTAAATAATGCAGTGGGTGAGTCTCAGCTAAAGTTTTAGGGTTACAGTTCGCAATACTCGGTGGTGGATTTAATGGTATCGAATGATGATCGGTGACGATAACATCTAAACCTAAGCTGTGAGCATATTCCACTTCATTATAATTACTAATACCGCAGTCACAAGTAATCATCAGATCCACTTTCATTTCTTCTCTGATCTTCTTTATTGCAGTATTATTCAAACCATAACCTTCATGTAGACGACTTGGCACATAGAAAGAAACTTCTACATCTATCATCGCAAAAGCTCTATACAACAAAGCTACAGAGCTAGTGCCATCCACATCATAGTCACCATAAATTAAAATCTTTTCATTTTTCGCTATAGCTGTTTTGACTCTATGAAAGGCTTTATCCATTTCTGGAATTTCAAAGGGACTAGAAAATTTCACATTT
>JBMOEX010000139.1:0-3693 GCA_049314535.1 Vampirovibriophyceae bacterium | reverse complement strand
CTAGCCACGAAAAGACTGCTGTAAGTACCTATAAATAGCCCAAAGAACAAAGCTCCTGCAAAAAGAGTCGTACTAGAACCGCCAAAGAAAAAGAGCACAGCAAGCACAGTGAGTACCGTTAAAGAAGTGTTTAAACTTCTCTGGAAAACTTGATTAATACTAAGTTCTGTCACTGCAACAAAATCAAAAGCTTTACTCTGTAATTTCTGATTTTCACGTATCCTATCGAAAACCACGATGGTATCGTGGACAGAAAAACCAAAAATAGTTAATAAGGCAGTAATAAATAAACTATCTACCTCAATTCCAAAGAATATGCCGAGAAAGGCAAATAAACCAACTGCGATAAATACATCATGTATTAGAGCGATAATCGCAGAGAAAGCATAATCTCTTGTAAATCTAGTCGAAATATAAATGACTATACCTAAGATAGTAATGATGAGAGAGGTTATAGCGCTTGAAAATAATTCTGGTCCGATAATTGGGCTTACTGTTTCTATTGAATTAATAGAAAAAACTCCAAACTTAACTTCCAGAAGATGATTAAATTTATCTAGCACTGGATCATCAGAAACGGCTTTAGTACGCAGAATCAACTCGATGACTTCTTTTTGGGGAGCGACTTGAACAGTACTATTATTTAAGCCAACTTCACTTAAAACTTGCTGAACAGATTCAGATGAAATATTTTGATCTTTAAGTGTTTTTGTTTGAAAAACATACTCGATCTTGCTACCACCCGTAAAATCTAAACCTAGTTTTACAGGACTGGAAAATTTAGCAAAGGAGAAAATTATAAAGATAAAACTAGTTAATATCAGTGATCCTGATAGGATAAACCAGATTTTGGAATTTTTTATTATCTCAAGTTTCATTTCTTAACCAAATCATAGAGGATAGCATATATTTACTTATATGAAGGAGGCACTTAATAATGCTTATATATTGCATTATTAAGCTGATTCTTGGGTACTAATTCAAAGAATGGGTAAATTCAACATCAGTGAAATACTGGTCGGTTTGGTAATCTTCGGGATTATCCTGATTATTATTATCCCTTTGCCGCCCGTTCTTTTAGATATTCTTATCTCTTTAAATATTACATTTTCAGTACTTGCGATAGGGATTTCACTTTATATTTCAAGACCTTTGGATTTTGCGAGTTTACCTACCTTTCTACTTTTAACTACGATGTTTCGCTTATCGCTGAATATTTCCAGTACTAGATCTATTCTTTTACACGGTGATGCCGGAGAGCTAATCGAGGCGATGGGCTTATTCGTAGCTGGCGGTAATATAGTCGTCGGGGTAATTATCTTCGTCATTATTACAGTCGTTAACTTTATGGTTATTACGAAAGGTGCTGAACGTGTCGCGGAAGTATCAGCTAGATTCACTTTAGATGCGATGCCTGGTAAACAGATGAGCATAGATGCCGATTTTAACGCAGGTCTCATTACTAGTGAACAGGCCAAAGAAAAACGTAGAGATGTAGAACGTGAATCAGCTTTCTTCGGATCTATGGATGGTGCTTCTAAGTTCGTTAAAGGTGATTCGATGGCAAGTATTATCATCACTATCATTAACATCGTGGCGGGTTTATCCATCGGTATGATGCAGAAGGGCTTGGGCTTCGAGGAAGCAGCTGAAAAATACATCATCCTAACCATCGGTGATGCGATCTCTGCTACCATTCCAGCTCTTATCCTTTCTATCGCAACCGGTATTATCGTTACCCGTGCAGGTTCTAACGCTGATTCCTTCGGTCAGGATTTAGCGAATCAGTTAATGAAAAAGCCAAGTGCTTTCGCTATCGGCTCTGCGCTACTCGTTATACTCGGGATTCTACCTGGTATGCCTAAAATTTCCATGTTCATCATGGCTGGTGTTCTTGCATATCTTTCTTATAATTTTGCGAAGAAACTTGAGAAGCCTGATGATGACGACGATGTAGATACTAGCGTTGAGCTTAATGAAAACGTCGATCAAAGTGGTGCGCCGCGCGCAACTCCAGAGATGATGTACTCCTTATTAGAAGTAGATAAATTAGCTATCTGGGTAGGAGCTGATTTATTAGACATCGCAGATCCCGCTAAGAATGGTACTCTTGTGCCAGAGGTAGCGAGTTTAAGACACCAGCTTACTTTGAACTTAGGTTACATACTGCCTTCTGTAAGGATAATGGATGCACCAAGTTTATCTGCAAATGAATACAGGATTATCATTCGTGATACGACAGTAGCTAGTGCTGAGATCTATCCAGATAAAATGCTTATCCTGCGTGAAGACTGGGATAATATTTATTCCGAGCCACCACCAGGCTCTATTCAAGGCTGGGAGCCAGCTTTACAAGAAGGAGCTTACTGGGTAGACCCAGACTACTTAGAACAGATAGACTGGGATAAGCCAGCAGCACCAGCTGTAAGGGTAATAACCGCTCACTTAGCTGAAGTCGTCAGACGTAATATAGATGACCTGCTTGAGAAGTCTGATGTAAGAAGAGTTCTTGACCAAGTCAAGCATTCTGATGAACAGTTAGTCGATAATTTAGTACCTGGTGCTATTTCTTTAGGTGATTTAAGAAGAGTCTTCGTTAATTTACTTAAGGAAAGAGTCTCAATTAGAGACATTCACTATATTCTAGAGAAGTTAGAAGATTTAAGCGTCTCCATTAAAGATCCAGACGCGCTTTCAGAGAAACTTAGAGTCACACTAGGCAGGCAGATCTGCTTAGAGTTTGCCACACCAGATAGACAGCTGCCGGCCATGGCATTCCATCCTAGCTGGGAAAATAAACTAGAGCAAGCTCTACAGAAAGTCGATGATGCGACAGTTTTAATATTAGATCCTAAACAGATACAGAATTTAGTAACTATGATTTCTCACGCTTCTAGACGTATTCTAGAACAAGCCGAGAGAAGACCAGTATTAATCTGCGGTCCCTCACTGCGTTTACCACTATTTAGATTAATAGAACAGTTCGATTCACACGTACACATACTTAGCTACGCCGAGCTTTCCTCTGATTTTAATATTCAGGTTATGGAAACAGTCGGTACTGAAATGGATGTACCAGCTGTAGGTGGCTAATTTTTACCGCCCCAGCGCAAGCTTCCTAAGCCTCTCCCCTTCTACTATCGGATAAGCCGCAAGTCCTGAAAGGGAGAGTGGAATGACTAACCTTAAACTATCTTCACCCATGAAAACTAGGTAAAGCTGCGCGCAGGCGAATATTACACCACCTAATTTCATCATAAAACTCTCTCGCATAAAGCCGAAGGCGATTTTAGAAAGTCCATCTAAAAAACTAGAAAAAGCTAAGGCTCGAATCGACAAGGTCGTTACTATCGCTGCAATAGAATCATATTCGAGGGTTTTAAAAAATAATCCATAATAAGCAGCTACTTCAAAGCCAGCAATAATAAATAAAGGCATAGCACTGATTACCCTAAGCAAGCTTGAGAAAAACTGGGATCTAATAGCGTCATCTATAAAAGCATTCCACTTGCCTGCCTTTATTAAAGAAAGCATTTCTAATGAGCGTTTCAGGGTTTCTTGTGTGATAACCCTTAGATAAGGAAGCAGATTTTTAGAAAGTTTGCCACCGCTTAACAGCTCTTTTTCATGCTTATATTTTTCAGGATAATACTTTACTAGAGCTTCGTAGCTGTAATCTACTTTAATAAAACC
>JBMOEX010000138.1:0-3706 GCA_049314535.1 Vampirovibriophyceae bacterium | reverse complement strand
GGTAAAACTCGAAAAGCGAGATAAGTAAAACCGGTAATAATTAAAAATAAAACCCACGCTAAGGCACTCGCATAGCCCATTTCGAAATCTTCGAAGGCTTTTTGATATATGTACAGTGAATAGAAAAGAGTCGCATTTTTAGGCCCACCAGAGGTCATAACATAGGCTGGGACGAAATATTGAAAGACTTGAATTATGCCTATAACGACATTAAATAATATGACTGGGCTCAGTGAAGGTAAAGTGATATGCCAGAATTTTTGCCATTCGCTAGCAGAGTCGATTTCAGCAGATTCATAAAGATAAGTCGGGATATTTTTAAGCCCTGCTAAGTAGATCAGCATAGGGTTCCCTAATGACCAGAGGCTAATCATAACTAAAGCTGGCAGAGCTAAGTTTTCATCAGAGAGAAAGCTAGGAGTGTGAATTTTCTTAAATAGCCATATCCATGTAACGCTAGAAGCCACAATAGGAATGATAGTCGGGATATAAAATAGTGTGCGAAAAAAGCTAGAGCCTTTTATATCTTCTTGATTTAAGAGTATGGCTAGAGCGATAGCGACTATGGTTCCTAGAGAAAGATTCATGATAGCGAAGCTGAGCGTCACTCGTAAAGAAGTGTAGAGACTCTCATCTGTAAAAAGCCTAGAATAATTCGTAAGCCCGATAAAATCAGGAATATTTAAACCATCATAATTAGTAAAAGACAGGCAGAGACTAGCGAGTAAAGGCCCTAAGAAAAAACAGAGGAACCCAAAAATCCATGGAAATATGAAGAACAGTGAAGTCTGAAATTTATCTAGCTTACTGCGTCGACTAACCATTTTTCGACCGTATAAACAGTGGCTTCTCTATTCGCTCTAGCGATACTATCAGTAAGTGGAATCTCTTTAGGACAGGCTTTTACACAGTTCTGTGCATTACCACAGTTATTTAAACCATTATCTACTAAAGCTTCTATTCTTTCACCCTTGGTGCTAACACCGTTAGGGTGACTATTAAATAATACGGCTTGAGAAATCGCCTGAGGGCCGATAAATTCTAAATCATTAGTCCACTGCGGGCAGGCTTCTAGGCAGCAGCCACAAGTCATACATCTACTCAGTACATAATTCTTTTCTTGTTCATGAGGGTAGACTTTAGGTCCTGCGCCTAAGTCGTAAACACCATCTATATCTATCCAAGCTTTTACTTTTTTAAGAGCATTAAACATCTGTGATCTATCGACTACAAGGTCTCTTCTGACTGGAAATTTAGTCATAGGCTCTAATTTAATGGGTTGAGAAAGCTGGTCTACAAGAGCAGTACAGGCCTGTCTTACTTTGCCGTTAACTATCATAGTGCAAGAACCACAGACTTCTTCGAGGCAAGCACTTTCAAATGACACGGGGGTAGTAGCCTTACCATCACAAGTAGAAGGAAACTGTCTGGTCGCCATTAATAGTGTCGTGACGTTCATGCCGTCTTCATAGGGAACTTCGAATTCATCTAAGTACGGCTTAGAACTCGGTTCGTCCTGTCTTTTTACTGAGAATTTAACTGTTTTACTCATAGAGGTTTATAGAAAATATGATCCTAATTAATTAGACCACTTTATACTAAAGATTTTAACATTCAGTAGCCTAAGCTACTTTAATAATTTTTTTTTAGTACTTTTTAATTAGAGGATAATATTATCTGATTGCTGACCATCTAAAAGTTGTGGACTTGCTACCATATTTACAAAGAGTTCTGTTTAACCATTCTTAATTAAGTTAAAAAATTTCGTGAATAGATAACGAATGTCTAAAAAATCTAAAAAGAAAAAAAAAGATAATCTACCAGGTTCGGCTACTGTAGCTAGAAACCGTAAGGCTAGCTTTGATTTTCATTTGGGTAAGGAGTTCGTCGCTGGTATAGTGCTTCAGGGAACTGAAGTAAAGTCCGTACGTAATGGACAGGTTCAGCTTAAAGGTGCTTACGCAAAGGTTATAGATGGTGAGGTTTTTTTATTTAACTGCCATATATCTGAATACGCTTTCGGAAATAGATATAATCATGAGCCACTCAGAGCGAAGAAGCTGCTTTTAAATAAAGACGAAATTTCTAAATTAGAGCATAAAATAAAATTAAATAATCAGACGCTAGTCGCTAGTAAAATTTTCTTTAAAAGAAATTATGCGAAGGTTCTTCTACATTTAGCCGAAGGTAAGCAGAAGGGCGATAAGCGTGAGGCTATCAAGAAGAAGGACATGCAGCGTGAGCTTGCGAGGGATGCTAGTAATTGGGGTTAGGCAGAGTCTTTATTAAAATCCCTATAAATTTCAGTCATTGAGAGTCGGTTTGCTAAAATAGCTTTTTATGCTAGAAATATTAGAAAAAAACAGTCAGGAAACAAGCACTATGCAGGATTTTAAATTTACAGGTTCGCTGAAAAATAAAGTAGCGATAGTTACAGGTGGAACTAGGGGTATAGGAAAGGCTATAGCAGAGCTTTTTGTTAGTGAAGGAGCTAAAGTTGTAATCACGGGACGCTCAGCAGAGAGTACTGCTGCTGTGGAAATTAATTCTAGTATTCAGAAAGTAGCTCAGAGTGCTGCTTCTGAGATAAATTTAGGCGAAGCTTTTTATAAGTCATGTGAAATGTCTAATAAAGAGCAGGTGAAAAGCTTAATTGAAACTGTGGTAGCTGAACATCAAAGATTAGATGTTTTAGTTAATAATGCTGGAATCACTAAGGATAATCTTTTTATTCGCATGAAGGAAGAAGAGTGGAACGATGTTATAGACACGAACTTAAATAGTTTATTCTATATATGCCAGTCTGCGATTAAAGTTATGTCTAAGCAGAAATCAGGTGCCGTTATTAATATGACTTCTGTAGTAGGCTTACACGGTAACCCAGCTCAGTGTAATTATTCAGCCAGTAAAGGTGGGATGATAGCTTTTACTAAAGCTTTAGCTAAAGAATATGGGCGTCGTGGTATTAGAGCTAACTGTATAGCTCCAGGGTTTATTAAGACTGATATGACAGCAGAACTCCCTGAAGATGTACAGGCTAAATATAAAGAAAATATTCCATTAGGTGATATGGGAATGGCTAAAGATATCGCAGAGACAGCCTTATTTTTAGCAGCTTCTGCTAATTATATTACGGGACAGGTAATACAGGTTGATGGTGGCTTATTTATGTAGTATCCTTGATTCTTGTTACTATTTTTGAGTAGAATTTTTTGTTGAGTTAAAAAGGAATAAAAGTAAAATGAATAGAGACGAAGCGTTAAAGAGAATATCTAAGGTTGTGGCTGGTCAGCTAAGCTTAGATGAGGGTGAGATTCAGGAATCTTCAAGTTTCACAGCTGATTTGGGTGCTGATTCTTTAGATACAGTTGAATTGGTTATGGCCTTTGAAGACGAGTTTGGTGTAGAAATCCCAGATGAAGATGCAGAGAAAATTACTACTGTAGCTGCTGCCGTAGACTATGTAGTAGGTAAAGCTACTGCTGCTAACTAACTTCGTGTTCTTAAGATCCGAGGAATTATTTAATACCGCAAAAGCCCTAATGCCAGGTGGAGTAAATTCGCCCGTTAGGGCTTTTAGGTCTGTAGGCGCTGCACACCCCATTTTTTTTAAATCAGCGAAAGGCTCTAAGCTTTACGATGTTGATGGAAATGAGTACATAGATTATATCGGCTCTTGGGGGCCGATGATACATGGTCATGCAGA
>JBMOEX010000137.1:0-3799 GCA_049314535.1 Vampirovibriophyceae bacterium | reverse complement strand
ACAGCCACTGGCAGCTTATTACCAACCAATACAGCTAAATCACACAATCTGTTAGAGTAACCATACTCATTATCGTACCAAGAAAGGATTTTTACTTGTTTCTCGGCTACAACCATAGTCATATCACCATCAATGATAGATGAGTGAGCGTCACCTTTAAAATCGATAGATACTAGAGGCTCATCTGTGTAGTCAAGAATACCTTTAAGGTTAGTCTGAGCAGCTTTTTTAAGTACAGCATTTATTTCTTCTTTAGTAACTGATTTTTCTAAAGTGAAAACTACGTCTACTACAGATACATTAGGAGTCGGAACTCTCATCGCATAGCCATTTAATTTACCAGCTAAATGAGGAAGCACTAAACCAATAGCCTTCGCTGCACCAGTAGTAGTAGGGATCATAGACACACCCGCTGCTCTAGATCTTCTTGGATCTGAGTGAGCGTTATCTAATAGTTTCTGGTCTGAAGTATAAGCGTGAATAGTAGTCATCATGCCGCTTAGAACTTTGAAATTATCATCTATAACTTTAGTGAAAGGTGCTAGGCAGTTAGTAGTACAGCTAGCATTAGAGATGATGTGGTGTTGAGATGGATCGTATTTATCCTCATTAACTCCAAGAACTATAGTGATATCTTCATTTTTAGCTGGAGCAGAGATAAGAACTTTTTTAGCACCACCAGCTAAATGTGTTTTAGCTTTTTCTGCGTCAGTGAATACACCAGAGCATTCTAGGACTATATCTACACCGTGCTTAGCCCAGTTAAGAGCAGCTAAGTCTTTCTCTTTTAAGAATTTAGTAGTTTTACCATTTACAGTAATAGAATTTTCATCAGCAGTTACTTCACCATCGAATCTACCAAGAGTACTGTCGAATTTAATTAAATGTGCAGAAGCTTCTGGAGGGGAGAAAGGATCATTAATAACGAGCACGTCTATTTGATCAACAAAATTTTCATTCAGAACACGGAAAACATTTCTTCCTATACGTCCGAAACCATTAATACCAACTTTAACTTTAGTCATGCATAAGATTATATCAATAAACTTTAGTGCTATTATTCTTTTTTGATATGAGTGGTCCCAACTTTTCAGACTTTTTCGGCTCAAATAATTCTAATCGCTTTGATCCAGATGACTTTTTCGGCAAGCATAAAATAAAAATTTTTAGTATTGTTGCACTGTTTTTCGTAGTGCCTAATTTAGTTATTCTCGTAGGAGCTGGTCAGAGAGCTGTAATCTTTAATCGAGTTATAGGTATGGAACAGAGAGTACTAGAAGAGGGGATTCAGTTCGTAATTCCTATACTTCAGCAAGCTACTATCTATAACGTCAGAGAAATTAGTTATATATTTAGTAATTCTGCTGAGCGTTCTAAAAATGGGGCTAAGATACTTGGAAATTCCATAGACACTTTAACTTCAGATGGGCAGAATATTTCAGTAGATGTAACGGTAAGGGCTAGACCAGATTTTAAGCAGCTATGGTGGTTGCATCAGCAGATAGGTAACGATAGTTATAATTCATATGTAAATAAAGTAATTAACCCAATAGTCAGAAGTATGGTCAGAGAGGTTATCGCAGGCTATACTGTCTCTGCTATCTATAGTGAGGATAGAAGAGTTATTGCTGATAAAATTTCTAAGTCTTTAGAGAAGCATTTAGCTAAATATAAAGTAGTCTTGACGGAGTTTCTTTTAGATGAAGTTACTTTTTCTGCTGCGTACCAGAGCGCGATTGAAGAGAAGCAGCGTGCGAGAATCGAATTAGATACTAAGGATAATATTATTGTTGAAAAGCAGAATGACAGAGATGCTGTTATCACGAGAGCTGAAGGTGAAGCTGAAGCTATTAAATTAAAAGTAGATGCCTTAAATCGTTTCGGTAATTCCTATGTTAAGTACAGAAAGGCACAAGTTCTTGGTAAGAGAACTAAACTTATAATAAATGATGATCTGTAATTCTTTGGGGAAGATGTTTCTAGCTAAGTGCGAGGTTTATAAATGAAAGATTTGAATATATTTGGATTAAAGATAAAAAAAGAAATGTTTTTGGTGATTTCTTTTGCTATTTTAGCTCTGCTTTCACAGTCAATGCGTATCATTGACGTAGGCAGAACTGGTGTGATCTTTAACATTAAAGGTGGTGTTCAGGATAAGCCTTTAAGAGAGGGTTTACATTTTTTATTGCCGTTTGTTCAGAGTTTAATAGTCTTTGATACACGCATTAATACTTATACTTTTACTAAAGATGCTATGGACCCAGGTCGCTTAGGGAATCCTATAGTAGCTAAGACTGGTGATGGTCAGATAGTCGGTATAGAGATGTCTTTATTAACTCAGATGATTCAGGAAAGGGCTCCAGAGGTTTATCAAAAGCTAAGGACTGATTACGCTCCAGTACTTAAAGCTAAAACTGGTAAAGTGATGCAGGAAGTTATCGCAAGGCACGTAGCCGATGCTTTATATACTGAGGATACTAGGAAAATAGTTTCTAGTGAGGCTAAAGAATATTTATCCAAATCCTTTGCTGAATCAGGTTTTAAACTGAATGATTTATTTATTAGAAGAATAGAATTCTCGCCAGAATATATAGAGGCGATAGAAAGTAAACAGATCGCTTTACAGAAGGCTCAGTTAGCTCATATACGCAAGGAAATAGCTTTAAAAGAAAAGCTGATATCTATTATTCAAGGTGAAGGTAACGCTAAGCAAGTAGAAGTTAAAGGACGTGCTATTCAGGCAAACCCGATGGTAGCTGATTTAGAGTATTTAGATGCTATAGAAAATAATCCAGATGTGCCTGTAATCATTGGTTTGAAGGGAAATACTTTTGTTAATTTAGATAAATTACTTGAAAATACTTTACAGCCGCAGGCAAAGAAAAAACATGGTATTTAGAGGTTTAAAAACATGGCTGCCGTCTGACGTTAGAAAGCAGCTCGCAATAAAGAATAAGCTGGTAGCTCTTTATGAAAAATGGTCTTATGAGCCAATAGTAGTGCAGAGTTTAGTCGATTTAGATGTTATAAACAGGGCGAACAAAAAATTTACCGATAAAACTTTTACGTTTTTAGATAAAGATGGTGAAACTCTTGCTCTGAGAACAGAGATGACTCAGCCTATCGCTAAGGCGATAGCAGGCAGGGCTCAAGAGCTTCACTTCCCAGTGAAGCTTTACTATAACGCTTCTGTCTATCGTTATAAAGGCACTCCAACTGACGAATCTAGAGAGATACAGCAAGTCGGTATAGAATATGTCGGTGCTAAAGCTGAAGAGAATTTTTCAGATTATGAAGTACTGCAGCTAATGATAGATTCTATTGAGGAATTAGGTGTAAGTGATTATCAGATCTGTATAACCGACGCTAAAATCTGGCATAGCTTATTTACTAAATTTAACAAACCTGTCCCAGTAATAAGTTCAGAAGCTTCTTCTAGCCATGATTTAATTACTAAGGCTTATAACCTTTTACTTAAAGGTGAATTTGTTGCATTTGAAAAACTAGCTGCTGAAGAAAGCTTTCTTAAGTGTCTTTATAGCCGAGAGCAGATAAGCTTATCTATTCCAAATGAAGAGAAGTTGAAAAGAGTTGAGAAGGATTTAGGTTTAGATTTAAGTCACTTAAAGGGTTTAGCTCAACTGTCTTCTAAAATCGTCTTCGCGCCGTATCAGTGCCCAGATTTAAAACTCTATACGGGACTGCATTTTAAGCTGTTAATTAAAGGGCAGGGTAATGATATCGCTATGGGTGGTAGATACGATAATCTATATTCAAGCTTCGGTATCGATCTGCCTGC
>JBMOEX010000136.1:0-4025 GCA_049314535.1 Vampirovibriophyceae bacterium | reverse complement strand
GGTATCGGCTCTGCCGAAGGGGCTCCTATTAGTTATAACGATGAGCTGATAAAAGATAAAAACGGGAAACTAGTTATCTCTAAGCTCAATGAAAGCCTTCTGAAAGATATAGCTAAAATTACGGATGGAAAATATATTCTCTCACGCTCTGGAAACTTAAATCTAGAGAATGTCTACGATAACTTTATTAAAAAAGGACAGAATCGTAAAAATTTAAAATCAAGTAAAATACAGCGCTGGCAAGAAACTTACCAGATATTTCTTAGCTTCTCTCTTCTTTTTCTAATCATAGAAAGTCTTTCAGGTTTAATTTTTAACCTTGTAAATAAACCTGAAAATAAAAACCATAAATTATTAAAAAGTAACTCTATAAAATCAAAGAAAGAAAAATCTGAACAAAAAACAACTATTCTCCCTGTACTAATAACATTAATAATCCTCAGCAGCCTCTATCCAAGACCAGCAGAAGCTTTTATTAATCCAAATATAATTCAAGGTGATTTCAATTTAAAAAATTCTAAGTTTACTACCGCTAAAGAGCTGTATATAAAAGGTCTCAGTGATAATCCACAAAACGCTCGCCTGAACTATAATCTAGGCAGAATAATATATAAAGAAAATAACTTTAAACAAGCTGAAAGCCTTTTCAAGAAAAGCATTCAGAATAATCCTAAAAACGATGATTTAAAAGAAAAAGCTTTCTATAATCTAGGTAATTCTTACTTTAAACAGAAAGATTACAGAAAAGCTATCTCTGCGTATAAAGCAGCTTTAAAGCTCAATTCTCAAGATAGAGATGCCCTTTATAACCTTAAATTAGCTGAAAAACTGCTCCAAGACGAGGAAGAGAGAAAAAATAATCCCGAGGAAAATAAATCAGAACAAGAAAAGAAAAAAAATAAAGACGAAGATAAACAAAAAAAAGATAATCCGAAGAAAGAAGAAAAGAGTAAAACTAAACCAGAAAAAAAACCCGAGGAAAATTCTGAAAATAAAAACAAACTCTCAGAAGAAGAATTAGAAAACCTTTTATTACAAGTTCAGGAGGGCGAAGCACATAAACAGGGAAAAGCACAGCCCAAGCAAAGCTCAAGAAATAAAAACTTAAACCCTTGGTAAAATACAGCCTTGATACTGTGGCATTTGATAGTATTAAAAAAATGACTCCAGCAAGATTTAGCTTATTAATAGCAGGGCTGATTTGGTTAAGCGTCGGCTTAAGAATCGGTAACAGAGCAGTTCAGTGGCTTACGCCTTATTTCGAACAACCTTCTTGGATGCTTTTGTTATTGATTTTATCAGTAGCAGTAGGAATCTTAAAAGCTACCACTGTTCTAAAAAAAGCTTGTTTAAGAAATATTTCTAATTTACCCAAGATAGATGAGCGTCCTATTAATTACCTTACTGGCTTTTTAATTCTTTTCGGAATTAGGGGAAGCATCATGATTAGTTTAATGATCGGCTTAGGCTTTTTATTAAGATATTTGCGTGATATTGGCTTAGATTCATTTAATATTTTCGGTTTTATATATGCAGCTATCGCTCTAGGACTGGCTTTAGCCTCAAGATATTATTTTTCTGAATTTTTAAAAGTTAAATGAGTTAGAATATAATATTACATATTGTTATTTATGGCAGCTAAGAATAATAAATTAGGAGAAGAAATTCTGCTTGCTAGGCAAGAAAACCGACCACAGCAAGGTCAGATACTACAAGCTACTGTGCTTGCAGTTAATTCTGATGGAATTTTTTTAGATATAAACAAGAATTATGAAGCCTGTATAACTAAAAACGAACTTGGCACTAAAGAGCTTAAAGATTATAAAATCGGTGACCGCATTGAGGTTTGCATCGTCGAAGAGGAACGTAAAACATCTGGTGTTTATAGAGCTTCGATTAAAAAAATAGAAGAAAAGGCGAACTGGACTAAACTAAACGAGCTTAAAGAGCAGAATCTAGAAGTCTTAATTAATAAAGTCGTTAAAAATGGTGCAGAAGTTACCATTACTCTGACTAAACAAAGAGCTTTTATTCCATTAAGACTAATCGACTATAAGCACGAGTCTTTAAAGAACCTTGACCAGCAGAAATGGGTTGGTAAGAAGATTCCAGCTAAAATTATCGAACTCGATGAATCTAAAAATAAGATTATTCTTGATAATAAAACTGTTAGCGACGAGCAAAGAAAAGCAAAGATGAATGAAGTAATCAGCAAACTCTTTATAGGTCAGGAAATTACAGGGAAAGTAGTAAGAACGACTAAATTCGGTGCCTTTATCGAATACGATGGTATCGACATTCTTATCCCTTCTTCTGAATTATCGTGGGCTAGATTTAATGAGCCATCTGATTTAATCAGCGCTGGTGATGAGATCTCTGGAAAAGTATTCAAAATAGACAGTGACAATCAACAGATCGCTATAAGCAGAAAACAGATAGTTCCTGAACCTTGGACTATCGTTGATGAAAGTAAGTTTAAGGTCGGCACTAAACATAAAGGTAAAGTGGTTAGCCATGCCGAATTTGGATTCTTTATTGAGGTCGAACCAGGCATAGAAGCACTTTTACATAAATCAAATTATAGTGAAAAAGAGTTTCCAGAGCTAGGCACCAAGCTTGAAGTAGAGATAACTAATATCGAAAAACCGAAAAAAAGAATGGGTGTCAAACTGGTTCCTGCTGCAATAAAGATAGAAAGTGATGTGGAAGTAACAGCAAAGACAGCAAAGGAGCTAGAACATGCGAAATAACGAATCAAGACTTAAAGAAATATCTGACTTTATTAAATCAGCCAAGGATAACGTTCTGACTGAAATTAATAAAAGAAACTCGAAAAATATCTTTGATATTTTTATGGGTGGTTTAGGAAAAGCTACTCTATTAGAGAAAAGCCAATCCCTCTTAGATAAAGCACTAAATGAAGTGAGCCAACTGAGTGAACAAGAAATGAAGTCACTAGCAAAACTTCAATGTACTCTTAATGATAAGAATTCTGAAATCAGGGACCTGGAGGAAAAGCTAGAAGAGTTTAATAATAAACTTTTAGATCTAGAAACTTCTAAGGCTCTGCCTATAGAGTCTTTCGAGCGAGAAGAAAAACCTGTCCTAGAACAAATAACGAAGTTAACGGCTGAAATTACCTATAATAACGGAGAGCTTGAGGAAGCACTTATTATCAAAAACGCTAATATCGAACAGCTTACTCAAGAACTTGAACATTTTAAAACTAAGTGTTCTTTACTAGAAAAACAAGTGGAAGAGTCTTCTTTATTAACTGTCGAATTTTCACAGAGAATTAAAAGACTTAAAACTGAAATTACAGCTAGTTAATTATGATCACTGAAATATACTTAGAAAATGTTCAGGCTTTTTGTAGGCTTGGTATATACGAAAACGAAAGACAAAGAGGTCAAGCGGTTATAGTAAACCTAAGAGTCGCTCTGGATCTAAGTTCTGCCTGCACGCACGATAGAATGGAAGATAGTATCAGCTATGTGGACTTATCTCTTACTATTCAAGAAGTAGCTAAAGCTAAAGAATATAACTTAATTGAACATCTCAGCAAATCTATTACTGATGAGCTTTTTAAAAAATTTCCACGCATTGATAGTGTAGATATTAGAATACATAAACCTGTCATTAATGCTGAAGGATTCAATGGTAATGCATCAGTCAGAGTTTGCACTCAAAGATCATAATTTCTTACTAGAAACTCTCGTTGAAGGCAATGTTGCTGAGCATTCAAGTTCAAAGCAGGATTGTCTTGAAAATAGATTAATAAATCAAATAAAGTGTTTTAAGCCCATTAGGAAGTTTTTTTCTCTTAGTGGGCTTAATTCCTTTCTACAAGAAAATCCCGAGATCCTAGAATCTCCTGAAGCTGGCATAGCTGGATATATCTGCTATGAAGGAGATATGGAATTTATTCTCTATGAGGAAATTAAAAAAATTAGCAGTGTGAATATTAACAGTGAAATAAACACAGAAAGTGATATTTACAAGCAGTCACTAAAAAAAATTCCGCA
>JBMOEX010000135.1:0-4068 GCA_049314535.1 Vampirovibriophyceae bacterium | reverse complement strand
GATCATGAAGCGGGCGAAAACGCAGGAAATGTACTTGCGCAGCGGTCTTCAAAACCATTTTTTTTAGTCGCAGATTGGAATAATGTTAAAGAGAATCAGGCTCGTATATTAGAGCTTTTAAAAAAATATCCTGAAACTTTACGTATTGGGATTCAGGCACATAAGTACTGGAATATCGCTTAAACTTCTACGTTCACAAGCAGTCCCCTTTTGCTTTTTAGAGTTATAATTAATTTATGCATTCACTCACTGTTATGAATTTAACAAAAAAATATTTCAACTCTAAGGTTCTAAAGTCTTCTCTGTGCTTAGCTTCTCTGTTATTCACAAGTCCATTTGCTGTAAGATCTGTTTCAGCTATGGATATGTCAGATATGAGCATTAATGTAAGAGAGTCATCTAAAGTGAATTTAGAAGACTTCGAGGCAGTGACTAATGATCCAGTTGATTTTAAAAATCTTTCTAATTTTGCAGCTGCACCTTTTAAATTAAATACTGCTACTGGGCAGGTTCCACTTCAGGCTAGGCTCAGAATAATAGTAGAAACTCCACTTACAGCAAAGAAATCAGAGCTGGGAGATGATTTTAAAGCAAGAGTTTTAGAGGATTTTTATTTAACGGGTGATTATAAGAAACTTATAGTGCCTAAGTCTTCATGGATTCGCGGGAAAGTCTCTGATCTAAAGCGTCCTAGATTTTTAAGTAAATCTGGTGTGCTTGAAATTAGTTTAGATTCACTTATTACACCTCAAGGGGATTATGTGCCACTAGACGCAAGACTTACCTTCGTGGAAGGGATAGTTAATAAAGAAGGTCTGTTAGATCCGCAGACTGGTTTTTCTAATAAGGCGATGGACCCGACTCATGCTCTTTTAAGTACTAAAACTGGTCAAGTGGTTTCTGTGGCTACTTTAGGCTTACCAGTAGCTGGTTCTTTACTTGGTGGAAGTGTTATAGCACTTTTCTCTAGAGGCGATTCTGCTGCTATAGATAAGGGGCAGGAATTACAGATTATGATTACTCGTAATGTAGATATAGCTCTTTAAGGATTAGCTGCGTAACGCCGATTTTTACTTTTCGTCTTTACCTTAACGAGATCACGGTTTCTTAACCATCCTATAACTAAATTTATGTAAATATTTGATGGAGTATAGTAGCTGTTTGGCTATCGTATTTTCTTAGTTAAGTTTCGGAGGGTTAGATTATTTTTAGGTTTAGGTTAGAGTTTGCACTTACACTTTCACCTGGGGAAGTTCCTTATGTTCCTCTCACTAAGTTAACGCAGCCTGTTCCTAATACTAATACTAATACTAATACTTCTAATCCAGCTTCGACTGCTGGTAGTGGTGTAGGAGATTATTTTACTGCTGGTGCGAGTATTATCACTCAGCTTTTTGGTAATACAAATGATTGGAGTGCTGCTGGGGCTAAGCATGTATTCGCAAGCCCACTTGCAGAGAGAGCTGCTCAGGGATTAGATAACTTAACTCCACAGCAACAGAAAGGTGTAAGTGAGCAGATGGATAAATATGCCCTATTGTTATCTTTAAAGGCGAAGCTAGATTCTGATCAAATTAAATTAGATTTACAGGAGCAGTTACAGCAACAAGGCTATGACGCAGAGACTATAGAAGCAGTTTTAAAAGAGATGTTTGATGGTAAGTCTGGTTCTTCTGGTCTTGTAGCTGGTTTAAATAATAAAAATCCTCAAACGGGCTTGAATCCAGCAGAATCGTTACAAGCATCTTTAATAACTGGTTATAAAAATACCCTAGTGGGAGTTTATACAGGTGGATTAAGTGAAGAGCAGGCTAAAGCTAAGATTAAAGATTTTAATTCAGCTGCTTCTAAAAAAATTGAAATATTTAAAAAAGGGTTACAAGGGTTAGCTCAAGAAAAAGCTGTACATAAGAAAGATGAGCTTGACAATGTAGCAAAACATAAGGAAGCTGATCTACTCCTTACACAGGGTCCTTCTGATAATGAACCAGAACCAGGATCTGGGGTTGAGGCTATTTTTAATTCTTAATCTTATGTTTGAGCTTAAAAGAGGACTCTTTGGTATAAATACCTTGTGAGTAAAAAAAAATACTTTCTCGCTATAGATCAAGGAACTTCTAGCTCAAGAGCTATACTTTATGATTCTAATTTAAATGAAATAACTAAGTCACAGATTGAGTTTAAACAGTCTTACCCTCATAAGGATTGGGTAGAGCATGATCCAGAAGAGATTTATGCTAGCCAGCTTCAGGCTATTCAAGTGGTCTTAAATAATTTAAAAAAGATACTTGAAAACGAGATTCACGATAAAGCTCTTAATAATGCACTTAATATAGAATCACCTGAAATCTATGCTGGAATTACTAATCAGCGTGAAACTGTAATTATCTGGGATAGAAAGACCTCTAAACCTGTTTACCCTGCGATAGTCTGGCAGGATAGTAGAACAGTTGAATATTGTACTGAATTGAAAAACACATCTGTGCAGAATGCTGCTGATTTTCATGGGGCGGGCGAAAACGCAGAAGTTGAAGATTGCGAGCAGTTCCAGAATATGAATGAGCTAATCCAGCACAAGACTGGTTTAGTTATAGATACTTATTTTTCAGCTAGTAAAATCAAATGGATTCTAGATTCAGATCCAGAAATTAGAGCTAGAGCTGAAGCTGGGGAATTAGCCTGCGGGACTGTGGATACATGGCTGATGTGGAAGCTTTCTAATGGAACTGTTCATAGGACTGATTACACGAATGCCTCGCGTACTATGCTTTTTAATATTAATAATTTAAACTGGGATGAAGACTTACTTAAAATCTTTAATGTCCCAAAAGGCTTAATGGCAGAGGCTTTGCCGTCTCAGGCTAATTATTTAGATTTTAATTTAGACGGTTTTAATATAAAAGTTAGGGCTGTGGCTGGTGATCAGAGTGCTTCATTGTTTGGGCATGGCTGTTTTAAAACGAATCAGGCTAAATGTACTTTCGGTACTGGGGCATTTTTTCTTTTAAATATAGGAGAGAATAACTTAGGTGAAAATACTAAGCTTCTAAAAACTATAGCCTTCGCTTTAGCAGATGGTTCGGTGCATTATGCTTTAGAAGGCAGTATCTTTATCGCTGGTTCTGGGATTAACTGGCTTAAAAATTCTTTAGGATTTTTTGAGTCGGTGGCTGAGACTGAGGCGATGGCTCGCAGTATAAGTGAAGAAGATATGGTGGGTTTATATTTAGTACCTGCTTTTACTGGTTTAGGCGCACCTTACTGGGATATGAAGGCTCGTGCCGCCGTGCTTGGGATGAGTTTAGATACTGGAAAGGCTCATTTAGTAAGGGCTATGCTAGAGGCAGTCGCTTATCAGGTTAAGGATTTAATTTCATCCCTAAATTTAGAAGAATTGATTCTAAATGTAGATGGCGGGCTTGCTGCAAATAATTTTCTTATGGAGTTTATGGCTGGAATTCTCGGGGTAAAAGTGAATCGTAACGAGAATTTAGAACTTACTGCTTTGGGTATAGTGATGATGGTAGCTAATGCTCTAGGGGATTATAATTTAGATGAGTTATCGTCTATTCATAAATCTAAGTCAGAAGCTTTTACTGAGGCATATTCGCATAAAAAGATAGCTAAGCTTTATACTGGGTGGCAGCGAGCGGTAGCGAGTGTGAGGAATCTATGAAAAGAGCTGATATATTAGAAAATTTAAAAACAAAAAAGTATGATTTACTGGTCATCGGTGGTGGCATTACGGGTGCTGGTATAGCTTTAGATGCAGTTCTCAGAGGGCTGAGCGTGGCTTTAGTCGAGAAGGGAGATTTTGCGAGTGGTACTAGTTCTAAATCTACTAAATTAATTCATGGTGGACTGAGGTATCTGAAACAGATGGATTTCGCTTTAGTGCAGGAAGTAGGCACAGAGAGGGCTGTAGTGCATAATATAGCTCCTAATTTAGTTAAGCCCGAGAAGATGTTATTGCCGCTTTATCAAGGTGGTACTTATTCTAAATTTTTAACTTCCTTTGGTTTAGCTCTCTATGATTTTTTAGCGGCGGTTAAAAAAACTGAAAGGCGT
>JBMOEX010000134.1:0-4080 GCA_049314535.1 Vampirovibriophyceae bacterium | reverse complement strand
GCTCACTAAAGAAGCTATTAAAAAGCTGAAAACAGAATTTCATCATAAACCCAGTGAAGAAATTATTGATAAGCTGCGTTATCACTCGAAAAGCTCTATATTAAAAGATCTGCCAGAATTTTCACAGATATTTAATTTAGATATTAGTGAGTATGGACGTAGAGTAATTGGCATAGGTAAACCTATCACTATACCAGGGCAGTTTGGTAAAGTGCAGCAAACCTCAATGACTGATGGGATGGATGATCTAGTAGAACCTGAGAAGAAAGATAGGGTATCTATAGAGGAAGATGGTTTCGTGAAAATCAATCTAGGACAATCTAATACTGGTAAAGAAACTTTTATTAATTTAAGCTTAGACGATATTAATTTAGCTAAAGAGAAACTCAAAATCGCTTACGCTGAAAATAGCATCCTGAAATTAGAAGACAGTAAAACGAAAAAAGAGGAGTTTATAGATGTCTCTTCTACAGAAGCTTATCATGACCTGAATAGCTGCCTTAACAGTGCTAAAAAAATTCTACATAAAGCCACGTCAAATCCTGATGAAAGTAAATCAAAAAAAGAGGAAGATTTAAAAGCACTCATTATTGGAACTAGCTGTGAGCAACTAGATCACGATGAAAGAAATTCAAATCAGAATGAAAGTCCTGCTTTAGACTGGGATTTAATCGATTTAAAAGAAGGGATACACCCCTTTCCATATCAAAAAGAGTGTGTACAGTGGTTATCTAACTGTTTTATGAAAGAGTATCCAGGTGTATTATTAGCTGATGATATGGGCCTAGGAAAAACTTTTCAGACTATGTGTTTTATAAAATTTTTAATGAAAGACCTCTGGCAGAAAAGGTTTCCAGAAGAAGAATTTACCCCAATTCTTATAATCGTTCCACCAATTCTATTAGATAACTTCGAAAAGCAAGCTAGAGATTTTTTTCAGGACAGCAAAGAGTTTGATTTCACCGTGATACACGGCTCTAAAATAGCAGGTGCTAAACCGATTAAAGATTATTTTAGAGATACTGATGCTAAATCCAAGCCTGAAGGTAAATTAGGCTATGAACTCCTAGACTCTCAGCTTTTAAGGCAGCATAGATGTATCATCATGACCTATGACACTATGGTTAATTACGAACATTCTTTAGCTAAGATTCCTTGGTCTCTACTACTCTGTGACGAGGTCCAAAAAGCTAAATCTGTAAAAACCAATGTAACACGGGTTCTAAAAGCTATCTCAACTAAAGCTACCTTTAAGATTCTCATGAGTGGCACTCCTGTAGAAAATGATATGTCTGAATTATGGAATATCATGGATGCCTGCCACCCTGGACTTTTGGATGCTCTAAAAGAATTCAGAAAAAAGTATAAGGCTTTTTTTAATAATGATCTTCCAGATATAGATAAGCAGAGCTGTTTTACTAAACTTAACGATGTTTTGAAATTCGGTAATTATGAAACGGGCTACGCAAATGGTAGGTTAAAAAGTGAAGTACGAAAAGATTTACCAGAGCTGATTCCAGAAAATATAAATTTTGATTTAGATAAAGACACAGAAGAGAGTATTAATAATATTTTCAAAAGTGATTATGCGGCTCTTCTAAAGGTAGGCTTAATCAAACAAGCTTCTATTCATAAGTTCTTAGCAGCAGGAAAAATTTATTCTTCACCTGATTTTCAAGAATGGTTCAGTGGCTGTGATAGATTAAATAAGCTTGAAAATATTCTAGAAAAAATTAAAGTTCAAAATGAAAAAGTTTTAGTCTTCTGTGAGTATCACCATTACCAGCAAGCAGTACAGGATTTTATTAATCATAAATATGGTCTTAGTCTAGAACCGATTAATAGTAAGCTCGATGAAATAAATAAAAAAGATAATCTCGCTAAATTTCAAACCCATGAAGGATTCTCTGCTTTAGTTTTATCACCACGCTGTGCTGGTATGGGTTTAAATCTTCAGGAAGCTAACCATGTAATCCACCTAAGCCGCTGGTGGAATCCTGCGGTAGAAGATCAGGCTACGTGTAGAGCTTATAGAACTGGACAGAAGAAAAACGTTTATGTATATTACTTTGTCGCGAATCATATTTTTGAAAAGAACCTGAATGATAGATTAGAAATTAAAAGAGCTACTAGAAAAAACTTCTTTGACTTAAGTTATACGCAGAATGTCTCTGGTGCAGAAATTTTGAATGAAATGGCTCAAAATAATATAAATGAAAATACTAGAATACCCACACTAAATGATATGGATATGATTCAGGCTAGTAATACATCTGAGCAAGGTAGAATCTTTGAAAATTACATAAGAACTATTTTTGAGGCATCTGGCTATAAAGTTGAAAAACCAAAAAGACGTGATACTGGTATAGATTTTATTTTTATAGATGAGAATAATCATGAAATCGGTGTCCAAGTAAAAAACAAGTCTGAAGGAGCTGAATACGCCGACCGCAAGGCTATAAAAAGCTTTTCTGAGACGCTTAAGGATTATGGCTTATCTCAAGGTATGTTTATTACTAACGGTACTTATAAAGATACTCATAAACAATTAATGCACCGCATGAGTCAAGAACATAATATTGAATGGATTGATCGTTATAAATTAGCTAAATTAATAGAAGATTTAGACAGTAATTAACTCTTGGTACGTATATTTATCGGTATTTATTTAGATTCTTAAACCTTCTTCCTAAAACTCTTCTTCGCTTTCATCTTAGTTACTGCTTTTGAAGCTGAAATCTCACTCTGTGCTATTACATAAGCTTTTAAAAGAGAGTTAATTCTGGTTTGGTAGCCTCTTTGGTAATTGGTTTTAAACCACTCCATTACGTCATTATCTAAGCGTATGGAAATTGTTTTTTTATTTTCGGGTAACTTGATCTCAGCTTTTTTAAAAAATTCGATATCTAATTCTTGTATATCTGAGAAGTCTATATCTTCATCTTTAATTTCTTGTATTTGTTTAATGCGTTTTTTGGATATGGTCATTTCGATGTTAGTTCTGTTTTTAGTTTCATCCCATTCAAAAATCATGGTATATACAAACTGTATATATTATACCAATAAATTTCTTAAATTTCACCTACTCTTGATTTACAGAAAAAAATTCTTTTCTAAAATATTTAAAGCCTCATTTATAAAGCTAGTTTCAATAAATATATTAATACTTCGCTATTAGTTCAAGATCGGTAGGCACTGATTCGTAACCGATTAAATCAAATATATAACAGGCATTCATGCCTTTAGTTTTATTCCGAGGAAGGTCTTTTGAGACAACCATAAGATCCATATCACTGTAAAGATCAGCTTTCCCTTTCGCATAAGAGCCGAACAAAATAGCCCTATCTTTTTAGCCATTTAAAAGTTCCTTCATATTCAGCCTAATACTAATATAACAGCTCAACTTAGTTTATAATTCATAACGAGGTTCTTTTTAAGGAAAGAGCCTTGGGGTTTGATAGCCTCACTACAGGCAGTCGATAGAGATATCCGACTGTCAAAACGATATCTCTCGGTTTTAAAAAAGCCGGGAGACTGTAATGCATGTCCAAAGCCTTCGGGCTTAAAGATTGCAGTAGTCGTCCTGTAGCGATTTATCAACTCCCGGCTATTTAATCATATAAAAAAATTAAATAGCTTTCCTTAAACTTTAGTATTTTCACTAAAGTAATCATTAGCTAAACCATAGTCTAGGACGAAATCCTAGGCTCTTATATACTCTTGGGAGAAAATCATGCCTGAACTAATCTGGGAAGGAAAAGACGCTGTAATAAATTATCATCACTCACTACCAGTAAGGGAGCTGAAGATAGACCAGCATGAAAGCTTAAACCCAGAACCCAGTCTGGATGATAATTTGATTATCGAAGGCGATAATATAGAAGTTTTAAAATCTCTAATTCCAAAATTCGCTTCTAAAATCGATGTCATCTATATAGACCCGCCATATAACACTGGAAATGAGAATTGGGTCTATAACGATAATCTAAATAGCCCTCAGATAAAGAGCTGGCTTGGAAACGTGGTCGGTAAAGAAGATTTACAGAGGCATGATAAGTGGCTCTGTATGATGTATCCACG
>JBMOEX010000133.1:0-4093 GCA_049314535.1 Vampirovibriophyceae bacterium | reverse complement strand
GGAGCTTATTTAAAAGGCTCTACGATTATACATATAGTAGATCCGTATATTAGGCAGTTTTATCAAGCTGCTAATTTAATGGAATTTATGGAGATGTTAGTTTTAAATAAAGCTCCAGAGGATGAAATAGCTGTCCATTTAGTGACTAGTCAAGATGAGTATAAAATAAATAATCAAGAGAGTTTTCTTGAACAGATTAAAGCTGCTTGCTTGAATGAAGGTATCATTTTTACTTATGAATTTGATAATTCTAATAAACTTCACGGAAGATATATACAGTCTAATAATGGCTGGAAGATAGTTCTAGATAGAGGTTTAGATATATATCAGCCGTTTGATAGTAATGACGCTTTTAGCTTTAAAAGAAGATTAGCTGAGAAGAGAAAATTTAAAGCTTTTTATGTTACTTATATCAAGGCATCGTTATCGAAGCTGCAAGCTCAAGACTAAGGAGACGAATGACCGCCGTACCCATAGCCATAATCCTCTTCCGCAACGACCTAAGATTAGCTGACAACCCAGCTCTACACTACGCCATATCACAAGGAAAAAAAATATTTCCCGTCTTTATCTATGAAGATCATTTCGATAACGGTAATGAAGCGAATTTTGAAAGATTAGGGGCGGCGACTAAGTTATGGCTACACTATTCTTTAAAAAGCCTTTCTGAATCTATATCTAAGTATGGTTCTAAATTGCTCATTCTGAAAGGTAATCAAAAAGTGGTTTTAAATGCCCTGGTCGATAAACTCGAAAATTCTATAAACTCCGTCTACTGGAACCGTCGCTATGAACCACATCATATTAAACTAGACACTGAACTAAAAAAGTTTTTAACTCAGGAGGCAGACGAAAATGCAGAAATTGAAGCCCGAGGGCAGTACCTAGAGGTGAAAAGTTTTGGAGGGAATTTACTGATAGAACCCTGGGAGCTTTTAAATAAGCAGTCTAAGCCTTATCAAGTCTACACTCCTTTCTCCAAGCAGTATTTCCACCTTTTTGAAAGCTCTATGGCAGGCAGGATTAGACCTCTAGAGTATAAAATTAGTGCAGAGAATTTTTTAAGTGAACAAAGTATCTCTCAAATTATGGGAAATGCAGAAGCTGGACTTGAGCCACAGTCTCTAGAAAGCCAGTACAGTATTGAAGATCTTAATCTAAAGCCAGATTATGGCGACGAAAAGAAAAATGTTAAAGTTCAAGATTGCAAGCCGTGCCACTCTTGGGTAGAGAAAATGACTAAATATATTAAAGCTGGTGAAGCTAAAGCTAGAGAGGCTTTAGAAGAATTTATTCAAACTAATTCTGCTTTAAATTATGGTGAAAAACGAAATAGTCCTTTTTTGAAGGGAACTTCACAGCTTTCGACTAATTTACATTTTGGGGAGATCTCAGTTAGGCAGCTCTATGCTGCTGTAAATAATTTAGATTCATGGAAAGAAATCTCTGAATCTCGGGCTGCTATCGGTGCTGTAGATTCTTCACCATCAAAGCAAAACACTGTAAAAAAATATGATTATTTAAAACAGCTTATCTGGAGAGAATTCGCTCATTATCTGATGTATCATTTTCCTCATACTGTAAATCAGCCTCTGCGAGAAGAGTTTAAACATTTTAATTGGCGAAGTTTAGATGAGGCTGAAGATAAAAATGCTAATGCTAACGAAAACGCAGAAATTGGAGTTTCGCTACACGCCCATCAGATGTTAAAGAAATGGCAGCGAGGTGAAACTGGTTATCCTATAGTAGATGCTGGGATGAAAGAGCTTTGGGAAACGGGCTGGATGCATAATCGTGTCAGAATGATAGCGGCATCATTTTTAGTAAAAGATTTAAGAATTCACTGGATTGAAGGTGCTAAGTGGTTTTGGGAGACTCTGTTTGATGCTGATCTGGCTAATAATACTATGGGCTGGCAGTGGGTAGCTGGTTCTGGTGCTGATGCTGCACCTTATTTTAGAATATTTAACCCTACTACTCAGTCAGAGAGATTTGATCCAGATGGTGTTTACATTAAGCGTTGGTTACGGTCTTTAAGAGAATGTCCTTCTAAAGATATTCACGCACCTTTATCATCAGGAGATTTAAGGCTTATTAAACTAGTTCAAGATTATCCTGTACGATTGATTGATCATGATATAGAAAGAAAAATAGCTTTAGATGAATTTAAGAAACTGCGAGTAAAAGCTATTTCATAATAATAAGATTTAAAATATTTTATAAATATTTTATAAATATTTCATGAATCTTTTATCTTGACTTTGTCATTATATTAAGATAATGCGCAAGTCTAACATAAGTGCTGTGTTGCCGTTCTATCAACGCTTCAGTAAAATTTCTCCACAGCTTATGCCAGAGTCTCTTCAAGAAAGGGTTCGCGTGCTGCATGATGTTAATTCAGCTCCCTTGCAGGCACTACCAAGAGATAAGATTCGACTGAAATTTTTGACACATAACGTTGCTGGTCCGATGGTGCGATTAAAAGATGTCGTAGATCTCCAATCTTTAAAGAATGGCTCATTGGATTCTATTTTAAGTCTTCAAGAGGTACATAAAGAAGATTTAGATGCTTTATTGAAAGAATTATCACCAAATGATTCTCTTATAGAGCATGTAGATTCGAGTAATCCAGTAGGTATTTTCTCTAATGAAAATTTAACGCTGGTTTGGGCTAAAGATTTTACTTTGCAAGAAAAACGTGTTTTAAATTTTGACAGCTTACAGCGTGCTGGTGAACATTATTTGCTTACAGTAATTCCGCGCAGGATTGGTGATTTAGAACTGGATTTAGCTTATAAATTAAAAGAACAAGATAATGATGATCTGAGCCTAAAACCGAAGGTCAAACTTTACGAGTCTTTTATTAAAGTTCCATTGAAGCAAGCGATAATATTGAAGCTTTTTGGCTGCTCCGATCGAGAAAACCCAGCTTTAATGACGACTATTAATGTCCGTGATAAATCAGATAAATTAGTCCAGAAAATTAAACACGTTAATATGCATACTCCAGCCTTTGGTTGGGGCTGGGAGAGATTACTTGACTTTACTAAGTTCCTAGACAGGCTTGTAACTAAGCAGTTTAATAAAGAAGGAAAGCAAAAAAATACTGTCGTTTTAGCTGGTGATATGAATAATATTTTCCCTGGTGAGGACAGAAATCTTTTTAAATTACTGCTGAAATATGGCTTTGAAACACTTTTCCCTTTTTATGAGGGAACTTATGGGCAGGATAAAAATGGTGATAGTGTTTATAAACATGATGTTATTGCTGTTTCTTCTCTAGGGTCAGCGCCGTGGTCTGTAATTGAAGAATATGAAGTAGGATCCAAGAAGACTCTTTCAGACCACCGTTCTGTCGCTGCGACACTGGCTTTGCCAAGGCTTAATTCTAAAACGCTATCCTAGAGTAAAATTTTAACTATCTAAAGGCTGTAGTATTTCTCTTAAATACTCTGGAGCTAGATCAGCTTCATTAAACCAAGTGATGGTTCTAGCGTCTTTATCATATTTAACTGTAGCGAAATTTTTTAAGTCTTGAAGTGGCTTAAACATTCCATTTGGCTTAGCGTTTAGAAATTTTCTAGATTAACTAGACCCTTAGCACCATCATTAAAGGCTAATTTGACCTTATATTCACCTATATATTCGGCATTCGTGACATTTAAGACTTGATTGAAAAAATTTTTGTTGGTTTTCATCTCTTCCATTTCCTTTTTAAATCCACAAGGGTGCTTTTTCTTGTGAAACTCTTAGCCAGTTAAACATGAGTTTATCTTTATTTAATTTTACCTAAAGACGGACTATTTTGTGAGTTTTAATCGGTAATTTTCCTTCTAAAATTTTCCCTTGAAAATCAATGCTAGCTTCGAATTCATTGTATATAACATGAAAATGAGCTGGATTATGATCATTTACATACATATAGAATTTAATTCCATTAAGCATGCTAATTAAAGGCATAAAATCAATTCTGCTAAGAATTTAATAGATATGCTTCTAATACAGGGTTTCAACGGATAAATAATCTGTTTATAGTTCTTGACCTATCCTCATTCTAGTTTTGACACTACCTCTAGAAGCAGTTTGATACAAT
>JBMOEX010000132.1:0-4168 GCA_049314535.1 Vampirovibriophyceae bacterium | reverse complement strand
CTTTTAGAGTCTTTTCTGGATCTTGACTATCAAGTGCTTCAGTCTTTGGCTGAAATATCTCTTTAAGAAAGCTTAGTAAAGCTTTTCTCTCTGTGGTCTGAGTATTTGAAGGCGCAGCAGTAGAAGCAGCACCATTAACCCCACTTATTCCTTCACACAACATTAAACCACCCATAGCTCTCTCTGACATATTTCTTCTTGACATATTATTTCTCCTTTGTTTTGTAAAATCTTTTAATTTTTTCTAAAATCATCAATCTCTTCCCCAATACAAGAGAAATCTTATTTTATTTTTGATGAAGATTTCTAAGTTTCATTAAAAATCTTCTTAACTCAAATTTAATAGAATAGGCATTTTCCAGCTGATCCTTAAGTGTATAAAGCCCTATAAATCCAGTAATTAGTTAAAACCCGCTTAACATAGTTCTTCGTCTCACTAAAAGGAATCTCTTCGACGAATAAATCTGGATCTGCTGCATTTGGGGAAAGAGACCAAGTCGAAACTCTCTGCGGGCCAGCATTATAAGAGGCTACTGAGTAAATCATATTTCTATTAAATTTCCTAAATACTTCTTCCATAAACTGCACACCAAGTTTAATATTAAGCTCGGGCTTAAAAAGATCCTCTGGATTAGGTTTCGGTAGTTTTAAAACTCTAGCCACGTCATTAGCTGTAAAAGGCATTATCTGCATTAAACCTACAGCCCCCACTGGGCTTACTGTATTTAACTGATAGGTAGACTCCTGCTTTATTAAAGCATGTACCATAAAAGGATCTAAAATAGATTCAGCTGGAAGGCTGTCGCCAATTAAATCTGCGTAGAGTAAAGGATAAGCGACCTGATAAAGCTGATGTACCTCAGAATCATTTAAATCACTAAGATCTTTTACTAGCTCTTGAGCTAGAGTAATCGACTTCAAAGTATCACCAGCAAGCGAACTTGCTCCAGCTAAAAACTTTTTATCAAAGGTTTCTGGATGCCTTAAAGCTTCAGACTCTATATGATCGAAGCTTTTCGTAATATAGAGCTCAGCCATCTCATTACCATACTGCTCTCTTAACTTAGCTTCCGTAAACAGTTCGGGCATTTTCCAAGAGCTAAGATGTACTATAGAAGATTTACTTGGAAGTAAATACCATTTCTCTTTACTAAGTTTATTCGTATCTAATATATCTTTAGCTCTAAAAGCATAATAATCAAGTGGGTGTGCGGCGATTAAATTATTAAAAACACGGCGAGCCTCATCATTACTGTTTCTTTCTAAATGAATTTTCCCCATCCAAAACGCTACAAAAGAATGTGACTTAGCATTAGGAAATTTTTGCCAGTGTTCCTGATAGGTTTTCTCTGCTAAATGATAGGCTTTACGCTTATAATCAAGCCAAAAAACTCTAGCCATACTTTCAGCAGCATAATTACTATCGGAGTATTTTTGAAACAGCTCCTCATAGTCAGTTTTAAGCTTAGTTACCTCAGCGATAGACCAGAGTAGCTCATCTTGATTAGCTTTCGCCACAGCATAAATTTCTTTAAAACTAGGCAAAAGATTAGTAGATTCATCTAAAGTTTTCAGAGCCTCTAAAAGCTGCTGCGAAACAGTCAGAGACTCTGTTAGTTTCAGTTTATCTATTAAGAAGGCTTTAGCTAAGTCATACTGCTTATTTTTCGCTAAAGTTCTAGCATAAGGTAAATAAAATTTATCAGTAAAATCTACAGCACTCGAATCAAAATATTCTATAGCTTTTTCATAATTTTCTAAATGATAGTAGACTAGGGCTATATCATTCCGGTACTGTTTTAAAGCCTCTATACCAGCCATCTCTTCGACAGCTAGCGCAGCAAGATTACCATTTGGTGACTTCTGTATGTATCTCACTAATTTTTCATTTCTAATTTCAGCATCTTCACTTAAATTAGCTAAATAATAATCAGCACCTAGAGCGTACTCTGAATCAGGATATTTATTCTGGACTTCTGTAAAAAGCTTAGTCGCATTCTCTTTTAAACTCTGCCTGAGATACGACTTAGCCAGCATATATTTAAACTCTGGCTCATTCGGTAATACTTCTATTAATTTCTCTAAAGTATTTACTATCGCAGACTCATCACCCACCTTAGCAGCATAATCAAGTAATATTTTTTTAGAAAAACGTGAAAGGTAGTTATAGTCTATATCATAAGAGTAGATATAAGATATCACCGGCTCTCCTAAAGAATTAGCTAGCCTAGAGATTAAATATTTTCTGCGATTTTCAAGTAAGCTCGACTTAAACTTAGTTTTAATCAGCTTCTTTAATTTATCCTGAGAAGAAAGATTAGGGTTTTCAGTGATTTTATCTAAGGCTTTATTCGAAATCTTTTCGCCTAAGTCGATTTTTTTAGGACTTTCAGCAGAACCAAAAAGCGTAAATGTATAATAAGCCAAGCCTAGAAATAGGCTCAGTGATAGAAAAAAATATAGAGGTAAGTATTTTTTCATCTCGAATAATTATAATGCTTTTAGTGATTAAAGAAAATTACGCCATGATAGATACAGCTAAAGCACTTAAATCCTTAGCCTGTGTAATCGCCCGTCCCATAACGATATAATCAGCTCCACTTGCTATAGCCCTTTCTGGGGTCATAATACGCTGCTGATCATCACTATTACTATCAGCAAATCTAATACCTGGGCAGACTGTTAAAAAATCTTTTCCACACTGCTTCTTAATTAAATTAGCTTCATGAGCCGAAGACACGACTCCATCCAAGCCAGCCTCTTTAGAATTTAGAGCTAAGTTTAGGACATATTCCTCCACAGTAGTATTAATTAAAAAATCGTCCCTGAGCATATCCTGAGACATACTAGTAAGTATGGTGACAGCTATTAATTTAGTTTTAGGTGAAACCTCTTTTATCGCCTCAGCAGCAGCTTTCATAACAGTCTTACCCCCAAAGGCATGAATATTAGTAATATCTACATTTAACTTAGCTATAGCTTTTAAGGCTGATGCAGTGGTATTAGGAATATCATGAATTTTTAGATCTAAAAAAATCTTAAAACCCATATCCTGAATTTCACGCACCATCCCGGGTCCCTCACTATAAAATAACTCCATACCGACTTTAACCATCGCAGGTCTAAAGCTTTCATCATTACAGCGTTTCAGAAATTTAAAAGTTTCCTCTTTAGAAGAAAAATCTAATGCGACTATTAATTTATTTAAAATACTTTGCTCTAATTTACTCATTTATATACTACCTGCTTAAAGCCGCTCCCCTAATCTCCTTCAGAGATTTTATGCCTTCTTCCTTTAATTTATTTTCTAAAGCTAAAATCAGCTCAGGGCAAGCAAAGGGATCTATAAAATTAGCGGTACCCACTGCTAAGGCTGAAGCTCCAGCGAAAAAAAACTCCAAAGCATCATCCACAGACTGAATCCCTCCCATACCGATGATAGGTAAATTCACTTCACTTGCCACTTCATAGACCATACGAATAGCGACAGGTTTAATCGCAGGTCCAGAGAGACCGCCGCTGCCTCTCGCTAAAATAGGTTTGCGAGTTTTCAAGTCTATACGCATACCTAAAAGAGTGTTAATCAGTGATAAACCATCAGCCCCAGCTCGCTGAGCAGCTTTAGCCATAGATACTATGCTGGTTACATTAGGTGAGAGTTTAACGAAAAGCGGAATATTTATCACCTTTTTCACCTCTCTAGTTAAGATTTCTAAAGACTCCTCATTAGAACCGAATTGTATACCGTTATGCACATTAGGACAGGAGACATTAAGCTCTATAGCAGAGACATTCGCTACCTGACTTAATTTTGCACAGGTACTTACATAATCTTCGATAGAACTACCAGCTACATTAGCGAAAATCGCAGTGTCATACTGAGCTAAAAAAGCCAATTCTTCAGCTACAACTTTCTCCACGCCAGGGTTTTGCAGTCCTATAGAATTAAGCATACCACCAGGTGTCTCAGCCACCCTCGGCGTCCAGTTTCCAGTACGCGGCTCCCAGCTAGTAGCTTTAATCGCGATGCCACCTAAAACTGAGAGATCATAAAATTTAGCATACTCTCTACCAAAGCCAAAACAGCCTGAAGCTGGCATTATCGGGTTCTTTAATTTAATTCCAGCTATTTCAGTAGCGAGTAAGTTCACGGTCTATGATTTTAGCA
>JBMOEX010000131.1:0-4299 GCA_049314535.1 Vampirovibriophyceae bacterium | reverse complement strand
ACTGGCTTAGATATCAGTGACGCTAATACTATTATTATTAATCACGCTAACACTTTCGGTCTTTCACAGCTTTATCAGCTTCGCGGTAGAGTAGGTAGATCTGATACACAGGCTTACGCTTATTTACTCTATAATTCTGCTGCGGATATCTCAGAGACAGCCAGACAGAGATTAAAAGCCATAAAAGAACTTAATAATTTAGGCTCTGGCTACCAAGTAGCTCTCAGAGACATGGAAATCAGAGGCGTGGGAAATGTCTTTGGTGGCGAGCAGCATGGTCACATGGTCGCAGTTGGTGCTAGCCTTTACTTTAAGATGCTCAGTGACGCTATTTCAGAAGTTAAGGGTGAAAAATCTGAAATGGAAGAATATGAAAATTCTTGCGTCATTGATATGAAGATCAGTGCATTCTTCCCGCAGACTTGGATAGACGATGAACACCAGCGTATGAACGAATATAAACGTTTATCTATAATTGATAATGAAGAAGATTTAAATAATATAATCGTTGAATGGTCAGATCGCTTTGGCAGACTGCCGCCTGAAGCTAAAAATCTTATTGAAATTAGTAATATTAAACTACTTGCTAATAAAAAACAGATTGCTAGTATCTGTGAAGAGCAGGGCGAACTCAAGATCTTTGCTAATTTAAGATTACAGAAGTGGCTAATGGTACAGCGTCAGTTACCACCACACGTTCAATCTAAAACAGCCTTTAAACCTGGTTCCTTTGGTGGAGCGAAGAATTCACAGTCTTATATAGTGATGAAATCAGCGTTTATGGAGACTGAGGCTAAGTTAGAGGCTTTGAAGAAGATTCTTGAGATTATTGAGGTTTAAAGGGTTGTCATGTTTTTGGATATAGAAACTCAAAAAGCAAAAAATTCAGAAACAGCAAAAACACCCCTCAAGCAGTCAATTATTAATTTATCAGCTTCAGAAGCGAGAGAATATTTTCTTAATCCCAAAAATTACTTCAGAGGACTGCCACCATATTTCAACTTCTCGAATTTACTCAAAGAATTATCTAAAAAAACAAACAAAAATAATTTTAGACTTGAGAAAAAAACACCACGTAATTGTGATGACGTCAATTATAAATTACTTACAAACAAAGATGGGGAATATGCTTGGAGGCTTCTACAATTAATACACCCCGTTCTCTATGTGTCACTAGTTCAAGAAATCACCAAGAACCAAAATTGGAAATTAATAATAAAGAAGCTACAAGAGTATCAAAGCAAAAACAGCATTAAATGTACTAGCCTGCCTGTTGTTCCTAGCAAAAGTAAATCCGGACAAAGAGAGCAAATCATTGCATGGTGGACAGAAGTTGAACAAAGATCTCTTGAATTAGCACTAGATTACAAATATCTATTTCACACAGACATTGTTAACTGCTACGGATCAATTTATACACACGCAATTCCTTGGGCATTACACGGTAAAGATCTAGCTAAAGAGAAACGCAATGATAAGCAGTTACTAGGAAATAAAATTGATGATTGTTTACAAGATATGTCCTATGGTCAAACAAATGGTATTCCAGAAGGCTGTACCTTAATGGACTTCATAGCAGAGCTATTCCTTGGCTATATTGATGAACTATTAACTGAAAAAATCAGAGATCTCGGGGATTACACGATAATTCGCTATAAAGATGATTACAGAATTTTTGTTAATAACCCTGAAGATGGTAAGAAAATCATCAAAGAATTAACGAACGTCCTCGCCGAAATGAAAATGCGCATTAACCCAGAGAAGACTATAGAATCAACGAATATCATTCAAGACTCTATAAAAAAAGATAAATCATACTGGATTCAAAATGAACAGAATCATATAGACCTCGTAAAACATATGCTTCTGCTACATGATCTAGCTCTAAAATTTCCCCATTCGGGTAGTTTAGTTAAACAAATACAGAAATTTTTTAAAAAAATAAAAAATAGAAAAATAGACGCCAAAAAAGCCAAGGTATTAATAAGCATTGTAGTTGATATTGCTTATCACAACCCTAAAATTTATCCCACAGCCTCAGCTATTCTAAGTCATCTACTTAATTCTCTAGATCCAGAATTAAAAATAGAATTTATGGAAAAAATACAAAAAAAGTTTAATACTTTACCCAATACTGAATATCTGAATCTCTGGTTGCAGAGATTAACTATTAAAACAAATCCAGAGATTGAGTATGAAGGAGCTCTGTGCCAGCTAATCAAAGAAAAAAAAGCATCTAAGCTCTGGAATAATACTTGGTTGCAAGAAGATATAAAGGACTTAATTGAAAATACAGATCTCATAGACCGAGAAGAACTTGAAAAATTAAACCGTTTGATTGCAGCAAAAGAGGTAGATATTTTCCACTATGATTTTTAAACGCTCCAGTATTGCCAGCAAAATACACTAACTAGGTTAATAATTTTTACACACCCTCAATAAATTAGTTATAATAAAAATTAACCTAGTTAGTTAATAAAATTTTAAACAGGGAATGCAAATATTATATAAAAACCGACAGTTAGAAAAATTATTAACTGATTTCTCGGCATTAAGAAAAAAATATGGAGGACAAGCTGCTGAAAAAATTATGCAGAGAATAAGTGAATTAGATGCGGCAGAAAGTTTAGATGATATGCCCAAAAGTGCTAGAACCCACCCTCACAAACCTACTCAAATGGGTAAATTCTCAGTCGATATTCTAAAACATAAGCATCCTCTCAGATTACTTTTCTTTGCTGAAGGCGACTATAAATTAGAAGACAGGAGCACCATCAAAATCATTAGGATAGACGAAATAGTAGAAATCCATTCTTAGCCTCAGTCTCAAAGGAAAAATCATGAATCAAGAAAGAACATACCACTCCAATTACGCTGTTCACCCAGGCTCAACACTAGAAGATGAGTTAAACTATTTAGGGATTTCTCAGGTAGAACTAGCTGCCAGAAGTGGTTTAACTAAAAAACATATAAATGAAATTATTAATAAAAAGGCTTCAATAAGTCCAGAGACGGCACTAAAGTTTGAAAAGGTACTAGGTCTGAAAGCTTCATTCTGGCTTACATACCAAAGAAATTATGATGAAGCCACAGCCAGAATAGAAGCAGATAGTCATCTAGAAAAAGAAATTGAATTATTACCTGAATTTAAAGAAACTTTTAAAGAACTTACAAGAATCGGAGTACTTCCGCCGATTCAGTGGAAAAAGAGTTCTTTCTCTGACATAGTTTCGGCTTTACTGTCTTTCTTTGGAACTGTATCTTTAAGCCTTGTTCAGGACTCAAATTTATCAGCAGCATATCGAAAATATAACGGGAAAAATATTAATCACAATAATATAGCGGCTTGGTTACGCTTAGGGCAGCTTAAAGCACAAAGAACTGAGACTCTTGAATTTAATGAAAAGCAGTTAAAAAAATGCTTAGAAGAGATTAAGACTCTTTCCACTCTTGATGAACCTCTCAAATTTTTACCTGAGATTGAAAAGATATTAGCTGATTGTGGAGTCGTCTTAGTCTGCGCACCTTACCTGAAAAACACTTATACTCAGGGAGCAACACAATGGGTAAAAACAGATAAAGCATTTATTATTCTGAAAACTACTAATCAAAGTACTGATAAGTTCTGGTTTAATTTATTTCATGAAATAGGGCATATCTTAAAACACGGTAGCTCAAAGACTTTTATTGATCTTGAAGATAAACACGATTCAAAGGAAGAACAAGAAGCGGACTTATTTGCTGGAAATCTTTTACTGCCTGAATTTGATGAGGCATTACACAATAAAAAATTAAGCCGTGCTGAAATAGAAAAAACAGCAAAAAAATATAAAGTCTCTAATTCTATTATTGCTGGTCGCTTAAGTTATGAATCAAAAAATTATCAATATTACAATAAATTTATCCAGAAATTAGACTACCAGAATGTTGTATAAAAAGGCTGCTTATACTACGCTCCCTCGCTTTCTTTTTTTAGGCTCTTTTAGTAATTCAGCCATACTAGCTGGTTTTTCAAGCTTCTTAAACAGTAGCTTAAATTCATCTAAAACCCCTAAGACTAAAGCTATCTCCAGTAAAGACTCTAAAGATATTTTACCTAAACGCTCAAATCTTTTAATACTCGCTAAACTCACTCCAGAACGCTTAGCTAAGCCTTCCTGGGTTAAATTCTTTTCTAATCTAAGCTCGCGAGCTTGCTTCGCGATAATTAGAAGAATTTCAGAGGGTATGTCAAGGGATAACATATTGGCTATTAATGTGATTATACCCTTATTATGGGTTAAATATTAGCGGTTAGAT
>JBMOEX010000130.1:0-4520 GCA_049314535.1 Vampirovibriophyceae bacterium | reverse complement strand
TCTAGGGCTGATTGATAGCCTGCTGGACCAGCACCGATGATGATAAAAGATTTAGTCATAATGGTTAGAGCCCTCTTTTTTTGACTTCTTCTTGACTTCTTTGATAGTACTTTTTAGGTCTGTAATATGATTGTTGAAAATAGAGTGAGCTACATCTAATAAGCTTAATATAGTCTCATCTTTGATTGAGTAAAATACTTGACTGCCATCTTTTCTTCCATCAACAATATTCTTATTTTTTAGTATGGAGAGTTGCTGTGAAGCGTAGGAGCTTTCTATATCAAGAATTTCGCAGATATGAGAGACGCTTTTCTCTCCATCTCTTAGTGCATCAATGATGCAAATTCTGTGAAAATGTGACAAAGCCTTAAATAGCTCTACTTTGAAATTTTTTAAATCACTCATAAGAATACATCAACATTAAAGCCTAAGTGTAAATGATCATCTGGTCCACCTACTATAGCTTGACCAGAGGTCACGTAAGGCATATTTGAAAGACCGATAGTCCAAATATGGGTTTCTCTTCTAGATAAAAATTGTAAACCAGTTGACCAACCTATGTTATTTTCATGAAAGCCATTTAATACGGGAATTATCTCTCCGACTAGGGTTGCTTTGTTTTTCAGTATTTCAATAGCTAAACCCAGTGGTAAAGCGAGGGTTCCTTCGTTACCTCGGCTAAAGCCATTCTTATCAATTGAGGCAGAGTAAATTCCAGATGAGCTACCGCCACTGTTTATGCTATTTGTGCGCCAAGCATATATTGGTGATGCATACACTTGAACACGTTTTGGAATAATGCTGCGTGAAACTATGAGTTGCAGATATGGATCTATAGAGTTTTGTAAATTATCATTTTGAAAACCAGAATGTAAAGTAACGTTAAATGGATGAGAGAGGCTAAAATCTTTAGTCTCCTGTAAGAGTTTTGCCTTCATGCCAAGTTCATAGCTATCACCAATATTAGCTCTCATCGCATGAAGTTCTACGCGATCTGAAATGCCGTAATGTGCACCAAAGCTATTATAAGCAAAGCTATCAAAACCAAATAAGTCATTATCTTGGGCAAAGGATGAAGAGAATCTATGGGTGAAGTCTAAGCCCCAGCGACCACGCTTCATTAATCGATCTGTTTGCATAGTATATAATCTCATGCTCATGACAGAAGGCAAGCCAGTAAAACGATCTTCTTTTATTGCTAGGGCAGCATACTGTTTCTCTAGGTCTGTGTAATTCGTATTTTCTGTTGAGCTTGTAGTATTTTCTTGTGTTTCAGCTTTTTCGGTGGGGATTTCTTCCGTGACTTCAATTGTGCCAGTCACTTCTTGTGCTTGCTTTAAGTCAAATGCATAAGTTTTGCCATTAATTTCAACTAAAACCTCTTTCTTTTCTTCATCCACTTTAATGAGTTTTGGCTCAGTAGCAGCGAAAACAGGGAGACTAAATGAATTTATTATTAAGACTATTAAAATCAAGATAGTTGCAAATCTGGGCATGGGAATATTATATATGAAGTTGATTGATATAATGATATTAGGATATTTGAATATGTTTAGTTTTAGATTTTTGTCTTTGTTTCTTTTTTGTACCTTGTGTATTTCTGGGCTCGAAGTTCGTGCTACTCAGACATACATGAATCAATATAATGCTAACGCTTATGCGAAGGGTGCTTATAAGGGTAATTGTGCTCTGTGCCATACTAGCTCTGGCGGTGGTGGTTCTAGAAATAATTTTGGTGGAGACTTTGAATCTGCTGGTAAGAATTTTTCTAAAAAGTTTATGACTGACCATCCTAAGTATTTTAATGTTCCAGAAGGTGGTTTCCTCTCTGGTGTTAATTGGCTGGTCACGGTAGCTAATCTAACTCCTACTAGTAATGGCTCTTTGAGTATATCTCTAAATAGTATTCCTAAAAATTTATCTAATGGATCTCATCTGGATTATAAAATCAGTGCTTCAAAAGATGTTTTGAGGTATTTAAGCTTTTCGAAGACTTTAGGTACTATTAATATTACTGATGCTAGTAATATTTCAGTAGATCAGATTATTATTACTCCTACTGCTAAACTTGCAAGCCCAGCTATTGCGAAGAAGTTAGCGAAGAAGCCATTGAAATTTTCTGTGTTACTTATTCCTTATGAAAGTGATGCTAAGACTTTAGTAAGAGCTGAGCAATCGAAGCAGGTGATTCAAGTGAATCCAGTAACTCCGTAGTTTTTAGAAATAGGATATTGTATGAGAAAAAATGTTTTAATTACTCTTCTCCTAGCATCTTTTTTCTTACCGTCACTGGCTGGTATTAAAGAAGGTAAAGAGATATTCTTTAGTCGCCAAGGCACTTATGGGACTTGTGCTACTTGCCACCCTGGTGGGGGAACTGCTGGTAAGTGGGATGCTAAAACGAAAACCATTGGAAATATTGGAAAGAAAATACCAAATCTTCATGGTATTAGCTCAAGGCGTACTTTAGAGCAGACTCGCAGGCTGGCAAGCCTCTATGCTAAAGAGTTTGAAATTAAGCTTTCTGCTGCTGAGATTGAGGATGTGGTGATGTGGCTGTATATGGTAAATAAGTAAAATTTATGAATCTGGTTAGATACTTTAGTTTATTTATTATTTGTTTGTTCTTTGCTGTAATCCAGGTTTCTGCAAAATATTCACCTCTAAGTCTTTCATCTAGAAAGATATTAAAATCTAAATGTGCGGATTGTCACTCAAGTAAAGCTCTTCTGCCATTCTACGCACAGCTACCATTTTTAAAAGACCTTGTGAAAAAAGATGTTGAAGATGGCTTGCTAGAGTTTGATATGGAGAAAGACTTAAATGATATTCAAGATAAGGATTTAGATGAGGCTAAGTTGATTCATTTAGAGACTACCATTGCTGATAACACTATGCCACCTTTACAGTATGCTGTCGTTCACTGGGACAAGCTCTTAACTAAAGACGAGAAGATTGTTTTACTTAAGTGGATAAACTCTGTTTATAAATTAAAAGGTATTTAATACTATAATATGGACTTTATTCAAAGTATCATTAATAATTTTATACATCCGCCAGTTTTGTTCTTCGCACTTGGTCTTGTGGCGGTTTTACTAAAGTCTGATCTGGAGATCCCCCCGCAGATTGGTAAGTATTTATCACTTTATTTACTTTTTCATATTGGAATCTTAGGTGGTGAAGAGCTGTTTCATAGTGGTTTTAATGCCACGATTATTCAGGTCATGCTAGCTTGTGTCGCTTTTTCTTTCTTTATTCCTTTTCTCCTATATAGAATTTTAAGATTTAAATTAGATATTAATAATGCTGGAGCTATCGCTGCTACTTATGGTTCCATCAGTGCAGTAACTTTCGTTACAGCGACTTCTTTTCTAGAAGCACATCATATTCATTTTGATGGCTATATGGTAGCTGGCATGGCTTTGATGGAGTCTCCAGCTATTATTGCAGGTTTGATTATCGTGAAATTTGCTTTAAATAAAACTGATGAAAATTCACAAACACGTATGAGTAAAGTTTTTCATGAAGCCTTTACAAATGGTTCGGTTTTGCTTTTAATCGGTAGTATGGTTATTGGTTATATCTGTGGAGTTTCTGGTGAGCAAGAGTTGAAACCATTTGTTGGAGATATTTTCAAGGGGATGCTTTGTTTATACATGTTGGATATGGGTTTAATAGCTGGTAGTAAGCTAGGTGCTTTAAAAGAATCGGGGGCTTTTCTCTCCACCTTTGCGCTCGCTTATCCTCCTTTAGCGGCTTTGCTTGGGATAGCTGTTGCTAAGCTAATTGGGCTAGATGTGGGTAATGCTCTACTGTTAACGATATTAGTAGCTAGTGCTTCTTACATTGCCGTTCCAGCCGCTATGCGGCTTGCTGTGCCGCAGGCTAATATGAGTTTGCTTTTACCTATGTCATTAGGCTTAACTTTTTCATTAAATGTTACATTAGGGATACCGCTTTACTATGCTGTAATAGAAAGGCTTTGGGGGTAATGAATTAAAATCAAAGGAGTTAATTATGAAAAAAGTGGAGATTACTATTCAGCAGAGATTCTTTGGAGAGCTTATTGACCTAATGATCAGCAAGCATATTCTAAATTATTCTGTCTTTGATATTTCTAAAGGTCACGGTGATAAAGGTGATTCGCTTGATTATGGCTTTATATCAGTTGATAGAAATATGCTAGTTGTGATTATTTGCAATGAATCTGAATTTAACACGATTAAAGAGCTTATAGCTCCCTATGTGAAGGAAGTTGAGGGGATGATTTATGTTTCACAGATAGAGCTATTGTAAATTATCGTTACTTTGTAATAATTCGTGATTCAGAGATTTTATTTATTTTTGTTTTGTTGTTCTTCTTGTGCATTTAGTATGCAAGTACCTTTGAACGCACAGCAAGCCATTATTAATTTACCTTCTGCGGATATTACTCCTAAAAATAAGCTGTTTGTAATGAATGAGAGCCAAACACTCAAAGCGAATATCATCTATAAAAATATTAGATGACGTGAAAATTA
>JBMOEX010000129.1:0-4547 GCA_049314535.1 Vampirovibriophyceae bacterium | reverse complement strand
AGATAAAACTGATTATCTCAATATTGTAAGTTTTATTTATGTGTTGCACCTTTTTATTTATTTTCAGATGTACAGTGGAAACCCCGCTCTTTAAATATTTTCAAAATTTTTTGCCAAAATAAAATCTATGGCTGAGATTCCAGAGTCTTATAAATATTGTTCTGATGTTCTTAAATATTTTGGCTTTGAAGGAAGCATTTTCTTATTCTTTACTTTGTGGATTAATAGGTCTAAAATGTATCCTGAGAGGTTTTGAGATCCTCAGTCAATCTTCGCATTTCTATTTTTTGGTTTTTTCTATCCAATTTATTTACAGAAAAAGAAAGATGGACGAGTAGATAAAAGTAAATCTTTCTTGCGTAATGTCTGGGACAGTGTTTTACCTGACTAATTTTAAATCACTCTAAGGCAGAGTTCTTCTTCTACCAGCAGCTTAATTGGCATTATCTGCATTTACCGCAGCATTGCCTAGATCCCAATAAAACTTTCCTAGAAAACCTCTGGGATGCAATACTGCCTTAGTACCTCTAATTAATATAGCCAGAGTTTCTTATCTGAGAACTCGTCCAGTAGCGAAAATCTCGGCATAAAAGTCTTTAGTTATAGGATTTTTTAGTTTTTCTGGATGAATCGCTATTAGTTCAAGATCGGTAGGCACTGATTCATAGCCTATCAAATCAAATATATAACAGGCATTCATGCCTTTAGTTTTATTCTGAGGAAGGTCTTTAGATATAAGCATCAGATCTATGTCACTGTAAATATCAGCTTTTCCTTTAGCGTAAGAGCCAAATAAAACGGCTCTATCAATGGAAATGTGCTCCTGAACCTTATTTAAAAAGTCATTTAGAATTGAGTTAACTTCTAATTCAGTAAACTTTGTAGCCATTTAAAAGTTCCCTTATATTAAAGCCTAATAATAATATAACAGCTCAACTTAGTTTATAATTCATAACAAGGTTCTTTCCTTAAAAGAACCTTGGGGTTTCATAGCCTCTTTACAAGCAGTCGATAGAGATATCCGACTGTAAAAACGATATCTCCTGGCTTTAAAAAAGCCGGGAGACTGTAATGCATGTCCAAAGCCTTAGGGCTTAAAGATTGCAGTAGTCGTCTTGTAACGGTCTATGAACTCCCGGCTATTTAATAATATATAAATTTCTAAATAGCTTTTCTTCAATCTTAGTGCTTGCACTAAAACATTAGATAGTTAATAACGGAGAGAGTGGATGAGTTCTACATTGTTACCACATTTTAATATTTTAAAATTTTTAAATCTTGATTTAACGCTGTTCCTGTGTGATCCTCGGACGTGGTCAAGTCAGTTTATAAATTGGTGGAATGGTAATCAAGATTCCAGCTCTGGTATTTTTGGTATTAAGATTACAGTGCTTATACTCATTTATGGCTTTTTGGCTTCCATCTGGTTTGCATGTAAAAATAAAATAAAAGTTTTAAATTTAAATAGTAATCCCTATCAAGCAAATTTAGCTGAAACAGAATCTGGGATAAAGGACTTAAAAGCTTTTTATCAGCTCATAAAAGAATCGCATAGTTCTTATGAACTTAAAGGGAAAATCAATAAATACTTTGACGAACCATATTCTGAGACAAATCTTCAAAGTTCTATGTATATTAGTCTAGAACATGCATGGAAAGAGTTTTCTGAGGGCGTGCATGAGTATAAAGAACAGCTAATGAATGTCTATCAAGCTGAAGATTTTTTTAAAGTTAATACTATAGTAAGTCCTTATGTATTTAGACTGAAGCATTATCCTAGCTTCTTTACCAGTACTGGACTGCTTTTTACTTTTATCGCTCTTACTGCTGGTTTGAGTGTAGTCAGGCAGGAAGCAGGAGGGGGGGATATAACAGGCTTAGATGATTTTATTAATGCACTGTCTGCAAAATTTGTTACCAGTATAGTAGGTTTGATTTTAGCTATTAATGCAGAGATCACTATTAAAAATAAAGAGCATGAAATGCATGAAACTCTATCTAGCATTATCTATGAGCTAAATAGAAATTTCAAACGCTTAACCACTCAGGATTTACTCATTAATGTTCAGCAAGATGTTAATATAATCCCTCAAAAAATATCTAACTATTTCGATAAGACATCAGAAACAGGGACTATTCTTAAGCATATTCAAGATTCCATTACAGAGGGAGTCAAAAATGCCGTCTCTGAAATACAAAATGAAACATCTGGAGTTAAGAATACAGTCTCAGAGATAAAAGCTGAAATGGAAAAAGTATCTAAATCTATGGAAAACTTTAGTGCAGCAGGTTTGAATGGCATGTCTGAACAATTAGGAACTATAGGTAAGGAATTGAGAGAAGGATTAACTCAAGGCTTAAGTAGTGATATTAATGCTTTAAAAAGCACTATGGAAAAACTTCCCGAGATCATTCAATCGACCTTATCCGAGATGTCTCGCTCTACTGCTGAAATGAAGTTAGGTATAGCTGATTCACAGAAATTAATGACAGAACAGATCAGTCATATCTTCGAGGAAATAAAAAACAAACAAGGTGACAGCATAAATCAATTACTTGAAAGCCTTATGAATAAAAGCTCAGAGCTTACTTCTAGTTTAGTGAGTCAGCAAGAAGAAATGCAAAGAAGACACAGTGAGAGTATGAACTTAATTAGCCAAAAACTTTTTGAAACTAATGATTCTAGTTCTAAGCAAACTAACGAACTACTCGCACAAATGCAAAATGGTGTTAATAAATTAATGGAAAATCTCAATCAGCAAACGGGTGGATTAACTGAGAACTTAGCTAAATCTTCTCAGAATTTACATGAACAGTACACTAGACAGCAAAGTGAAAGCCAATCCCTGCAAGATCAATTCAGGCAAGAGATCGAAGATATTCTAAATAGAAACAAAAACAACTTTGAGCCAATAATTAATGACCTAAAAGATAACATAAATTTACTTAGTAAACAGACTTTAGCTATGCCAGAAGAATTAAATAAAGCTCAAGGCTCCTTAAATTATGCCTTAGAAAAAATTACTAATCTTCTAAACAATGAATTTAACAATTTTATCAATAAGCAAAATGAACTAACAGCATCCCAAAAAGAATCTCTGAGTGACCTGCACCAGTATCTAAATCGAGTAGCTACATTAAAAGATGAATCTATTAAAATCCAGACCTCAATGGATAAATTAATCGAACTACAGAAAAAAATTACAGACTCAAGCGATGCTAAAGATAAAGATTTTAAAGACCAATTAGAACTTTTAAGAGTAGCTATGCAACAGCAAAAAAATCTTATGGATCAACATCAGCAAGCTAATAAGGAATTGCAAAGACAGTATCACGACATTAATCAATTAACTAGTTCTATAACGACTGAATTTAGTAAGGCTGGAGAATCTATGGCTAAATCAATTAACACTATTAAAGATTCTGGGCATGGATATTTTGATAACTTCAGTAAACATCATGCAGAAGCTATTAAGCAGTTACAAGGTTTAATTAATGATATGTCAGAAGCAATTAATGATTCACAATTAAAAGTACTACCCTAAACAGGAACTAAATTTCAGCTATGGCACTTAAACTCGAATCCTCAATGACTGATCTGATGACTTCCCTAGCTGTAGTATTTATTATGCTTATGCTAGCTTTAGCTCAGAATAATGCAAAGGGCAGTATTACCAATATAAAAAAAATCAGTGAAAGTATAAATAAAGAGCTTAAAAAAGATAATCTAGAATGCGTAATTAAAAAAGAAGACCCACTTGCATGTACTATCGAATTAAAAGAAGATAAGCTCAAGTTCCTTTCAGGAAGTTATTTCTGCGATAACAAATGTGAAACATTTCTCAAACAGACCTTCGCAGAGGAGATTATGAATATTCTTCTTAACAGTTCTGAATTTAAAAAGAATATTCAAGGTGTTTATATAGAAGGTTTTACTGATGATGTCGGCGATGATATTGCCAACTTAAATCTAAGCCAAAACCGCTCTTTAAGCATAGGTAGATATATAGTTGAATATTATAAAAATCAAAAATCTCCAGATGAATATGAAACCCTTTTAAAGTGGCTCTACCTCAATGGTCGTGGTGAACAAAATAAAAAATGCCTGCCTAAAACTAATAATTCTTGCGATGAAGAATCTCAAAGTGCTTTCATCGACAGAGATGCAAGTAGACGTGTGGAAATAACCATAAGAGTTAAATCTAGTGAACAGCGTAAAGCTATAGAGTCTACAGTAAAAGGGCTTAAATCGTGATTACGAATGCTATAGATACCATCCAAGAACATTTAAGGAACTTAAGCAGCTCAATCCAGAATTACGTATCTTTCGCTAATGAGTTTAAAGCTAGACCAGAAGCTTATGTAATCCGTCATTTTACTGAATTAATAAAGTCACTAAAATCTCATAAAATTAAATCTAGAAATGATTTTCAGAGACCTGAGATTCAAGACCTAATTACAGAATGGAATAAATATATAAATAATCCTAAGCCCTCTGATTATGAGATTAAAAGAATTATTCGCCTCGGCTTATCCACACTAGGGTT
>JBMOEX010000128.1:0-4564 GCA_049314535.1 Vampirovibriophyceae bacterium | reverse complement strand
TATTAAACAAACTGCTCAATAAGCTTATGCTGAAGATCTTTAGATAAACCTAGCTCATGCTGAACTAAAGGCTTTTCTAGAACTTCTTTCTCAAACTCTTCATACTGAGAACGTTCTTGAACATAGAATATACCAGTACCGATTCTGTCAGTCTCTAAAGCTCTCTCTAAAGCTGCTGCCTTAGATGTTTTATCATGATTCTCACCTTCGATTTCGTAAGTGTTATCACGGTAGAACTGAGCAGTGTTAACTTTATTAAAAGTAACACAAGGGCTGAAAGTATCTATATAAGCGAAACCTTTATGCTTAACTGCTGCTTTATAAATCTCTACTAACTGTTTAGGATTACCAGAGAAACCTCTAGCTACGAAGCTACAGCCCGCAGAAAGTGCTAAAGCGATAGGGTTTAAAGGCATTTCAGGATTACCAAATGGTGTAGATTTGGTTTTCATGTTAAGTCCGCTAGTAGGCGAGGTTTGACCAGTCGTAAGACCATAGATAGAGTTATTCATAACTACGTAAGTCATATCTATATTACGTCTCATAGCGTGGATAAAGTGACCTACACCGATACCGTAACCATCACCATCACCGCCGCAAGCTATTACGTTCATCGCATGGTTCGCGAGTTTGAAGCCTTGAGCGATAGGTAGTGATCTACCATGTAGAGTATGTAATCCATAAGTGTTAATGAAACCTGGTAGGTTAGAAGAACAACCAATACCAGAAACTATCATAACTTCATTAGCAGGGATACCCATTTCAGCTAGAGCTCTTTGAAGTACACTAAGTACACCGAAGTCGCCACAACCTGGACACCAGTCTGGGTGAACATCACCTTTATAATCTGCTATAGTAACGGGGTTTTCTGTAATACTAGGCATGTGCTAACTCCTTTTTTTTAACTGCATTAACGATATACTCTCCAGTGAACGGCTCACCATCGAATCTATTAATAAATCTCTTAAGCTCAAACCCAGTCTCTGCTAGGATTAGCTTGCTCATTTGATTGCTCATATTATTTTCTACTGCCACAATCTCATTACAAGAATTAAATACTTCTACAAGCTTCTCTCTATCCATAGGATACAGATCAGTGAAATGTAAATGATTTACGGATAAACCATCTGCTCTTAAAGTTTCACAAGCTTCTTCGATGTAATCGAATGTAGAACCCCATCCTAGAAGAGTTAATTTAGCGTCTTTAGGACCAACAATTTCAGGAAGATTAATATCATTCTCTTTAAGCATAGTCTCTTCTTTACGCATTCTCTTAGGATGCATTTTCATTCTAACGTCGATAGCTCTTGGTAAACCAGCAAGAACGTCAGAGATTAGTTCTCCATTTTCATCGTGCTCGTCTGAACCTGAACAGTACATATGACCAGCTGCTCCTGGCATTAATCTAGGAGAAATACCATCTTCAGTAACTTCATATCTCTTGTATCTAGCTGCACCAGCAGGAAGTTCTTTCATGAACTTACCACGTTCGATGCTGATTTTAGAGAAATCAAATGGATCTACAGTCTGATAATGCTCTGATAAGAACAAGTCAGAAAGAATAATTACTGGACACTGATATTTTTCAGCAAGGTTAAGTGCTCTAGCAGACTGGAAGAAAGCATCTTCTACATCTTTAGGAGCGATAACGATTCTAGGGAAATCGCCATTACCACCCATAACTAGCTTAATATCAGCTTGTTCTTGTTTAGTCGGAAGACCAGTAGAAGGTCCACCACGCTGAACGTTAATTAAAACTACAGGTACTTCTAACATACCAGCTAAACCAACAGCTTCTACCATTAGACAGTATCCACCACCAGATGTAGCTGTAGCAGCTCTAACACCTGCGTGTCCCGCTCCGATAGCGAAGTTAGCTGCTGCTAATTCATCTTCAGTCTGTTTAACGATAATTTTAGCTTTTTTAGCTTGGTTAGATAGATAGTGAAGAATACCAGTCGCTGGAGACATAGGATAAGCTGCGTAAGACTTAAGACCACCAGCTAGAAGTCCCATACCGATAGCATCGTTACCAGTCATAAACATTCTCTTCTTGCCATCACCTTTTAAAGAGAGACCAGATTTAGCATTAGCTTTAGCCCAAGTTACACCAGCATTAAATACTTTTTGGTTTACTTCTACGATTTCATCACCTTTTTTAGTGAATTTTTCTTTGAAGAATTCTAAGCTAACGCCAGTATCTAAACCGACTGTTTGGATAAGCGCACCAGCAAGTAGTACGTTTACCATTACTGGAGAGACTCCTGGGAAATCACATAATTCTTTAAAATCTAGACCATAGTACTGAAGGTCATCACGGATTACAGAAAGATCTTCTTTAATTTTAGAAATATCATAAAAAACGATACCACCAGATTTCATATCAGGGATATGAACTTCAGGGCTAGTTTTATTTAGTAATAAAGCTACATCGGGCTGTTCGCCGTGACATCGAGTTTTTTCTTCACCTACGTTTAACTGTAACCATACATGACCACCTCTAATCGCAGACTGGTAAGCATTATAGGCCATTACATGTAAACCCATTCTAGAGCAGGTTTTACCGAACAGTTCGCCCGTAGAAGCTATACCGTCACCAGCAGCTCCAGCGATTCTGACTATGACATTCTTTTTTTCACTCATAAATTAAAAATTCTTTTCTTCCCAACTCATACAAATTTAGCATTTATAGTTAGCTACCATCAAGCATTTATTTGTTTTCGGTTCCTGTATTAATTATTAATAAGTAGAGCTATTTTTTCAAAGCCTCGTTGAATTGGGCGACTGTAGCTTTAGCCTTATAATCCTCGGCAGTCTCTTTATCACCGAGTTTCATATAAAAGATAGATAAATTAGATTTCGCCATTATCGAGTCTGGATTTAATTCCTCTAATTTTTTCATCGCCTCTATCGCAGGCTGGAAATTATTTTCACGAGCGAAGATCACGCCTAATAGCTCGTAAGCATCCTCGTTCTTGGGATTTTCTTTAATAGCTTTTTCTAATAATTCTTTAATCTCTGAATAATCCTGAATATCTAAGCGAGTGAATAAATCTCTAGCCTCGTCAGAGTATTTCAGGGAGCGCTCTTTGCGTTTTTTTAAGCCGATATTAACGAATTTAGAAAGTACTTCTTGACCAGGGAAGCAGCCTTTATCTTTAGGAAAATATTTTTCGACTAAATCTAATTTAATTAGCGAGTCTGTTCCACTAAAGTCTTCTAGGAGAAGATTCTTTAAAGATTCTAGTAAGCCTTCTGTTTCACTGAATGTGTTTTTTAGCGACTCTCCTAGCGAGTTTAAGTCTAGGTTCTCTGTGAAAGTCTCTAACTGAACATCATCGAAGATAATAAATTTTTCTAAATGCTGTTTCAAATTAGCTTCCTTAGTGCTATCTGTAATGAGTAGAAACTGATTACCCTCTTCCAGATTGGGTTTTATAACAAAACTAAGCCCCTTAATCTCTGCTTTAGGTCCAAGGAAAGCGGCGTAGAGAGCGTTATTTAGAGCTAAAGATTTAATATTAGCTGAGCTTTGGCTATGTAAGAAGCGTTCTGCATCTGAGCCTGAAACTTTAATTATAGAGTAAGACATTTCACTAATTCTAGCTTAGGCGTGTAGCGAAACTCCAATTTCTGCGTTTTCAAAACGCCGAAAAACTTTCACCACAGCCGCAGGTGTTATTAGCATTAGGGTTTCTAAAAACAAAGCCTTTACCCATCAGGCCATCATCGAAATGTACTTCCATTCCTTTAAGGTAGATAGCACTTTTAGGATCTATAATCACTGGTAGCACTTCTTCCTCGTCTGGTACTTGAGCGAACTGTTTATAATCTTTTTCTTGAACTTCATCGAATTTAAGGTCATAGCTTAAACCAGAGCAGCCGCCACCTTTTACCGCGAATCTAAGCGCATGAGTGCTGTTATTTGCCTGTTCCTTCTTATATAGTCTAAAAGCTTGCTTTATTGCTGATTCAGTTAGATTGACTATGCTGGAGGTTTGTTCTGATGTACTCATAATTTTAAACTCCCTACTCTTGCAGCCTTGGCTGATAAAGCTTATGCGGTAATTCCTTAATAATTAATTATACCCTTTTAAGCTTATATTTATGATATATTGTTGTACTTGTAGTTTGCGCCCGTAGCTCAGCTGGATAGAGCAATTGCCTTCTAAGCAATGGGTCACTGGTTCGAATCCAGTCGGGCGTGCCATTATAATTGAGAAAAATCTAAACCAGTTTTTTTATTGTATATTTTTTTACTGGTTCTTTTTATTTCTCCTATAAAGCTTTGAGGATCAAAGCTTTCTTGATAAAAGTTTTGAGAAGGAAAAGCTGTGAGCTGCAAATCAGAATCATAGAATTTAATTTTATTTGAGATATCTAAAACATTACCTAAGACACTTCTTTTATTTAGGGATGGAGATATAACTGCGACATCAACATCGCTCCACTCATTAGCTGTTCCTTTTGCATATGAGCCGAATAATAAAATCTCATCCAGCTCGTAATGATCTTTAATACGATTGCAGAGTTCAGTTAGAAGATTTTCTAATTCTAGTTTATT
>JBMOEX010000127.1:0-4659 GCA_049314535.1 Vampirovibriophyceae bacterium | reverse complement strand
ATAAACTAAGCAAAAGGCCCTAAATGCTGCCCTTCGACACTCGCTATCTGCACAGCTTCAACAGCCTTATTATAATTAAGATCTCTTGGATCTAGACCTAGCTGTGGGCGAGACTGATCTAAATCAGCTTTCATCTGCATCGCAGATTGAGCTACTTGAAACACTGTCATCAAGCCTGCTACAGGAAACATTAGCTTCGGTAAAAAGCTATTTCCTAATAATGGTAGTAAAGAGGTGATACCGCCACCCATGCTCATTTGAGCTGCGATTTGTTGCGGTGTCATATTGCCAGTACCTTGCCCAGGCATAATTCCCATACTTGCATTACGCTGAATCCCGCCAGTGATCTGCCCTAGAAGATTAGAGAAGGCTCCACCTTGCATTCCCGCGCCCATTTGCGAAGACATCGCACTATCAAAGCCCCCATTTAGCATACTGCCAGCTAAGCTAGAGTTTGTACCATAATAATTGTTCATTTTTTTGTCCTTTTTTTCCCTTGATTTAATTTAAATAGAATCGTTATAAGTTTCTCGAAATCGTCTGATTTAATTCTCCGTGCATTTGATCGAGTGTTTTAAATATCTTCATTTCAGCCTTAATAGCTGTGTTTAACTGTAGAATCTGAGATAAAGAGTAGACAGAATCAGCATTAGAAGCTTCTAGCGCGCCCTGCTTTAACTGAGTTTCCCCTCTCATGCTACCTATCACTATGTCCCTCATATCTCCAGCTTCTCGTGTCGGGACATAAAGCCCTTCACCGATATCTTTAAGAGCATTTAAATTAGTAAAAGTAACTAAGTTAATTTTACCGATTACTTCACCCTTAGGATCAGTTAACTCTCCGTTATCATTTAGCTTAACGTCTACGCCAGCTGGGATGAAAACTGCTTTAAAACTGAGTTCTGAACTAAAGCTCTGTCTTTCGGCATTAGATAAATCTGTTTTAGCACCAGTTGTAGAAATTTCATAACCATAAGGTGTCTGTAATCTCCCATCAGCACTTAAGCTTAAAGCACCATTGCGAGTGTATGCTACAGTACCATCTGGTAAAATTACTTCAAAAAAACCAGCGCCATCTATAGCGAAATCTAATTCTCTACCAGTTTTAATAGCGACTCCACTTTTAAAATCAGTGGTCTCTACTTTTCTTAGACCTTGCATGGATTCATGGAAGCTAGTCTTTTTAGCTTTATAACCAGGTGCCATGCTCATATTCATGTTACGAACATTTTGACCTAACATTTCCATGTTATGACCGACAGTGTTATATGTTTCGTTAGCTAGTATGTTAAACATTAATTACACATTTCTTCCATAAGTATCTATCAATGATTTTTCGACCGTCATATTCATCGCCATCATGTTCTGTAAAGTTTCATGATGTCTCTTTAACTCAACTACTTTCATAATGCTGTCTTCAAGGCTTACATTAGATAGTTCTAAATGATTTTGCAGAATTTTAGCTTGCTGACCAGGCATTTTATTGTGATAATCTAAAGCTACTTTGCCAAGATACTGACCTTTAACTCTAATTTCACCAAATCTATTTATATTAATATCTTCAGAGTATTTAATAAGATCTCTAGTTTCTAAATTATTAGGTCTGTCTAAAATAACTAGCTCTTTACCTTCGTGGTTAACTATTTCACCTTCTTGGTTGAGCATGAATCTTCCATCTCTAGTTCTTTCTGGACCATTTAGACCTTCTACTAAAAAGAAAGCGTTATCACCATCAATCGCTAAGTTGAGAGGATTATTAGGAGTAATAGTATTAACCCCTTGAGATTCGTCTCTAAATTTACCAGCATTATAAGGATCTAGTAAAACTGAATTAGCGAAAACACCTTTAAAACCTACGGTATTAGCATTTTTTATGTTATTTTTAACGATCAAGCCTAAACGATATTGGGCTTCCTCCATACCTCTAAATACAGTCTCTTTACTTCGGGCATAAGAGTATTGTGATCCAAAATTTGGCATATATATACTAAGTAATCCAATCTGGTTAAGTAATGGTTAAAGAAAGGAAAAAATTTAATACACTTGACCTAGTTAGTAAGTATTCATTACTTGAGACAGGTAATTATCAGCATAAAATTAATGCTTTGCTAAATGAGATATGTGATTTATTTGATTCTAAATGGATATATGTAGAAAATAAATTAGATAATAAAAATTATTCTAATTCTGAATTTAATATATCTCCCGTTGAATTAAAACAGTATAAGATTCAAGAGATTAAAGACTGGGGATTCCTTTATTTAGAGAAATTTGACGAAAATTTTCAAGCAGATATAAGTGAGCTTGCTGAACTTATTAAATTAATTATCAATAACATAGAAGAGCAGGAGAGAAATAATATTATTTTTCGTCTAACTTCAGAGATTAGAAAATCCTTACGCCCAGATATCGCTATTGAAAAGCTTTACCTTAGTTTGAAAGATTATCTACAAATTAAGTCATTTTGTTTTTTACAGAGAGTAGAAAATTCACCGAAGATATTAAAAGCTAATTTCATCATGACCGCTACAGAAGCGAATTTTGAGATTAATAAAGGTGACGAATTCAGTGATGATGAAATTTTTAATTTAGAGAAATATGCCTTAGAGGATAAAAGTAAATTTTTAAAAGTTTTTGAATCCAAGTTACGCAATGAAAAGTTTGGTTATTTTTTAATCGATAAATATTCCTCTTGGACTCATACTCAAGATGAGTTAATTATATTATTCGTAGAGCAAATAGCGGTTATACTTAACCAACACAAACTCAATTCTGAAGTGCTTTCTATAGTACAAAGAGAATTTTTATTAAACCAAATTACCACTAGAATTCGAGATTCATTAATAGTTAGAGAAATTATTGATTTAGCTGCTTTAGAAGTCGGACAAATTATGGGAGCTGATTCCTGTGGTATCTATCTCTTAGAAAAGACTCCTATAACTAAAGAGAGTAAACAAGCAATATGGTCATCGCAGCGAAAATATAATTCTTCTATGGAAGCTATGCTGCATTCAAGCTTGCATACTATTTATCACAGTAAATTTGAAAAAATTTCTTGGTGCTATGCGAATTTTGATAAAGAAGGAATTAATAAAGCTATTTACTCTTTTCATCGAGATTATTCTGTAGGAAGCTTTTTAGCCTGTGCTTTAATGGATCATAGTAATAAAAATATTATTGGTTTTATTCTTCTCAGTAGCTTTAATTCAAGTAAAGACTGGCAAAATAAAGATATAGAACTCATAGAATCCATTTCACAGCAGCTATCTCTAGCACTAACACAAGCTTCTATTTATCAAGATTCGCAGCAAACTAAAAAACAAATGGCTTTATTGCATCAATTGAGCATTGATATTAGAAATACTTTAGAAATATCTGTGGTGCTTGGTAGCATTGCAAGAGGTTTAGGTGAAATATTAGGAGTAAGTCGGTGCTTTGTCAGAAGGCTCGCTGCTAATCATAAAATTATAAAAACGGAAGAAGAGTATACCGTAGAGAGTGTCGTACCTTGTGCTGATATTATTTTCGGTTTTGAAAAAAGATGGATATCTTCTCTTTTAACCTTAAATAATTTAGATAAAAACACTGAAGTGCTGAATTTTCAAACTCTGCGTAATGAGTTTCGAGATGAAGGTGAAACTCTTCTTAAAATCACTGATTCATTACAAATGAAAAGTTATCTATCTGTTCCATTAATTTCTCAGGGTAAATTATTAGGAACTATAACCGTCCACCAATGTGATCGTGAGAGGGAATTCTCAATAGAGGAGATCAATTTCATTCTGCAAGTAGGTTCTGAGGCTGCAGTGGCGATTAAGAATGCTGAACTTTTCGATACCATAGATAAGATGAGTAAAACCGATCCAGATACTGGTTTGTATAATAAAAAATATTTTAATACCGTAGCTTTAAGTGAAATTCAAGCAGCTAAAGCCAATCAAAAATCTATTTCATTAATGATGCTGGATTTAGATTATTTGAAATCCATTAATGATAATTTTGGGCATGAAGCTGGTGATGAAGCGATTATTATTATGTCTGAAGTTTTAAGTAAAACTTTAAGGCACACACCTCTTAACGAAGTGCAGAGAAGGGTTTCAGATTTAGTAGGTAGATATGGCGGTGATGAATTTATAGTTTTATTACCTAATACAGACTTGGAATCAGCTTACCAAGCGGCTACCAGAATTAGGCGTAATCTTAGTAAAGCTAGGCATAGTGCCTGGAATCAGCCACTGACCTGTAGTATCGGTATAGCAGGTATCCCAAATGATGCCTATGATTTTAATCAATTGAAAATTAAAGCAGATCAAGCTCTTTACCTATCTAAGAAAAAAGGCAGAAATGCTATAAGTACATCTAGGGAAATTTAGATGGACGATATAGCTTCGATAATCACCCCAACGGGAATTGCTGCGGTGGCAGCGATTCGTATTAGTGGTCCTAATAGCCATAAAATTATTCAAAAAATTTCCAATCTCAAAGAACAAGATTTAATACCAGGGACTTTTAAATTAGCCTGGATAATTGATTATGGTGACCGCGAAAACGCAGAGGACGACGAAAACGCGGAAAATGGAGTGATGCAGGCGTCTCAAAAGAGCACTGCTCACGAACGAACAAGTTCAAGGCTGAGGAGGACGAATGACCGGAGTGTAC
>JBMOEX010000126.1:0-4726 GCA_049314535.1 Vampirovibriophyceae bacterium | reverse complement strand
CTAGATAAAGAACCTTTAGTTTCAGCTATAAAATAAATATATTTTACTTTTTCTGTATCAAAGACTATAGCCCAATCTAGATTATAATTCCCGACTGGAGTTGGTATCTTAAAGTCACGGGGCAGTTTAGCGTATTATGAAAATTTTCTAGGGGAGGGCTTTGGGATTTGCTTTATTGGTGCAGGTGCTGGGTGGGGTTTACACCGAGAGTTGAGGGAAATTCATATTGAATAAAACTCAATTAACCAAACTCAACAAATCATCATAACTAGTAACTTTACAATATTTAACTTTATCCCCTGAGATATTAGAATTAATCTTCTCGAAAAACTTATTTGCACATTCAACTTTTATTTCCTCAGAACCTCTTAGCTGAAGTGTAGACATATCTCCTTTCGTCTCAGCGACAAAATATATATGCCTAACAGTTCCATCTTCAAAAGCTATAGCCCAGTCTGGGTTATAGTCACCTATAGGTGTCGGTATTTTAAAGTCTTTAGGTAATTTAGAATATACAGCTACCTTGTCGCATATATCAAGTTTATTTACAAACTCTCTTTCCTTGCCTGAATCTGTGACAACATAGTCATAGACATGCTTATTTAACTTATCTCCCATCTTAGAGAAATCAATCTTTGCTTGATTTTTAGTGAAAATCTCATCTAGATCATACTTTTCATTAAGCATGTCATAGCTAAGCTTCTCTACTATCATAGTTGCTTTTTGTTCTTTAATTAACCGAGAACAGTGATGGATAAAATCTTCTGGATTTTTCTGAAACATATCAAATTTTTCAGAACTAATTCGAGTGAGAATTTCAGCTACTGTAGATCTCGTGAGATTAGCTTTATCAGCGATTTCAGCAAGTAAGTCATATCTAACATCAGATAAATTATCAACTTCTCCTTCTTCAAAATCAGAAGAATTAGCTTTTATCATTTCTCCAGTATGAAGTTGTTCATAGCTAAGTGATTCAGTTTGAGCACCTCTCTCTATAATATACTTGAGCGTTTTCACCTGTAACTCTTTATCTATAACAGATACAGCTTTCTGAATCAATTCCTGAGATTCAAAATCTACTTTATAGATAGCTTTATGATTTATCCTATTCCAAAGCTCTAAGAACTCTTTTTTCTTAAAATTCTTCTTATTTATTTTATTCGTGTTGTCTTTTCTTCCATCAGGGACATCTGGTGTTTTACTTGCATCTAAAACATTATTTATTAAATCTACAATGACATCTTTATATTCATATAATTCACCAAAGTCAGCAAGTGACTTACTTTCAATATCCTCTTTTAACTTATCAGTAGCGATATCATCTGAATCTATATAATCATTTTTCACCAAATATCTTTCTATCTGCTTTGCAATTTTGTCATCAATAGCAATATCAATTCCTGAAATATTGACAATTTTATTTAAGAAATAATCCTTATTTAATGGTCTTTGTCTTTTAGCTACAATCTCTTTATAATCACTCTGTAAACTACTTACAAATTCTTGATAAGGACCAGATGAAACCACTGTAAGTTCATTTATTTGATGAACTGTATTAGGATCATCTTGCCTAAATCCATCATGGTTTACGCAAATACGCAAACCTCTCCCGACTTCTTGCCTTCGATTAATATCATTAGAACTCTGCTTTAGTGTACAAATAACAAATACATTAGGATTATCCCACCCTTCTCTTAGTGCAGAATGTGAAAAAATAAATCTAGTAGGCTCATCTAGAGAAAGAAGTGTCTCTTTTTCTTTCATGATTAAGTCGTAATCACTGGGATTTGCATCACCATTCTTAATAGTAGGATTAACTAGACGTTTATTTTTATCTATTGAGAAATAACCTTTATGAGTCTCTCCTACAGGGATTTTCTTTAAGTACTGAATATAAGCTGAATCTTCATCATTCAAATATTCTTTAACTAATTCTTGATACTCCTCCTCAAAGACTTGTGCATAATCTCCATTCAGCTTCTCTGAATTTTCATCGTAAAGCCTATACTTAGCAACTTCATCGATAAAAAATAAACTAAGCACCTTTATCCCACGACTAAAAAGTCTTGCTTCTTTCTCTAAATGTGCTTTAATAGCTTCTCTGATTTGTATTCTTCTTAATGTCTCTTCATTAGTATCCCCAGTAACAGCACCAAGTTCAAGCTCTACACCATTTTTAAAGAAAAGCTTTCCTAGATTAACATCTATCTCTGTAATGACAAAATCATTGTATTGAGCAAGTTTTCCTGAAAGTTCAAATAGGTTATCTCCTTTAGAAAAACTCTTCCGAGTTCTTTTGATCACACCTGATTTTTGTTTAATTTCAATCTCTAACATTGCTTTCGGAGCGGATTCTGAAAGAATAAAATTTTCCAAATATAAATATGAATCAGTAGCAGCTAATCCCTGTATGCTAAGTCCAGTTACCTTGATTTTTTTAACAAGCTTTTGGTTGTAAGCGTCTAGAGCATCTAAGCGGTAAATAAGATTGTGTTTTTTCTTATGAGTAGCTGAATAGCGAAGAATCATTAAAGGATTAAATTCTTTTAGTGCCTCGAATGTTTTACTAGATTTTTTTACATCACCTTCAACCTTCTGCGGTTCATCTATAATCAATATCGGGTTATTAGCTTTAATTACATTAATTGGTCTTCTAGAACCAAAATCATCAAGTTCACTAAAAATTTTGCGGGCTGCATTATTTTTCGATTTTGAGCCTTCTTGGGGTTTTTTAAGCGAACTATTAAAAGCCTGAGTATTAATGATCATGACATTAATATCTGCACTTGAAGAAAAGCTATCTAATTCATTTAAATTATCAGAATCATAAATAAAGTAACGAATTTTTTTATGGTAGCTTTGGTGAAAATGTTCAGCAGTGATTTCAAAAGACTTGTTAACTCCCTCCCTAATGGCGATACTAGGAACTACGATTATAAATTTAGACCAGCCATAGTTTTTATTAAGCTCAAAAATCGTTTTAATATAACAATAGGTCTTTCCTGTCCCTGTCTCCATCTCTATATCTAGATTTATCTTAGATACATCATTAGAGACTAAAGCTTTCTCAAAATCTAAATTTCCTGATTTCTTTTGAACTGTTTGGATATTTTCTAGTAACTGTTCTTCAGCAAGAACTATTTTTGAGTTTTTAAAAGCGTTATCACTAAAATCCTCTAATTTGATATCTTTAAAAGCTTTTAAGCCTGCTTCAGCTTCTATTTCAGCTTTTTTCTTTCTAGCAATTTCTCCTATGTCGTATCTATATTTCTGGATAGAATCTCTAGGCTGTCCTCTAAAACAATCTATAACAGCGTTTACTGCATCTTTTTGATACTGCTGGTGCTTAAATTTTAATTTCATTTATATAACCTTCAATTCTGTTTCTGGTGATAATTGTCTAAATATCTGTTCTACATTAGTTTTAAGCGCATCATTATTAACAAAGCTACTATCTTTTAGCACTAATGTTACTGGCTCACGCTTAGCAAGCTCTGAAAATAACCCTTCTGGTAAATTGGTTTCAAAACATGCACAGAGGGAATTAGCAGCTACAAAGTAAACTTTCTTACCCATTATCTCTTCTGTAGTGATTTCGAGATCAAGTTGGACGCCAGAATCAAGCATGACTTGGAAAAGTATATCTTCATCTGTTCTGTCTTCTTTTATGTTGCTAATCAGTCCTGCTATTTGTTGTTGATTAATCTCCTTAGGCTTATAATAAGTATCTTTCATATTCGAACTATCAACTTTTAAAACTCTAAAACCTATATCTAAATCTTTAGTAGTCTCTGGATTTTCTTCCTTTATCTTCTTGCCAGCTCTTCTGATGCGTTCTTTAGAGATTTCGGCGATAGTTTTATATTTTGCTTTAAAAGCTTCTGATTTCTCGTCACATTTTTCAGGGAGTTGAACTAAAATAAATTTTCTATTCCCTCCATCTTCAGCATTAAGCTTCATGACAGCATGGGCAGTGGTGGCGGAGCCAGCGAAGAAGTCTAGGATTAGGTCGTTATGATTAGTTACAAGGCTAGCTATAAAATTTACTAATTTAATTGGCTTAGGATAAGAGAAGATTTTTATTTTGTGAAAAAGTGAAACTATATCATTTTTGCCATCTATTGTAGACCCTAAATTGGAAGATAATGATCTTGGCTTTTTACCATCTTCGTTCAAATACTGCTTAAATTGAATACTCCAAGAACCATCATCTTTAGGCAAGAATCTAATTTCACCATCCTCAACATTCTCCTTAAATGTTTGTTTAGACCTAATCCATCTATTTTTTTGCTTAGATCCATCTGGTAGAGTTATTGTATACACTAAAGACTCTTTTTCATCAGACTTCAATTGCAGCCCAGGTCTTGCAAAAGTATCCCAAAAAAACTTAGCATGATCATCCTCCTCTTTATATCTCTTAAGGTATTCTTCTGAATGCGGTGTAAACATTCTTGCCAAATCAGTATGACTTTTTGCAAAACAAAGTAAATAATCATGTTCTTTCACTACAAACTTAGAATCAGAGCCACCCCCTATTTTTGATTTCCGAATTAAGGTACCTAAAAAATTACCCCCTCCGAATACGTCATCACAAATTCTTCTTAAATTGTGAACCTCATTATCATCAATAGAAATAAATATCACTCCGTCATCTCGCAGCAAATTCCTTGCAAGCTTTAAACGTGAATACATCATTGAAAGCCAGTCAGAATGAAAGCGTCCATTG
>JBMOEX010000125.1:0-4773 GCA_049314535.1 Vampirovibriophyceae bacterium | reverse complement strand
CCCCAAGCTTCTTCATCTGCCACTTTTCACAGGGATTTGAAAACACGCTCTGCAACTTAACTCCAAATGCCTTTTCTGTTGTAGCTTTCATAATTGACTCCTGTTAAGAATAGTAATGATAATTTTCAGCATAGTATCTTTTTCTGTTGGTTTAGATGCTGCGATAAGTAATGTTAAAGCCGCAAGTCCTTCTTCACTAATTCCTCGGCTGCCAGAGGGATGATAGAGTATTTGATTTTTATCAAGAAAGTGTAGAAATAATGCTGCTGCAATACGTTTATTACCATCAATGAAAGAGTGATTTTTTACTACGAGGTATAAAAGCATAGCTGCTTTTTGTTCTAAGGAGGGGTATAGTTCTTCACCTGCAAAACTTTGATATATTTGACTTACTGAACTATAGAAACTTTGATCTTTTGCTTTTCCAAAAACAGCAGAGTCAAAATCACGTCGCATAGTTTCTACGACTTCAAGAAATTCTTCTGGGGAAATTATAATCGCAGGTTTTGTAGTTTTCCCTTTATATTCAAGAGTTTCATGATCATAATCATCTAAAATATCTAAGCCCTTTGCATATTCTGTCAAAAGACGAACTATGCCGCGGGCATCTTCTATATTTTCGATATTTTCTGTTAGACTCCGCTCTAGTAGCTGAATTGATTTTTGAAGACGAGTAAACTTGTCACGCTCTTCTTGAATTTTTTTATGATTGATCGCATAACCTTGAATAAGGTATTCCTTAAGTACACGATTTGCCCAGATACGAAACTGTGTACCCCTCATAGAATTAACTCGATAACCGACTGAGAGGATCATATCAAGGCTAAAGTAAGAGATTGGTTTATCAGAATTTGCAATGTGCATTTTTTGCACATTGCCTTCTTCTAATAATTCTCCTGTTTTTATGATGTTTTTAATATGTCGCCCAATAACCGTTCTATCACGTTCAAAGACCGTAGCAATCTGCTTTTCAGTGAGCCAGAGAGTATTAGACTCTATCTTAACTTCTGCCTGCACACTACCATCAGCAGCAGTATAGATGATTATTTCATCTGTTTTAGAATTTTCTTTCGTCATAGCTTATCTTCACACAGTTAATGTCATACAAGCTTTTCCTTAATAAAGCCAAATACTGCTCTGAAATTATTTTTTGTAGCTTCAGATAGCTCAATGTTTATTTCTTCTGCTAGAGCTTGATTAATTCCCCAATTCAAAATATTCTTAGCTTCACTCTTATGCCCAAAGATTCTCTCTGAGATAATATTTTTATCACCTTCATCAATTAATGATTCAGTCTGAATATTGTTACCATTGTTTAAGACATCATCTAATGTAAAGATTTTATCTTTCAGTACGTCACCAAAGTCTTTTTCATATCTTTTTTTTGCCTCTTTACCAGCCCTATCTCCATCAACAATAACAATGAACTTCTTTCCCCATGATAGATATAAGCGAATAATATCACTTAGCTTATCAACACCAGCTCCTGGATAAAAATTATATTTTTCACTACTTTGTAAAATTACATCTTGAAAATATTTAAACGTATACCAATCATTCTTTCCTTCAAGGATAACAATCTCTGGGACTGGTTCTATATTGCTCGGAGCATAATCAAGTGCATCTAAGATCGGTTGAAAATATGATATCCTATCATTTCCTTGACCATCACCAATAAAAGTATAGTATTTTTTTGCTGTTATGCTTGTTTTGTCATTCAATATCATATCACCATTCAATGACTCTTCCAATGTTTCATTCATAACTATGTAAGCACCACTGAGCCATTTTATATTGATTAGATGATGGCTGTGAGTAGCATATATGACTAGTGAATCTTTACTCAGCTGATCAAGAGCATCAATAATTTTGGTTTGAGCAGATGAATGTAAATTAGAGGCTGGCTCATCAAGAAGAAAAAGAATATTTTTTGTTCTATTTTTTCTAAATTCTGTAAATAAAAGAAAAGAAAAAAACCATTTGCAGCCCTTACTGCGCTCATCTATATTAAAATTTCTATGATCGGTAGTAATAATTTTAAAAGATACACTAAATGAATCATCGTGTGGAGTGAATCTTAGAACAATTCTCTCAAAGCTGAGTTCCTTATCTTTATCATTACAAAATAATTCCTTCCATCGTTTCGTGATGATTTGATTTAATTTACCATTCATTGCCTCAATAAGTTGCTCCGCAAGATCATTATCTGAATCCCATATATCAACCACATTTTCTTTAAAAGAGGTGAATTGTGGATTGGTAGATTTTAAAATATCATCTAAAACCAATTGCCATGTTTCATTAAGCTTTTGGTCTATAGCAATATTTATTGACTGTGATTTATTGCTTTTTATAAATTGAATTCTTGATGGTATATCAAACATGAAATCGTCATAGTATAAAATTTCTGGAATGATATCTTTTTTGATAAAGCTTACTAAAGTTTGCCAGTCCTGCTTGGAAGACTCATACAGTGACTTCTTGGATCTATTTGTTTTAATATCAAATTTACAAATCCTCTTTGCTTGATCTTTTTTATATGTAGCTAAATGAAAATTAAATTCACAGATATAAGAAAATTCAGCAGGAATTTCTAGGCGAGTATTTTTTCCTAAAGACTTCCAGTATTCAGAGATTTTATCTTTATCCTCATCTTCAAATACCAAAATCCCAGAAATTTTTATACTCCCCGTAAAATCAGTTCCTTTTGGACGCCATTTATTGAGATCAGTCTCGTTTGGTTCATACCCCTTCATCATCTTATAAAAAAGATTAATAGCTTCCATAATTGTGGTTTTACCACTCTCATTTAAACCAACTAAAGTTACGACTCGACTATTAGATAAGTCCAGTTCGACCTTATTTATACCTTTATAATTTTCAATAGCAAATTTTTTATATTTCATTTATCAATCTTATTCTTTCGCTTAACCTGCTTCTTTGGTGCTAAATAACTATCCTCTGAAATAACCTTCTTCCCCGTCTTCTCCTCCAGCTCCAACCTAGCTTTCTTTGCTATACCCCCTCCCTGTTTGCTTGCAGCCTTATTCTCTTGCATCCCTTCAGCTTCCATCGTTTCAGCGATTTGCCTCGTGGAAAGCTCTGCTAGAGCTGTAAATATTAACTCAGCCTCGCTCATATGATCTCTAAGATTCTGAGTCTTTAATTTTTTCAGAGCTTTATGCTCTTTCACACTAAGCCCAGCCCATTCTTGGTGAATAATATTAGTTAAGATAGCGTATTCTTGACCTTTCTTGATACCAGCCTTATCCCAGTAGTCAGTAAGCTTATTACGGGTCTCCTGCCCCATCATCCTCTGCTGAATCCACTTTTCACTGCGTCCGTGTTTTTGCCAAGTATCACGAGCACGATCTAAAGACAGTTCTGGATCTGCCATCTCTTGCATACGTTCATAGCCGACCTTAGCAAGCCATAATTTAATAGGCTCAGCTTTAGGACTAGGGACTGACTGAATAAGCCTTAAAAGTGCCTCTGGGGCTGCTACATCAGTATTTCGCAATTTCCCATCACTAGCTTGCATTTTCAACTGGTGACAAAATGTCACCAGTTCAGAACCCTCTTCTTTTAGCCTTTCTTTAAGCTTGTTCCAATATTTTCTGGCTTTCTGATAATCTTCCTGCTCTGTGAGTATCTGAATAATATCTATAACTGAAAAATACCAAATCTCTTTTTCTTCATCATAGATTCGTCTAATTTTATAGTCTTCAAAAACACTTAAATCTTCTGTCACAACAAGGCTCCTATTTTTTCTAATATCATCTCGCTCTCTTTATCAAGCTTTTTAATTGCTTCTAGAATCTCTTTAGGCTCACGTAAAATTACTTCATTATTACGATTAGGATTCTTAACCGATAAATCATAAGTATCAAGATCTATATCAGAGACTTTAAGCGTCCAAGAGTTTTCAGAATCAGACTTAGTCTGCTGTAGTGTAATGAAATCTGCTAGATCACTCTCCGTAAGTGGATTAGTCTTACCTAGATTACGATTAAGGTTTAACTGATAATACCAAATCTTCTGAGTAGAGGAGCCTTTCTCAAAAAACAATACTATTGTTTTAACTCCAGCACCAGTAAAAGTACCACCTGGTAAATCTAAAATAGTATGTAAATCACAAGTCTCTAAAAGATACTTCCTGAGTGAAATTGAAGCAGTATCAGTGTTAGATAAAAAAGTATTTTTTATAACTATAGCCGCTTTACCACCAGCTTTTAAAATTTTAATAAAATGCTGTAAAAAAAGAAAAGCCGTCTCTCCTGTTTTAATAGGAAAATTCTGCTGTACTTCAGATCTTTCTTTACCACCAAAGGGAGGATTAGCCAATATTACATCATAACGATCTTTTTCTTGAATATCTGCAATGTTCTCTGCAAGCGTATTAGTATGAATAATATTTGGAGCTTCGATCCCGTGAAGTATCATATTCATGATGCCGATTATATAAGCTAAAGATTTTTTCTCTTTGCCATAAAAAGTTCTTTTCTGTAATATTTCTAAATCTTCGGTAGAAAGTTTTTTAGAGGTTCTTAAGTAATCGAAAGACTCTACCAAAAAGCCAGCAGAACCAGCTGCACCATCATAAATTTTATTGCCAATCTTTGGTGCTATTACTTTAACTATAGTTTTAATAAGTGAACGAGGGGTGTAATATTCACCTCCATTACGTCCTGCATTACCCATGTTTTTAATTTTAGTTTCATATAAATGCGATAGCTCATGTTTCTCTTCCTGAGAACGAAAGCGAAGACCATC
>JBMOEX010000124.1:0-4837 GCA_049314535.1 Vampirovibriophyceae bacterium | reverse complement strand
AATCTAGCTTTAAAACCATTCTTGATCAAAGATAAAATCGTATCTTTGTCTAACTTAAATGCTGATTGGATTCTAAATATTTCTTCACTAACGGTAGTGTTTGAAACTGTACGATTATCAGTCGAAGGGCTAATGCTTATACCAGCTTCTAACATTTTAATGAGACTGTGATTTTCAGCTTTCATTTCTAGCTCAGGCAAGGTCTGTAAATTACTAGTGAGGCAGACTTCAATCGTTATACCGTTGTCCTTAATGATATTTATTAGTTCGGCTGTTTTTTTATCACCGTAGTTATATTCTTTGTTGAAAAGATTTACGCCATGACCGATTCTTTTAGCGTCAGCAAGCTTAATTGCAGAGTATATACTTTCTGGTCCATCAGCTTCCCCAGCATGAATAGTCTTATTCATACCTTTGCTGAGGTCAAAAGCTTTCTGATGCAGGCTTACAGGAAAGCCATTTTCAGGTCCAGCTAGGTCTATATTGCGAATATCTATTTCACCGCTTTTTTTGATATTGAGTAATTTATTTACATATTGATAGGAATATTCGGGGCTCCAGTGTCTCATTATGCAAAGTATTTGCGTGTAGGTGAAGGCTTTATTTACAAAGGGATAATCTGAGAAGAGCTTTTCCGTTTTAGCTGAACCCACAATCTGTTCATTAATTAATTTAGCTGCATGGCTAAGACCTTTTTCTACGGCTAGAATCACTTCCGTAATTGAAAAGGTATTTTTTTCACTTAACAGTAAAGATGGGCAGTAACGAGGTTCTATGTGATAGACACCATCAAGGAAAGCATCTAGGGCAAATTCATAGCTAGCTTGTTCTATATTTTCTAAATCTTGCATGCTCGCACAGAGATACTCAAAGCATTTTAGATATTCAGGTAAATCTTTATAACTATTTTTAAAGACTAGGTCTTTCAAGCCCTCTTTCGTGTAAGAAGGGAGCTTTAATTTGATTCTATTGGAGAAATCAATAAGGGATTCTAATCTTACTGAACCATCAAGATGTACATGTAGGTCAGTTTTGGGAATTTGTTTAATTTCTTCAAGTGTAAATGGCATAATTTATATAGAAATGGTGTCTGAGATGAGATTTGAACTCATACAACCCAAAGGTCACTACCCCCTCAAGATAGCGCGTCTACCGTTCCGCCACTCAGACCAGGTTCAAAATATCTTAGCAAAAAGTTTGTTATCATGTTGGAGGAAGTGATGAGAAACAAAGTTTCCTAAGGATGCGAGTATTTTTTATATTAATTTTATTTTTCTTGAATGCCTGTTCTTTGATTAAAAATCAGCAAAATAATTTAGAAGCTAATGTAGAAGCTGAGCTTGAGGAGATTATTCTAGAGGATGAGCCGCTTAGTCCTGAAGAAATAGACAAGTATTTTGCAGATCTTAGTAATAGGTACAAGAAAGTTTATCTAAATAGTTCTCGAAAAGAGGCTCTTAGTAAAGAATTACACCGTGGTAATTTACTAGGGAATTATCCAGAAGAAAGATCTACGGTTATGGAGTTAATGTTTAATTTAGCTAATTCTAAAATTCCATACTGTTTTCATATTCCTAAAGATCTTTCAGAAGAGCAGGCTGAGAATATAGTTAAAAAATCTTTCAAGCCATTAAAAAAACTAAAGACTAAAGATCTAGATTTCTCATACATGTACCTGGTGAATTACTATGCAGATGCCTATTTGTTCCTAGGTGATAAGGCTTATCTTACTCTTGCTGAGCAGCTTTATGGAAAATTATTGCAACGCTTGACGAATAGAGAAGGTTTTTTCATTTTTAATACTGGAGATTCTTTCCCTGATATGGACGATAATGCTTATGCTTTGGTGACTATGTTAAAGCTTTATCGAGTGACATTAGATTTAAGATACTTGGAAAAGGCAAATAGATTAAGTGATCAGATCTTAGAAAAATTAGAGGGCTCTTTTGTGAACACTGATCTTGCTAATTCAATGCTGTATCTTTACAGCTATACAGGTGAAAAATATCTATTAGAGCGGGCTAGATATTTCGCAGATTTAATCTTAAATGAACCAGAAGCTTTCAGAACCTCTGAACATGCAAGGTTTATGAATTTTCTCTATTACTTTTTGCCAGAGCAGTCCTATAAAGATTTTGCGCTGGAGACTTTAGATAGAATAATTAGAGAACAGATTAAGGCTGATGAGAAAAATTATTATTCACTTTTATTATTAAAGGCTGAGCTCGCTAGTGAGCCAGCTTTCTTAAAATTAAGTGGGAAAAACTTAAGGGATGAAGACTTTCTAGATTTCCTCAGAATTTTTCTTAAAAAGCCTACTAACTATTACATTCTAGAACTAATCTCTGACGAGAATTTAAGAGATCCAGTGGCGAGAGTTGGTATTGATAAAAAATCTTCGGGAGATTTAAAATCTAAGAGAGCTTTAACGGCTTTTCTGAATTGATTTTATCCAGCGTTGAGGTTGACTGATTTTTGAAATTTTTCTAAAGCTCTTGCTAGCAGAGGAAATTCTTTATTAATATCATCATGCTTTTCACTAAATACTCTAGCAGAGTCTCTTGCTGCAATTAATAACTGCTCTTGATCTATTAGGGAATTTAGAAAGCTATCCCCTACACCAGATTGTTTAACTCCTAGAAAATCTCCAGCACCTCTGATGTGTAAATCGTGCTGAGCGACAATAAAGCCATTATTACTTTTAACTAAAATTTCTAAACGCTGATTAGTCTCTGGATTCTTGGAATTACTTGAAAGCAGGCAGTAGGATTGTTTATTACTTCTACCAACTCGGCCTCTTAATTGATGTAATTGTGCTAAACCAAATCTTTGACAGGATTCTATAAGTATTACAGTGGCATCTGCTACGTCTATTCCTACTTCTATAACGGTGGTAGAAACTAAAATCTGTAATTCCTTTTTGTAGAAGGCTTGCATAGTAGATTCTTTATCTTCGTCATTGAGCTTTCCATGTAAAAGCCCTATTTTATAGTCCTTGAAAGTAGTCTCCTTGAGCTTTTCATATTCGACGCTCGCAGCTTCTGCGGCAAGTGTTTCAGATTCATCAATTAAAGGAAAAACTATATATGCTTGATTTCCTTTGTCTAATTCAGTTTTAATAAGCTTATGGGCTTCTGATTTTTTCTTGGATATTTTAGTGATAATCGGTAGGCGATTAGCAGGGAGCTGATCTATTTCTGACATATCTAAATCTCCGTGTAAAGCTAATGCTAATGTCCTCGGTATGGGAGTCGCTGTCATGAAGAGCTTTTCGACTAATACAGTCGAGCCAGCCTTATTCTTAGCTTTTAAAGAAAGTTGTTCACGTTGTTTAACACCGAAACGATGTTGTTCATCTATCACGACTAAGCCAAGATTTTGAAATTCTACAGTGTCTTGGATTATGGCATGGGTGCCTACTACTATGTTTACTGTACCACCAGCTATTTCTTGCAGGACATTGCGCCGTTCTTTAGTCCCCTGTCTGCCGATCAATAGAGAGACTTTGATGTTTAAATGAGCGTTTAGTAAATTTATCCATTCTTGAAATTTTTTAAAATGCTGCTTTGCTAAGATTTCGGTAGGAACCATAATCGCTGACTGGTATCCATCATCTATAGCTACTAAAATAGCGAGAAAAGCGACTACGGTTTTTCCAGCTCCGACATCTCCTTGTATTAATCGATGCATAGGTTCATCACTAACCATGTCTGGTAGTATCTCTTCGTAAAATACTCGTGCCTGAGCATCTGTTAATTGAAAAGGTAGAAGGTCTAAAAATTTATCTACTAATCCGCCTGAAAAGCAGTTGAATTGAATACCTTTTGATTTTTTTTTAATTTGTTTTTTGATCAACATAAACTGTAATTGCAGCAAGAAAAAATCATTGAAAATTAGTCTATGGGCTGCATCATTAATCTCTAATTGTGATTCAGGGAAATGTATTTGAGTGATTGCAGATTTCAGGCTCACTAATTGATTTGCATCTAAAACTTCTTCAGGTAAAAATTCTTTTATCGTATCTATATAAAGATCTATACTGCTTCTAATTGCTTTTCGTAGTTGAATGGTAGAAAGCCCCTCAGTGAGAGGGTAAACAGGGATGATACGATTTTCGTTCTGTTCGGCTGATTCACTTATCTCGTCGCCAATGGTTTCTATAACAGGGTTTGCGAAGCTGAGTTTGCGAGAGAATTTATCTATTTTTACTTTTCCAAAGCAGATAACCTTACTACCTTCAGGGTACATGCCTTTAAATTGTTTTAAATAAAAGTGACTAGAGTTACCCTGAAAGTATTTAATGATTTTAATTTTCCCAGAGATATCACTAATCTCTATATTCATCACGACTAGATCTTTTTTAGGACTTTTAAAAGCATTGATTTTGCTGATTTCCCCAAATATAGTCGCGTTATCGTCTAGTTTTAGATCTTTAATAAGATCTTTGCTCTCAAAGAAAATATAGTCACGTGGTTTATAAAGTAATAGATCTTTGCAGGTCTGTATCCCGATCTTGTCGAATTTTTCTGCTAGTTTTTGACCTACGCCTTTTACGAATTGTACGGGAATCTGCTCAGCATCTACATTTTTAAGATCAGCTTTAAATTTATCTTCTCTAACTTTTTTTAGAGTAGCTAAGCGCTCTTTTGTCTCTGCTGAATTTATAGAAGAATTACGCTGCTCTATATCGCTTTCGTAATAATCTTCAAGCTCTAAAAGTATATCTAAAATATGATTAATATTAGCTATGCGTGAAGACAGGTCTAGGAAAGGATATCTAGAAATCAGGGCGTAAATTTTATTCCATTTTTCACTGTGCTGAAATATCTTAAGAGCG
>JBMOEX010000123.1:0-4892 GCA_049314535.1 Vampirovibriophyceae bacterium | reverse complement strand
GAAAAAGTGATTAATAAACTACAAAATATAAAGAAATTAATAAATTATCATAAAAGTTAACTTGTCAATATGTTAATATATAAAGCAGCAAGGAGTTTTTATGGCTACAAGTATTCTTAAACAATTTACTACTGCTGTTCAGGATTTATTACCAAAATCAGAATCAGAAGCGAACACACAAATATCAAATGCTATTGTTCCATCACCAAACACTACTCAAATTCCAATTTCTAGGGGAGTTATTGAAAATCTAAGCATCAGACCTGAAGGTTCTCAAGCAGGGATTGCAACTCCAGTAACAACGATGACTCCTACAGAGATATCTAATGCTAGGTTAGCCACACAGGAGCTTAATCCAGAATTTTTAAAAAAGATCGCTGCTGATCTTCAACCCACTTTACTAAAACCAACTGGTAGTAAAGAAGAACAAATTACTCAGCTAACTAATCTTATTACTGATGTTTTAGCAGGTAAAGATCCCGCTATCCCTGAATTTAAACATGAGAGGGTGTTAGACTTCAGTCGCAAAAAACCAGCAGAATCTTTCTTAGAGAGAGTTATTGCTCGCTATCATACTGAAGCTACTAGCAAGGATACTTATCCAAAGAATCTTGATCGAGAAGAGTTAACTAAGCTTATTAAGGATAACCTAGAGCCTCTCGTTGGTTTGGCTATCAAGCTTGAGAACACTAATTTAACAGCTCAGGTATCTAATTTACTAGGTGAAAATTTAGATGCCAATAGGAGGTATATTTTTTTGACTTCTCGTAATGATAAGCTTGATAAAGCTATAAGTGCGGCATCCAATAATGTATTTACAGGGCTAGTGACAAAGAATCCTAAGTTGCTCCTTGATGCTATGCTTGATAATAAGCAAAAAGAGAGATCAGTCTCACCAGAAGGTATAGTACACGCACTTCTTGGGGTCTCAGATGAAGGGTTTAAGACCATCCTAGAGTCTCTTAAATCTAAGCCAGATTCTTTAGTAAAAGCCTTAGTAGATATTACTTCCAAAGAAAGAAATCCTTTAGTTGGCTATAGTGTTGAGGATTTAACCAAAGGCACACAGGAAAGACTTAGTCAAATTTTAGAAGCTGTTAAACCACTTGAGACTAAACTTACAGAAGCCTCAGCCATGGCTCAATTCGCACAAGATAAAACACAAGTAATTAATTATTTAACTAAAATAGTTAATCATGGTAAAGTCGCATAAACAGTCGAGCAAAGATGGCGTTGCGAAATTACTATACTAGACATTGGTGAACTCTGAAATATCTAGCTCCAGCCTTGTAGCAAAGCTCATTATACTCTCTTGTTAATAAATCTAAATCCACATTACGCTCTGCAAGAGTGCCATTATTTTCGCACTGCTTGCAAACCCCCTTCTCTGCATTTAAAGCAATGCCTAAAAACGATTTACGACTAGCTCCTATAAGTATTTCAGGATTAAATCCCTGAGACCGCCGCATAATTTTATTTTCTGCATTTTTAAGCTTCGGTAAAATCTCAATTAAGTCATAGCTGTGATTATAGTTTTTACCAAAACCTAATCCTGGATCAAGAATTACCCTAGTTAAATCAATACCATAATTTTCACAGGAATCTAAAAATCGAGAAAAAAAATCTATTAAATGCATTTCAAAAGCGGCTTTCTCATTTTTAGCCTGAGGATAATCACTTAAATAATAATCTTCTGGTATTTCTAAAGCCTTTAAACTTGGTGGCACACCACCTTTCGAATGCATCGCTATAAGTTTAATCTTCTGTTCTTTATCATACTTAGAAATAAGCTCAAGCTTACGCTCATCAGTAAACCCTTCTACATCATTTAAAAAAGATATTTTTTCTCTAAAAAAAGGCTCTGATAGTAAAGCCTCCATAACTTCATATTTACGAGTATCTATAGATAAAGGAAAATCATATTTACTACAGAAAATTTTCAAAAAATTTTCCAAACGTTGATATTCTTCAATTGCTGACACAGGCTCTGCATCAGGGCGAGTAGATTCTGCCCCTACATCTAAAGCGTAAGCTCCACTTTCCATCAGCTTCTCTGCTTTATCTAAAAGCCAAGCAAGATCACGGAAATTCTGAGAACCATCTGAAAATGAGTCTGGAGTTATGTTTAATATAGCTAAATACTTAGCACTTTTCATATTCACAAATTTCTGCGTTTTTTATAGCCACCTAAAAAAAAGAATAGCACTGCTGTAAAAAAACTTATGGGATGCTTTTTAATAAAGGTTATTATGTTAGAACCAAGCTCAGATATATTATGCTTGGTGCTGCGAATATAGATGAGTTCTCTTAATTGCTTAAGATTACCATTTTTATCATCATCTTCAAAGATAGGATTATACATAGCTTATATAATTTTTCCCACTTTTCTTAAAATTTAAAACAAGAAGCAGATCAAGCTAAAATATAAGTTTACTTACCGAAGTATTAAAAAAGGGATTATTCGACAAGAGTAGCATTATGCCAGTCACTGAAAATAAATGGAGACTCGATAGTAACTTTTCTCCAGCTGGAGATCAGCCCAAGGCAATCCAAGAAATAGTTAAAAGACTAAATCAAGGAAAAGAGAGACAGGTCTTGATGGGTATTACTGGAAGTGGTAAGACTTTTACGGTAGCTAATATAATTCAGAGCATTAATAAACCAGCTTTGGTATTAGCTCACAATAAAACTCTAGCTGGGCAACTCTGTAATGAGTTTAAGGATTTCTTCCCCGATAATCGAGTTCAGTATTTTATTAGTTATTATGATTATTATCAACCAGAAAGCTATATACCAAGCTCAGACACCTTCATAGAGAAGACCGCGAAAGTAAATGACAATATAGATCGGCTCAGATACGCGACTACTAGATCTCTCTACGAAGCAGATGATGTTATAGTCGTAGCTTCAGTTAGCTGCATCTATGGCTTAGGCACTCCAGAATTATATTTCAAATCCGCTATCCCTCTAAAAGTCGGTGAGGAACTAGATCAGCGAGAGTTTTTAAAAAATTTAGTAGAAATACAATACGGCAGAAATGATACAGAGTTACTTAGAGGGCTTTTTCGAGTAAGGGGCGAGGTAGTAGATATCTGGCAAGCTGATGAGGAGAGGATTTTAAGAATAGAGTTTTTCGGTGATGAAATAGAAAGACTCAGCCTCGTAGATAACATAACAGGTGAAATATTAGAACTCCTAGATGAGGTGAAAGTCTTTCCAGCTAAGCATTACATGACCGATGATGATGCCGTAGAAGCGGCAGTCGCTCAAATAGAAAAGGAATTACACGAAAGAGTAAACGAATTTAAACATCTTGGAAAAGATTTTGAAGCCCAGCGCATATTACAGAGAACTAAATATGATATCGAGATGATAAAAGAGATGGGTTACTGCTCTGGGATTGAAAACTATTCACGAATTTTTGAAGGTCGCCCTCCTGGCTCTTCCCCGCAGGTTCTTATCGATTACTATAATCGCAGATATGGTGAAGATGGCTGGGTATGCTATATCGATGAATCACACATGACATTACCGCAGCTTAAAGCCATGTATAACGGTGATAGAAGCAGGAAACAAGTACTCATAGACTATGGTTTCAGGCTACCATGCGCGATTGATAATAGACCTCTGAAATATAATGAGTTTAATGAAAAAGTAAAAAATATAGTCTACATCTCAGCCACACCAGGTGATGAAGAGATGGAAACTTGCGGCGAAGCCTTTACTGAGCTTATAATCCGCCCCACTGGTCTCTTAGACCCACTATTAGAGATAAAGCCGACTAAGGGTCAGATCGATGTATTAATGGAAGAAATTAAAGCCAAAACCGAGAAAGGCGAAAAAATTATAGTAAACACCCTTACCAAAAAGATGGCTGAAGATCTCAGTGATTATCTTTTAGATCATAGTGTGCGTGCAAGATACTTGCACAGTGAAATTAAAGCTCTTGAAAGGATAGAAATACTTAGATCCCTGAGAATGAACGAGTTTGATGTAATAGTAGGCGTAAATCTTCTCAGGGAGGGGATAGATTTACCTGAAGTATCCCTTGTTTGTATCATGGATGCAGACAAAGAAGGCTATCTCAGAAACTACCGCACATTAATCCAGATGATAGGCAGAGCCGCTCGTAATGCTAACTCTAAAGTTATTCTCTTCGCCGATAAAACTACAGATAGTATGAAAAAGGCTATAGAAGAAACAGAAAGGCGCAGAGCGCTTCAAATAGAATACAACACGCTACATGGCATAATACCTAAAACCATTATCAAATCAATGTCTAACCCTATACTTGATATTCTTGCAAAGGATAGAGTTGAAGATGTTTTAGCCAGCCAACTTGATGACTCAGCTTTCGATAAAGAGACTGGTAAAATTTCTAAAAAGGCTTTAATCAGAGCGATAGATAAGCTCGAAGCCCAGATGAAAGATTCTGCTAAGAATCTTGATTTCGAGAAAGCAGCAGAATTTAGAGATCAGCTTAAATCCCTCAGAGAGAAGCTTGAAGAGAAGTAATGTCGCTGTTGCCGAACTCCATCTTCTTCGTTTTCGTCACCCTCAAGATCCTCATGTACCATTGGTACACTGCGGTCTTTCGAGTTCCTCAGCCTCGAAGCTGCACGCTCGGCGACAGCGACAGGGGACTTACTCTCTCCACCACCTCAGGCTCCACACTCTCAGCCGCTTTCCAATCTTTAATCTCTAATTGAATAGCTTTTTCATTCATAAAATCATTAATCTTAGGTGTGTATGCGATGTATAGATTATTCTCCAAGCGAGGCAGATCTAAGAGAAACTCTTCAGCACGATTCCAAAGCACCGCTTGGCACTGCTGCCGAACTCCAATTCCTGCGTTTTCGTCGTCCTCATGATCCTCATGTAAGCTTGATAAA
>JBMOEX010000122.1:0-4901 GCA_049314535.1 Vampirovibriophyceae bacterium | reverse complement strand
ATTAGAAGAAGAAAATAATAAGATATTTATAGAGGCTTATGGCTTAGAAGAAGAACTCACCGCAGAAGTACCACTTAAAGAAATTACTCTTACCTGTAATCCACACTACCGCTATGATTCTAAAAAATCTTTAGCAGCATTAGAGAAACTTTTATTAGAAGATACTATTAAAGAATTTATTTCCTATGCGGTTGGCTGTATGTTCGGTAGATACTCACTGGATAAGGCTGGTTTAATATTAGCTAATCAAGGAGAGACTTTAAATGATTATTTGAAAGCTGTTCCAGAACCTAGTTTTATGCCAGATGAAGATAATGTAATTCCAGTTTTAGAAGAGGAATGGTTTAACGATGATATAGTTAATCGCTTTAAAAACTTTCTTAAAGTAAGTCTAGGAGAGGAAAATTATGAGCTTAATCTGAGCTTTATAGAAGAAGCTCTAGGAAAGGATATTAGAAAATATTTCGTGAATGATTTTTATGATCATCATGTAAAACAGTATAAAAAACGCCCGATATACTGGATGTTTTCCTCTCCTAAAGGGAGTTTTAATGTCCTAATCTATATGCATCGTTATAATGAAAATACGATAAATGTAATTCTAAATGAATATCTTAGACACTATAGAGAGAAATTAACTAATCTGTTACTAGAGCTAGAAAACATCTCTAATTCTGAATCTAAGGCTGCTAGAGAGAAGATTCAGGCTGTTAAGGATATAGATAAAACGAAAAAGATTTTAAAAGAACTCAGTGATTATGAACAGGCTATATTATTTCCTTTAGCTACAGAAAAAATAAAAATAGATTTAGACGATGGTGTGAAAATTAATTACAATAAATTTACTGGAGCAGTACAAAAGATAAGTGGCTTAACAGAGTAGATGATTAAAACAGAAAAAGAATTAAATCTAAGGCAGATTAAGCAGAGTCTAGGAAAGCTTTTAGAGGATGAACGCTATGATGTTTTCTTCTGGTACGATACTAAAGCCGAGTTTAGAAGAGAATATGAAAAACTAAATCTAGAGAATTTAATTAAATACGAACTTAATAATAATGAGTTTAATTTGAGATATGAGATTCATGCTGCTAGACAAGAAAAAACAGAAGCTAAGTTTTTAATTTATAGTAACTCTGCTCGCCTAGCTGATGAGGATAATTGCTTATTAGACCTTCTGCTTTCTAACCTAGAGTTTATCGCAGATAAAGTTTCTATGTATCTTACTGAGCTGGATTTAGAGCAGAGGCATAGGGCTTTAATTGCAGAACATATTAATTTTTTTGATAGTTCGGATAATAGAAAACAGATAAAAGCCTTTATAAAAAAAATTAGAGAAACTCACTCCTACATTGATGAAGCTGCATTTAAGCTTAAAATTTTAAATATTAGTTTAGGCTCAGAGGGTAAAGATTTAGAAACGGCATTAGAGAAGTTACTCAGAGACTATTGGGAAGCGGAGGATTCTAGCCCTTTAGAAAATTTGAAAGAATATAATCTACTTGATTATTTAATTGAGAAATTAAAATTGTTTGATTATGAAGCACATCCTGAAGCTGATTTACTTCATCATTTTACGGTAAAGCTTTTTGATACTGTCTTCCAAAAAGCTCTTGGTAAGAGTATCGAAAAATCTTTAAATGATGAGGCGATTGTTTTTTTAAATAACTTTAAAAATAATCGTATGAATGTGGATTTATTTAAGTCTATTTCTAAGAAAATAGCAGAGATATTAGCTGTAGAAAAGCAGCTAGAGGGGCTTAGAGACATAGATGCTTTGCTTGACATTGATATCTATGAATTAATAGAAAAGAAGATTATTTCTGAAACGAGAGATGGCATTATAGCGAATAAGCTTTCTAGTAAAGCTCTAGATGGACTAATCAGAAAAAGAAAAGCTAGTATATGGTTTGAAGAGTATAAAGATGTTTATGAAGCCTTAAATCGAGCTTGTGAATTGCTTTATAAACTTAATAACTTAGAGAAAAATTTTACTTTAGATCTGCTAAGTTTTATCGGCCATTATGTTAATCATGATTTCAAAATAGATCAGTTATATAGGCAGTTTAATTACCATAAGGAAAAATCTAATTCATACTCACTCTTAGATTCACTTAGCTGCGAGATTGAAAATAAATATAATTTATTTTTGGTGGAGTTGAATAATAAATGGCAGATTCCTTTAGATCAGCTTCAGGAATGGAAATTTCCAGAAGATAAAATGCAAAGAAATTTCTTTAAATATACTATAAATGACAGTTCCCCTAAATATGCAGTGCTTATTTCAGATGCACTAAGATATGAGGTCGCAGAAGAATTAGCTCGGAGATTAGATTCTACTAAATTTAAAATCGAAAATGATTATATGATTTCTACTTTGCCCTCTTGGACTCAGTTCGGGATGGCTGCTTTACTTCCTACTGATGATATTAGAATCGATGATAAGAATATAGAGAAGGAACTCTTAGTTTTAAAGAATAAAAAATCTACGAAAGGCTTAAGTAATAGAACTAAAATTCTTATGGATTATTTTTCTACTAAAAATAAACAGGCTACGGCTTTAAAATTTGAGGATAAGGGTAAGGTTAAGGGTATTAAATCTAAAACTAACACTGAGATTCGAGAACTTATAAAAGAGAACGATTTAGTGCTTATTTATCACGATAGGATAGATGCCACTGGTGATGATACTAAAACGGAGCAGGATATTTTTAAAGCTTGTGAGGATACCATTACTGAAATTCAAGATCTCCTGAAGAAGCTATTTAATAATAACGTACATCACGTGATTATCACTTCAGATCATGGTTTTATCTACCAGAATAAGGTAGATGAATTTTTAAGTGAGAATATAGACTCTAAGATGATTTTAAAAAGGGATAGAAGATTTTTAGTCGGTAAAAACTTAGATGAAAGTTCTGGATTTAAGAAATTTACTTCTAAAGAATTAGGGTTTTCTTGTGAATATGATTTTCTTTTTCCTAAATCCATTAATAGGCTTAGGTTACAGGGTTCTGGAGCTCATTTCGTTCATGGTGGAACTAGTCTTCAGGAAATTATTATTCCTAATTTGAAAATTAGTCTTTTAAATACAGGGAGAGTAGAAAAAGAATCAGTAGAAGCTCAAGTGATTAGGGGATCTAATTCTGTTATTAGTTCAAATCAGTTTATCGTAAAACTCTATCAGGATAAGGCTGTTAGTGAAAAAGTAAGCTCTATTAAAATTAAGTTGGGTCTGTATTCAGCTACTGATGAGCTTATCTCGGATACTAAAATCTTAAACTTAGATTCTTCTAGTGATAATGCACTAGATAGGGAATTTAAAGTAGAGTTATTGCTAAGTGCTAAAGCTGATGATTTTAATAAACAGACTGTTTACTTAGTTATAAAGAAATTTCACGAAAAGAGCCATGAATTTAGAGATGAGAGTGATGAGATGAAGCGTCAGCATCCTTATGAACTGAGAAAATCCTTTACCAGTGATTTTGATTTTTAGGAGATTTTATGGAAACTGTAACAGTAGAAGATTTAAATAAAAAAATTAATGAATTTTTCCCAGGCTTAGCAGTTAGAAAAGATTTGGTGGGTTTAGTAAAAGGTAATGCTATAGTGCCTTCCTACGTGCTTGAATATCTTTTAGGACAGTATTGTGCTACTAGTGATGAGGATTCTATAAATGCAGGCATAGAGAGAGTCAAGAAAATTTTAGCTGAGCATTATGTAAATAGAAATGAGGCTAATCTAATAAAATCTAAAATTAAAGAGCAGGGGCGTTTTAAGGTTATAGATAAGGTTTCTGTAAGTTTAAATGATAAAGAAGACTGTTATGAGGCGACTTTCACGAATCTTGGGCTAAATAAAATTTTAGTAGATTCTAATACGGTGAAAAAGAATCCTAAGCTCTTAGTCTCTGGAGTGTGGTCTTTAGCTGATTTAGAATATGAATACACTGAGGATAAGAGGATAAGTCCGTGGGTGATGAGCTCTCTGAAACCGATTCAGCTATCAAATTTCAACTATGATGAATACATAGAAGCTAGGAAGAAATTTTCTACTGAAGAATGGATTAACCTTTTAATACAGAGTATCGGCTTTAATCCAGAGCTACTAAGTAGAAGAGCTAAATTAATTCAGTTAACTAGATTAGTTCCATTCTGTGAAAGAAATTATAATCTTATAGAACTCGGGCCGAAAGGGACTGGTAAGTCTCATATCTTTTCTGAATTTTCTCCTCACGGAATTTTAATTTCTGGTGGTGAAGTAAGTCAGGCTAAACTTTTCGTAAATAATACCTCAGGGAAAATAGGCTTAGTTGGTTACTGGGATACAGTGGCTTTTGATGAATTTGCAGGGAAGCAGAAGAAGACTGATAAAGCTCTAGTCGATATCATGAAAAACTATATGGCAAATAAATCTTTTTCAAGAGGCGTGGAAACCATTGGGGCAGATGCTTCCATGGCATTCGTGGGAAATACGAGCCATAACGTGGCTCACATGCTTAAGTATTCTGATTTATTTGTAGATTTACCAGAGAAATTTTATGATTCAGCTTTTATAGATAGGTTGCATTTTTATATACCTGGTTGGGAAGTCGATATTATTAGGAGTGAACTTTATTCAGATGGCTACGGCTTCGTTGTGGATTACCTTGCAGAGGTTTTAAGATTTATGAGAGCTAAGGATTATTCTAATGTTTATCAAGATCATTTTATAATTTCTGAAACTGTCTCTACGCGTGATAAAACTGCCATTAATAAAACATTTTCAGGTTTAATGAAACTTATTTTTCCTGATGGTAACGCTACTAAAGAAGAGATTCAAGAGCTATTAAATTTTTCTATTGAAGGTAGAAAAAGAGTTAAAGATCAGCTGTTTAGAATAGATTCGACATATTCAAAAGTGGA
>JBMOEX010000121.1:0-4908 GCA_049314535.1 Vampirovibriophyceae bacterium | reverse complement strand
ATCTATAGAAAATATGAAACCAAATAACTCAAATCATAAAGATCCGATAATTGAATATTTATTTAAAGACAAAACCGATGATGAATGTTTCAGTTCTTTAGTAACTGACGAATATGGTAACCGAATAGGTTATTTAAATTTAGAGAATGGCACTAAAGTTGCTTGCTATCAAGCTGCAAATAAATCTCCAATTATAGAGCTCGATGTAAATGGTTACCAAGTTCTATATATTAAAAATTATCAAAGTGATTTAGCTTGCAGAAAGGTTTTGCTTGAAAATGACAAGATGTTAATTTACTTGTACAACAATCAATTTGAAATCATTGAAATGTACGAAGAAGATAGTTAAAGTCCCATTCTTTTTAGTAGAGCGTTTTCATCTGGTTCTCTGCCCATAAAAGCCTTAAATAGAGATAGGGGAGCTTCACTGTCTCCTTTCTCTAGTATGTTCTTTCTGTATTCGGCTCCTACTGCGGGATTTAACACGCCTTCGTTCTGAAAACGGCTGAAAGCATCAGCCTCAAGCACTTCTGCCCATTTATAACTATAATAGCCAGAAGCATATCCACCTGCGAAGATATGTGAAAAAGAATTAGGGAAGCAGACTAGATTTGATGGATCTATGAGGTTATATTTTCTTGCGATTCTCAGATAAGTTACATTAGGAGGTTCTGGTAGATACTCCTGCTCATTCATGTATATATGTAAATCAAATAAAGCGAACTCTATCTGCCTTAAGCAGGATAGACCTTCATTGAAATTACGCGCTGCTAGCATTTTATCTAAAAGACCCGCTGGGATTGGCTCCGCTGTTTCATAATGCTTCGCAAAAGTTGATAAAGATTCTTTCTGCCAAACAAAATTTTCATTTAATTGGCTTGGTAGTTCTACGAAATCCCACTCAACATTAGTTCCAGCCATGGGTGAAAGTTCTACATTACTTAAAAGATGATGCAGAGCATGACCAAATTCGTGAAACAGTGTTAAAACTTCAAGATGGGTTAACAGAGAAGGACTGTAACTAGGTTCCAGCTGCGGTTTCGTTAAATTACAGACAAGCGTACACTGTGGTTTGATTTTATGCCCAGATGGATTAATGGCAGAATCGACAAGAGGCATTACCCAAGCGCCACTGCGCTTAACTTCTCTCGGATAGAGATCCATATAGAATGTGCCGATAATAGAACCGTCTTTTTCTAATACTTGATAAACGCTGACATCTTCATGCCATACTTCTATATTTTCTACTTTCTGAAAGTCTATAGAGTAAAGGGTTTTAGCGATATTAAGCATGCCTTCGATAGTTGCATTTAGCTCAAAATATGGCTTAGTTAAATTAGTGTCAAAATCATATTTTTCTTTCCTGAGTTTCTCCGATAGGTATGCTGTATCCCACGGCAAGATTTTATCGGGATTATTTTCAGTATTTTGATAGTTAATAGATTTTTGAAATGAAATTAATTCGGCGTATTCTTTTTCAGCTAAAGCTCTTGCTTTTTCTGCAAGCCTTATAAGAAATTCTTTAACCTGCTTAGGGCTTTCAGCCATCTTCATTTGTAATGATAAATCTGCATAACTAGGAAATCCCAGTAGCTTTGCCTTACGTGCTTTCACCGCAAAGATATCAATAATAAGTGGCTCATTATCTAATGATTCATTTTTCTTACCTTTTTTCCCAGCAGAGGCTCTGGTTAAATATTCGGTATAGAGTGTTTTTCTTAAAGCCCCATTATCAGAGAATTTCATAAACGGCCCGTATGATGGATAATCTAAATTAAATACCCAAGCGGATTCTATGCCATTCTCTTTAGCCTTAAGAGCTGCCGCTTGAATAAGATCATCAGGCAGCCCAGCTAAATCTGCTTTATTCTTGATAATTAAATCAAACTTACTATCCACGACGTTATTCGAGAACTTTTGTGAAAGCTGAGATAGTTTTAAATTTAATTCTTTAAACTCTTCTCTTGCCTCGCCTTCGAGTTCTGCTCCTGATAATTTAAAATCCTTTAAAGTATTTTCTAAATATCTTTTTCTTTCACCAGTAAGATTTTTTGCATTTTCTGATTCTGCATATCTCTTAACAAACTCATAGACACGTGGATCTAAAGAATAATTATTATAGAATTCCACCATAACGGGTCTTGCCTTCTCTGCTTCATCCCTGAAGTCATCATCAGCATTTAGCGAAAGTAAATTCTCGACAGGAGTCCAAGCCTTATCTACTAAATCCTCCATTTTTATCAGGGGATACATTGCATTTTCAAAATTCAGCTCACCTTTAGTCGCTAAAATCTCTTCTAGCTTAGCTTGAGCTTGTTTAGTGATTTCTACGGTAGCAGGGTAAATATGCTCAGCTTTAATGCTCTGATATGGTATGAACTCAGACGTACTAAGGAGTGGATTGGTTAAGTTGGCTGTCATATAATTAATGCTAAAATCATATACCCTGAGCCTGAAACATGCAAACTATTAACCTTGATGAACTAAAACTAAAGCTAGATCAGATAGAGATCAGAGCTAGCGAAGATTGTAAAACTAATTTTAATTTAAAAAATGCTCATCAGATAAAAGCGAAATATTTGGGTAATAAAAGTGAAATTAGTGAATTTAAGGTCTATATGAAGGATCTTAAGCCCGAAGATAAACCTGCATTAGGGAAACTTATCAATGAAGCTCAAAGCCGAATCGAAACTATATTTAATTTACGTAATGATGAACTCAAGCAAGAAGAAATTGCCGCTAAATTAGAAGCAGAAAAAATAGATATTAGTTTACCAAATGGTAGAAAAACTCTAGGGAAGCTTCATCCGCTTAATGATGTCACTAAAGATATCGTAGGAATCTTTCAGAGATTAGGTTTTAAATTGGTAGATGGTCCAGAGCTTGAAAATACTTACTATAATTTCACGGCATTAAATACTGGTGAAGATCATCCAGCAAGAGATGAACAGGATACTTTCTACACCAGCCTTTCCCCTGAAATATTATTAAGAAGCCATACTTCTTCTATTCAAATCAGGGCTATGGAAAAATTAAAACCACCTTTTAGAATTATTGGTCATGGTCGCGTCTATCGTAATGAGGAAGTTAACGCCCGTAAAATGCCTTTCTTTCATCAATTAGAAATCATGTTGATAGATGAAAATATTAACTTTGGTCACATGAAATGGTTTCTAAATGAGTTTCTTAAAGAATTTTTTGGTAAGAGCGTAAGCACTCGTTTAAGACCAGATTATTTTCCATTTACTGAACCGAGTGCAGAATTAGACGCTGAGTGTATTTTCTGTGAGGGCAAAGGCTGTAATACTTGTGGCGGTCGTGGTTGGCTCGAATTAATGGGCTGTGGAATGGTAGACCCAAATGTACTCGAAATGGCTAAGATAGATTCTGGGAAATATTCAGGATTCGCAGCTGGATTAGGTTTAGAAAGATTTACTATGTTGAAGCATAAAATCAGCGATATTAGAACTTTATTTAATGGCGATCAGCGACTCTATAAAAGTTAAGTTGCGAAAACGTAGAAATTGGAGTTTGTGAGCAGTCTTAATTACGGGGACTGCTCGCAAACGTACAAGTTCAAGGCTGAGGAGGACGAATGACCGCAGTGTGCGGGTAATTTCTAGCGATGCCGAGAATGCGAGCCATGTAAATGGCTCATATTCGAGCAAGCAGAAATACAAGCTTGATTTATCAAGCTTACATGAGGATCATGAGGACGACGAAAACGCAGAAATTGAAGTTTGCGAGCAGTCCCACCTGACACTTACGGGTGTGTGGTAATATATTTGTATGGGCCTCGAAATCTTATCACCGAAGCAAAAAGAAACCGCTGAAACTATATTTAAACTTACTCAGCAAGAGCATTTCCCTCCTACGTTGGATGAGATAGCTGCCCAAATGGGCATCACTAAAGGTACTCTTCAGTACCATATTTCTGCTTTAAAGAAAAAAAATATTATTACTTGGAATCAGGGTTCTGCTAGATCTATTCGGATTATTGATGATGATTCTTATAATTATTGCAGGGATAAATTCTCGACTGAGACTGATTCTCAGACTATTCATAAATTTGACCGTGTTCATAATGCAGTTACTAATAACAGTTTTTCACGAGCATCGAATGGGAAAATGTACAGAGATAATGAATTCGAAGTTCAGAGGGAAGCCATTCCTATTCTTGGCCAAATCACTGCTGGCTTACCTTTGGAAATCACTAATCAAGCAGAAGAGTATCTAGAGCTAGATTCTTTCTTTCCTCTTGGCTGCTACGCCTTGAAGGTTAAAGGTGAAAGCATGATAGACGCTCTTATTAATGATGGTGATGTTGTTTTAATTGAACCTCGAAAAGTTGCAAATAATGGTGAAATAGTAGTCGCTTTAATTAATAGAGAGTCTAGTACTTTAAAAAGATTTTATAAACAGAAAGATGGCAGAATTATGTTAAAACCAGAGAATCCTTATATGGAGCCTATCTATTTAGATCCTACGGATACTCTTGACATACAAGGAGTTGTAAAAGGTGTTTTACGTAGACTCTAGTGACACTACTGCCAAAAACGCAGAAATTGGAGTTCGGCAATAGTGTCATGTGGCAGCTTCTTGATATTGCGTATGTAATTCCCGCTAGTGTATTTCTAGCTTCTTGGCTCGCTGATTTTTTAAAAGCTCAGTATTCGATTGAATGTAAAGTTCTTGCGATAGTTTCAGGGGCTTTCTTTGGCATAGTTCTTACTATTCTTAAAATTAAGAATTTTGTAGATGCAGAAAACGCAAAAATGAAAGCTAAAGCTAGCTCAGAAATCTCTTCATAAACGCAGAAATTGGGGTTCTGAAATGCTGGGACTGCTCGCAAGCGTACAAGTTCAAGGCTGAGGAGGACGAATGACCGCAGTGTACGGGTAATTTCTA
>JBMOEX010000120.1:0-4971 GCA_049314535.1 Vampirovibriophyceae bacterium | reverse complement strand
AAGCGAATTTTTAACCTCAAAATTAGGGTAACCTAGCGAATAGGCTGTCATTAAATTTCTAACAGAAAAATCTTTAAGAGTAAGATAGCCAGCATCATAGAGAATCGGCATTAAAGGTAAATTTTCAATATCATAGCCCTCAAAGCTAGTCTGCATCAGCTTAATATGATTTTCAAAATCTTGAACATCATAATTATATTTTTTTATTAACTCGATAAGATAAGTCGGGGTCCCTGTTTCAAACCAGTAATTCATAAATTCTTTTTTTTCAAACAAGAGTAAACAGGAAAAAGGATTATAGACCTTATTCTCAGCTTTAGAAAATCTATAGCCGTTATACCAAAACTTAATTTCATTTAGTATCGCCTCTGCATTCAGGGAATGGCTTTCAGCAAGTTCAGAAATATATTCAGGGAAATAGCTCTCTAGTTCCTCCTGCGTGTAACCTAATAGGGCAGCGTATTTATCACTCATGCTGATATTTAGTAAATTATTAAGCCCTGAAAATATCGAGGTTTTAGCAAATTTACTAATACCTGTCAGAAAAACGAATCTAAGATTAGCATCTTCTGCTTTCATTATTTTATAAAAATCCTGAAGCACCTCTCTATTTTTTCCAGCCATCTCTGGGTCATTAATATGCTTAATTATCGGATCATCGTATTCATCTATTAAAATTACTACTTGCTGATTATATTTCTTTACTAAGGCATGGATAAGTTCCTGGAAAAGAAGAGATGGTCCTTTATTTTCATCTAAATTAATCCCTTCCTTAATCGCATTAGCGATAATTGCGGATCTTAGGCCCGAATAAAGTCTTTCAGATGTACTTTTCTCTACGGTAGACATGTCGAATTTAATTACAGGGAACTCTTCCCAAACATACTCGGAACTATCTAACCATAAGCCTTTAAATAAATGTCTCTTATTTTTAAAAATAGCTTCTAAGGTAGATACTAAAAGTGACTTTCCGAAACGGCGTGGGCGACTAAGGAAATAAGCTCCCTTGCCTGATACTAAAAGATTATTTATATACTTAGTTTTATCTACATACAGAAAACCCTTCTCAATAATGTCTTGAAAAGACTGAATACCTATAGGTAATTTTTTAAGCTCTGAATGCATAGCTAGTATTATTATACTTCCCTAGAAGGTAGGGCTGTCTCATAAAAGCATCATTTCTATAAATCACTAAAAAGCTCCTCCACCTCAAGTATCCTGTCAAAACTAATAAAATGAATCTCTCTACCATTCCAAGAAATAATTTCATTTAATGATTCATTAAAAACTATCCCAAAAGCTGCTTCACCATAGGCTTTAAAGAATGTTTTAAAGCCTGAAAAAATCTCTGGATTCTTTAATTTAGATTTCACTTCGATAGGGATTGGTATTCTGTTTTGAAGCCAGATAAAATCTAATTCCACTTGGTCAGAGGTTCTCCAGAATAGTATTTCTGTATTCGCTTCATTAGCTAAGCTTAAGAGGTGATTATATGTATAACTCTCCCAAGCAGAGCCTTTGAGCTTGTTTTTATCGCTGACTTTAAAATCACTTAAAATCGCATTGCGCACGCCCACATCGTAAAAGTAATATTTTTTAGATTTTTTCAGTTCATTACTGAGGTTCCCTGAAAAAGAATTTACTTTATATAAAACGAAAGTCTGCTCTAGTATTTCCAGATGATGTTCTATAGTGCTTTCACTGAGCCTAACTTCACGAGCTAGATTAGCTTTAGATATTAGCTGTCCCTGTTTCTCTGCAAGTATATAGATTAGGTGATTAAAGGCGCTGATATTTTCTTCTTTAATTAGGGCTTTAATATCTTTCTGTATATAGGTTTCTAGTATTAGCTTTAGGTAGCTCTGTTTATCAGCATCCCGCGGGTGTTCGCTTTCGTTATAGACGCCAGGTAGTCCCCCAAATTTTAAATAATTTTTTATCAAATCCTGATCTGGATTGCTTTTTTCTTTTGTGTTTATCTCTTTGTTATTTTTAATATTTTTATTTGTTCGTGATTTTAGCTCATCTAAAGTTAGAGGTCTAATCATAAATTTCTTATAACGCCCTGCCATACTCTCTTTGATATGCTTGTGCATTTCTAGAGCAGAGGAGCCAGATGCGTATATTTTAATTTTTTTCTTTGGGTGCAGATCATTAAAGTCATAGATCGCTTTAAATATGCGTGAAATATTTTCAATATACTGAAATTCATCTATGAAAACATAGTCACCAGAGGATTTCAGAAAATTAAAAATCTCTTCATCACTGCCACTGAATAATTTACTGTGTTCTGGGAACTCTAAATTAAAATAACTGCTGCTATTGTTTTTACTCAGCTCCCTATGTAATTTTTTAAGTATATGTGTTTTGCCGACCTGTCTAGGGCCAAAAATTACGCTAAGCTTCGGGCTCTTATGATGAGCCATAATTTCAGCATAAGCTTTTCTCTCGAATTGAGACATCATATTAGATTATACCCATTTTCTAGAATTCCATGGTAGTAGTATGGAATTCTAGATTTTCTAGAATTCCGTGGTAGTGGTGTGGAATTCTAGATTTTTAAACTTCATGCTGGAATGTGAAATAAGTCTCAGTTATAATAGAATAGCCCATGTCGAAAACGCATATAGAAGAAAAACAATATCTACCTAAAGTCCTAGAAGAAAAATGGCAGAAGCTCTGGGAAGAGAGTGGTATTTATGGTTTCAATGAAAGCAGTTCTAAGCCTAATTATTATTCGCTAGTTATGTTTCCATATCCAAGTGGCAATCTGCATATGGGACACATGCGTGTTTACACTATTTCAGATGTAATTTCTAGATTTATGCGCATGCAGGGATTTAATGTTTTAAATCCTATGGGTTTTGATGCCTTTGGTTTACCTGCCGAAAACGCTGCTATAGAGAAGGGTTCACACCCACAGATTTGGACTGAGGCTAATATCACTCACATGCGTGATGAACAGCTTAAGCGCATGGGAACTAGCTATGACTGGGACAGAGAGGTCGTTTCGTGTAGACCAGACTACTATAGATGGTCACAGTATATTTTCCTAAAGCTTTACGAAAAAGGCTTAGCTTATCAGAAAGAAGCCCCAGTGAACTGGTGCCCAGACTGTAACACCGTTTTAGCTAATGAACAGGTAGAAGATGGCATGTGTTGGAGACATACATCTACAATAGTCGAAAAAAAGATGATGCGTCAGTGGTTCTTGAAAATCACGGATTACGCTGAAGAATTATTAAATGACTTAGACAAGCTAGAACACTGGCCAGATAACGTAAAAACCATGCAACGCAACTGGATAGGTAAGTCCTCTGGAGCCTTAATCGATTTCCCCATAGATAAAAGTTCTATTTCAGGCAGCTCTAAATTAAGCATTGAACTTATATCCATCTACACTACACGTCCAGATACCATTATGGGTGTAACTTATATGGTTCTAGCTCCAGAACATGCCTTGGTAAAAGAAATTACGACTGAAGAGCGAAAGGCAGATGTAGAAAGCTATATCAAAGAAACAGCTTTGAAGACTGAAATAGAGAGAACAGCAGAAGGACGTAAAAAGACTGGTTGCTTTACTGGTGCTTACGTCATAAATCCTTATACTGATAAAAAAATTCCAGTATGGATAGCAGATTATGCTTTAGTAGATTACGGTACGGGTGCAGTTATGGCTGTGCCAGCTCATGATCAGAGGGATTGGGAGTTCGCGAAGGCTTACGATTTAGAAATCATTCAGGTTATTAGCCCTAATGCCGATAGTAAAACAGAACTAGATTTAACTAAAGCTGCTTTTACTGAAGTTGGCATACTTGTAAACAGTGTAAACGCTACTAATGGTGCTAATTTTAATGGCTTAAGTTCTAATGAAGCTAAAAAAAATATAGTGAATTGGGGAGCTGAAAGAGGCTTCGCTAAAGAAAAAATAAATTATCGTCTTCGCGACTGGCTTATCAGTCGTCAAAGATACTGGGGAACACCGATCCCATTAGTTCACTGTGAAGACTGCGGCATAGTCCCAGTAGCAGAGAATAATCTACCAGTAGAATTGCCGATAGATTTTGATTTTTCTAAACATGGCACAGCTGTTTTAAAAGGTCACACCGAATGGAATACAGTGCCTTGTCCCATCTGTAATAAAGCAGCCAAGCGTGAAACAGACACTATGGATACTTTTATCTGTAGCAGTTGGTATTTTTTAAGATACTGTGATCCGCATAATACGGAGCTGCCTTTCGCTCATGATAAGGCTTTTCCAGTAGATCAGTATGTAGGTGGCGTGGAGCACGCTATTTTACACTTACTCTACGCAAGATTCTTTACTAAAGCGCTTAGAGACTGCGGTATGCATAGTTTCTCGGAACCTTTTACTAGACTGTTATCTCAGGGCATGGTAGTTAAATATTCAGAAAAAGATCAGAAAATAGTTAAGATGTCTAAGTCTAAAGGTAATGTAGTAGGCACTTCTGACTTCTTCGATAAATATGGTGCAGATTCAGCTAGATTATTTATACTCTTCGCTGCTCCAGTAACAGCCGAGGTAGAGTGGACTGAAGACGGCGCGCAGGGACAGTATAGATTTATCAATCGAATCTGGAGGCTTTACCAGCAGCTAGTTCCAGAATTTCAAGATGAACTATTATCGAACTTGGGTAATCGAGCTATTCCTGAAAATATGGAAGCTGGAGCTTCGCCTCAGTACCCTAAAGAAAACAGTTTCCCGCTTAACTTAGAGTTTAGTTCACTTACAGAAGATAATCAGGGAATCCTAAGAGCCTTTCATTCTGCACTTAAAGCTATTACTAACGATTTATCACCTGAAAACTTCGGTTTTAACACAGCGATAGCAAGAATGTCTGAGTTTATAAACAGCATGTATAAATATATACTGGATAAAGAAGCTTACAGCGAAGAAGATAAGCAGGTTCTAGCCCATGTTTTAGTCGACTTCACTAAAACACTAGCTCC
>JBMOEX010000119.1:0-5016 GCA_049314535.1 Vampirovibriophyceae bacterium | reverse complement strand
TAAAGCATCACCTCAAAACCACATAAGCTTCAAGAATCCCCTCATGAAAGCTCTCCGGCAACCGAGCCCAATCAAACACATCTATTAAAATAGGAATATTAGATTCTTTAATAGCATCAATAAAATCCGAGAAAGCTCCTATCGGTATAGGTTTCAAATCAGCAGACCGTAAAACTATATCTAAATCACTGCTTTCATGAGCATTTCCAGTAACCCGTGAACCATAAGCCCAGATAGAAATATCGGGTAAATATTTATCTGCTATCTCCAGTAATCTTAATTTATCTTTTTCTCTTAGAAATAGCTCAGGCTGCTTCATTTAAAGCCTCTACGGTTTCGGCTAATTTATTAGCATCGATTATAAACTCAGGAATTAAGCTTAAAGTTTCATTTGCAAAATTAACTCCATAATCATGTGCAGTTTCATTACGACTATCACGATACTTAAACCATCTTTCAGTTTCTTCTAGGCTCAGTAAACCATGCTTACTAGCACTGCGAAAAACGTCCTTAAAATTCATCGTGTCTAGCTCTCTAGGTAAGGCAAAATATGGTTTTAAAGATCTTCGCAATAATTTCACTGACTGTTCGATTATAAGCTCAAACTCTTTTACACAAGCCGCCCTGTAAATATCATAGAGTTCATCCTCTGTAGGGAATTTAGCTAAAGAACTAAAAGCCTTCTCCAAGGTATTCATACATCTTGTGAAGTACTCTAAATTAATTTTACTCATAATTGCACTGTTGCCAAACTCCAATTTCTGCGTTTTCTTGGCAGCAGTCCCCTTCCAAACTATTTCTTAACAGCAAGCTTATCAGCCTTAGAAACCACAGCATGCGTCTTCATCTGCATTCCAAAAAGCTCAATAAACCCAACCGCTGACTGGTGATTAAACATATCACCTTTATCATAAGTCGCTAAACCTTTATCATAGAGCGAGAATGGTGATTTTCTTGAAGCTACAGCTATAGAACCTTTATATAATTTAAGTTCTATCTCACCAGTTACATGCTCCTGTGATTGATTGATAAAGGCATCCATACAGTCTCTAAGTGGTTCAAACCAGAAACCTTGATAAATCATCTCTGAATACTTCTCGTCAAGCAGGTTTTTAAAGCTTTTCATATTTTTAGTCATCACTAAATACTCTAATTCTTTATGTGCTTTACCTAGAAGTACTGCTGCTGGAGCTTCATAGATCTCCCTAGACTTAATACCGACTACCCTATCTTCGATTTTATCGATACGCCCGATAGCATTATCACCAGCGATTCTATTTAATTCTTCGACAAGCTCAATCGGCGCAAAAGATTTACCATTAACTGCTACGGGAATACCCTTCTCGAAAGAGATACGCACATACTCTGCTTTATCTGGAGCAGATTCTGGAGATTTCGTCATACCATAGACATCTTCTGGAGGCTCTACTGTAGCATCTTCTAGAATGCCACACTCAGCAGACCTGCCCCATAGATTTAAATCTATCGAATAAGGACTCTTTTTAGAAGTAGGTACTGGAATACCGTGTTTATCAGCATACTCAATACTTTCTTCTCTAGTCATACCCCACTCTCTCGCTGGAGCGATGATTTTAAGGTTGGGATCTAAAGCCATGATAGAAAGATCGAACCTTACTTGATCATTACCCTTTCCAGTACAGCCATGCGCGATAGCATCAGCTTTATATTCATGAGCGATATCGACTAAGATCTTCGCGATAAGCGGTCTTGCTAACGCTGTAGCTAAAGGATAATTTTCTTGATAATTGGCATTAGCTTTTAAAGCTCTGAAACAGAACTCTTCTATAAATTCTTGCTTAGCATCTATAACTCTACTTTCACTAGCTCCTATGGTAATAGCTTTTGCCTGTATCTCTTCAAGCTCCTGTCCCTGACCTAAGTCTATCGCTACGCAAACGACCTCATTACATTTATGCTCTAGAAGCCACTTCACAGCGACAGAAGTATCTAGACCTCCACTGTATGCAAGAACTACTTTATCGGCTATTTTTTTTGACATGCTTATATAATCTTAAGTAAATATTTTAACTGATTAGGAGATAGGATATAACGCAAATATGCTTTCAAGTAATTAAATTTAAACTAAGATTATGTATCGTGAAAACTAAAACACTAAATTTAATAGATCTCTACAGATACAGAAAAGATTTCATCTGGGGTAAAGATTATTACGCTAGCATAGAAGATAATCGAGTAGTCTCATCCATCCTTTACAGCAAGTATCTAGAAGCCAAAAAAGCACTGGAACTCCATGAATTCGACACTAATCATGAAGAACTTTTAAAAGACTTCATCTCCCATTTCAGCCTTAAAGAAGATATCTATTATTTTATTAGCAAGCTCACAGAGAGCGATCAAGTAAATGAAATTAGCTTCCTGCAAGCACAAGGCTTTCGCAGACTCACTCGTGAATACCTTTTTGAATATAGAGAATTTAAAACTACCAGCCTAGATACAGTAAGTATCCTATGTGAAACAGCGACTAATAAAGACATAAAGCATATGATACAAATCTGCAAATACGCACAGCCAATAGAGTTTAGAGATTATTTATTTCACTACCCTGATTTCTTCAAGGGCAGATTAGATAACACCTACGTTTTCCACTCTGCAAGCAACCCTGAAAATATCTTAGGTTATGCCTGCAAGATAGATCCCGAGAAAAATATTTTCGAGTTTATAGTACCACCCACTCAAGCATTATCTTTCATGAGCTTTCTAGTAACTTTCGTCGACAAATATATACATTTTGAAAAGAATGAGAATTTCAGTTTTATCGTAAATGAAAATATTAAAGATTCCCTAGACGAGGTTCAAGAAAAATTCAAATTAAAACAAGTTAAACAAGTACTAATACAAGAAGCAAAAAATAGAGACAAGGTAAAACTCTTAGAAAAGTGGGGTAATAAAATTCAAATCCCCGTGCCCAATGGGCAAGTCAGTAACAAGTCTAAAATTATAGATCGCACTAAAACTTTCAAGTAAGTCCATCGGCAGCTCTGCATTTAAAGAAGTTCCTATCCATAGTTCCTCTAAATCTTTAAAACAACCTGCTAAGTGTAGTTGGTAAAACATTCTTTCCATCTTGTATAGAGGTTCGTTACATTCTTCCAAGAAAAGTATTTTCCCTTTCAAGTCTGGCATATAAGCTGTACCCAGAAGACTACAAAAGACCGAAAGATTAGCACCAATAAAATAATTAGAACCCTTGTTAATCAGAGATTCTTTTATATACGATGCATACTGCCTAAGCTCACTAAATTTTATTAAGTGTTCAAGAAAAGCCTTCCTAAACTCTAATTGAGAGGGTTTCCCTGCAAGAATCATTTTTCCATTTTCAGAAACATTAACCTCTTTCATTAAAGAGACAAATAATTCAAAGATTTTTTTATTTACAGAAGAAACCTCCAGAACCTGCCCTGCATCATCAAACCAAGATGCCATCTCAAAAAGCATCGGCGAATGATAAAAAGGAATAGGCTCTAAATTCAAATCATTAGCTTTACAACTAAAAGCAAGTGCAAGAGTAGTCAAATCGCTATAAGCCAGTATGGGCTTGGAATCTGCTTTTAAAATTTTCTCATAATCCAAGTGCTCTAGAAGCTCTATACATCCAGCTCCACCTCGTACTGAGAGTATCAGAGACGTTTCTTTATTTAAATAAGCATCAGTAAATTCCTGAACTCGCTCACTTACAGATCTTTTCTCTAAACTAAATATTTCATCACTATAAACAGGCTCTAAGCCAAGTGAACGTAAATACCCTAAAGACTTCTCTAGCTGTGCCACCTGCTCTTCTGTTATTGGAGATGAAATAGAAATTAGAGAAATTTTCATTAGTTAAAACCAGAGTTCCTATATTTAGAAACTTATTCCTAGGGACTGTTGCAGATTATAACAGTGAATAAAAAAAATAAAAATGGCAAGCTCAATCCTTTTGAGAATAGTTCTCAAGAAGCTTCTGCCTCAACCTAATCTTGATAAAATACTAAAGATTAAGATATGAAGATTTCCGCCAATGAAGAATACGGTCTAAGAATCATACTGAGAGTAGCTTTACTTGAAGCAGTGTCTCCATTAAAATTAGTTAGCTTGAGTCAAATCGCAGAAGCTGAAGGAATTACGCCTGAGTATACTGCCTCCATCATTACTCTATTGCGCAATGGTGAACTTATAGAAAGTGTTAGAGGGAAAAATGGTGGTTACAAATTAGCAAGAGATCCCAAAGATATTACTCTGTATAATGTCGTAAGTGCCTTAAGTGAGAAGATTTTCCCGTCTAGTTTCTGTGATTCGCATGCTGGAGTTTTAGAAAGATGCATGCACAGCTCAAGCTGCTCGATAAGACCTGTCTGGCATTACATTACGAGCTTACTAGATCAACTATTCAGTCGAATCACTCTAGCAGAGCTGATGCAAACAGAAAGCAGTGTAAAAGATTTAGTAAACAATAGCATGGCAGATGTTATGGAGATGATTAGGTAAGCTAAATTATGGAAACAAAAAGCAACTCTATTCTTGAAAACCTCAACTCCCAAGACTATAAATATGGCTTCACTACTGAGCTAGAAACAGATTCTTTTCCAAAAGGCTTATCTGAAGAAGTAATTAGCAAAATTTCTCAGATTAAAAATGAACCAGAGTTCATGCTCGAATTCAGGCTTAAAGCCTATAAAGCTTTCTTGAAAATGAGTGAGCCAGAGTGGGCTTTGTTAAACTACCCCAAAATAGACTTGCAGGATGTCATTTACTACTCAGCACCTAAGAAAAAAATAGGGAAAGACAGTCTTGATGAAGTAGATCCAGAGATACTTAAGACTTACGAAAAGCTAGGTATCCCTATTGGTGAGCAGAAAAGACTAGAAGGCATCGCCGTCGATGCAATATTTGACAGTGTCTCTATCGCAAATACACACAAAAAAGCCTTAGCTGAAATAGGCATAATATTCTGTTCTATCTCTGAAGCTATACAAGAACATCCAGACTTAATAAAAA
>JBMOEX010000118.1:0-5165 GCA_049314535.1 Vampirovibriophyceae bacterium | reverse complement strand
AACAAGCGTCCTTTGAAAACCTTAACTAGAGCTGGACTAGCTCATCTCTATTTCGTTTGCATACATCCATTTGATGATGGTAATGGACGAATAGCTCGAGCTCTTGCAGAGAAAGCTTTATCTCAAGGATTAGGTGAGGCTAGTTTAATATCATTATCACAAGTGATAGAAAAGCATCGAAAGCAATACTATGCTATGTTAGATGCCTCTAATCGAGATCTTGAGGTCACTGATTGGTTAGAATATTTCTCTAAGACGGCATTAGAAGCTTTAGAATTAAGCCAAAAATCTATAGAATTTTCTTTAAAAAAAGGGGAGTTTTACAGACTTTACGAAAACAAGCTAAACCTAAGGCAGGAAAAGGTTATCAGTAGAATCTTCAAAGAAGGAATTCAAGGTTTTAAAGGCGGCTTAAGTGCAGAAAATTATATCTCTATTACTAAAACATCTAGGGCTACGGCTACTAGAGACTTGCAGGAATTAGTCGAAATGAGGGTTTTAGTTAAGACTGGTAATTTAAAAGGGACTCGATATTATTTAAGTTTGGAGTGAAGCCAATTAATTGGCTAACTTCTCTCCTAACTATAGTAATAGATCAGAATGACAATTAAGTCTTATAATGGAGATGATTCCATGACTGAATTAACACCTAAATCTGAAATCTACTTAAGAATTACTGAAATCATTTCAGCTTCTAAAAAACGTATCTTTAACTCTCTTAATAGCGAAATAGTTAAAACCTACTGGATGATAGGTAAAGAAATTTTAGAAGAAGAGCAACAAGGTCAAGAAAGAGCTAAGTATGGAAGTGATTTAATTAATAAACTTTCTAAAAAGCTTACGGTTGAATTTGGAAAAGGCTTTACAGCAAGAAATCTTTGGCAAATGCGTAAATTTTATGAACTTTATTCAATTCCGCACGCACTGCGTGCAGAATTAAGCTGGACTCACTTCAGATCATTAATGAAGATAGAAGATCCGAAAAAAAGATCTTTCTATGAAATAGAAACTATAAGCAATAACTGGTCTACAAGAGAGTTAGAAAGGCAGATTAACTCTTTACTTTATGAGAGACTTGCCATATCTAAAGATAAAAATGCAGTACAAGAGCTAGCTATAAAAGGTCAAGAACTACTAAAGCCTGAGGATTTAGTTAAAGACCCATATATACTCGAATTTCTAGGTTTACCTCAAAGTGAAAAATTCTTTGAAGCTGATTTGGAAAGTGCTTTAATTGAGCATCTACAGAAATTTCTTTTAGAATTAGGTAAGGGATTCTCTTTTGTTGCAAGGCAGAAGAGAATTAGCTTAGATGATGAAAATTTTTATATAGATCTAGTTTTTTATAACTACATAGTGAAATGTTTCGTATTACTAGACCTTAAGATAGGAAAATTAACCCACCAAGATATAGGGCAAATGCAGATGTATGTAAACTACTACACACGAGAATTGATGAACGAAGGAGATAATAAACCAATAGGCATCATTCTATGTGCTGATAAGAGTGAAGCTGTCGTTAAATATACGCTAGCTGACGATAATAGACAGATTTTTGCTTCTAAATATCAACTACATCTACCAACAGAAGAGGAACTCAGAGAAGAATTAATAAAAGAAAAAGATATTTTAGAGGCGCATTTAGATACGGTCAAGAAAGAGCAAATATAAAAACTAATTTAATGGGGAATATCTTAATAAAATGGTTAATCCCTTTATGAGCCAAATTCTTCGATCAATTCAGAGACTCACGGGAAATTTAGCTCAACAACTACCTCTCAGCAAAAAATTAAGCCTTCTACCTTTGACCCAAAAATCAAATAGAGCTTCTATTACAGAAATATCAAGCAAAGAACCAGATCTACAATCATCTTCTACAGAACCAATCATCATCGAGGAAGGGTCGCAAGAAGAAATAAAAAATCAATTAGATCAATTATTCGATAATCAGAAAATACCTAGTTCCAGTGTGAATTTCGAAGTACATCCTTCTGTCACTGATAATTTCTTTCAAGCATTAGAAGAGAGGAGTAGGGAGAAAAATCCCGAATATCATAAACTTCTTGATAAACTTTCATCATTAGAAAAAGATCCTGGCTCAAGAGAGGAACTTAATAAATTACTTAAAGATCCGCAATTACCTATCACACTAAGAGAATCAATAAATGAGCATTATGGCTCTATCACTCTAATCTCACCAAGAGCCAAGTTAAACAATGAACCAATAATTGGATTGAGCAGGACAATTAAAAGCTTAGATATCATTATTCCAGATAAGCCGAAAAATACTTTAGATCAACATCTTACAGAATTACATAGCTTCATCCGAGCACTCTCTATACCTTCTTGCATAACCAATACAATTCAAGATATTATAGAAGTCAAGAATCCGATTCAGATAGATAGACTCTCATATATTAGTGATCCTAACAGTCACTGCCTTGAGACAGGACAAGAATTTGCGATTGATATTACTGCACCAAATATGAAAATTGGTACCCCAGTTTATTCTACGACGAATGGTAAGGTGATTAAAGTTGATGATCAGTACCCCGACAGAGAAGAAAATGTATTTAATTTATCTAATGAAAACAATCCAGGAAATTCTATCTACGTTAAAAGTGACAATGGGTTGATTAGCTTCTATACTCATTTAAAGCAAAATAGCTGCCTCAAGCTTGGAGAAACAGTTCAGGTGGGGCAGAAGATAGCAGAGATTGGCAATACTGGAGCAAGTACAGCCTTGCATCTTCATTATGCTATTGGTAAAAAAGATGAATCTTTTCCTTGGGGAATACGCTCTTTACCTGTAAGATTTAAATAAAACACTATTAAAATGCTATCTTATTCCACCTTCTATCTAATCAGCATTATCGGCTGCCTCTGGGTCCCCTACGATTTCATACGTAAAATATTAGTGAAAAGAATAAAACCCTTACCCTTGGTGATTTTCTTGGAATTTGGTCAAGCAGTGGTTTACCTAAGCTACGGCTTTCTCTCTCAGCAATTAATTTACAGTCATGAATATATTTTCCCTGGTCTTATGACCGCTGGCTTCGCTTCAGCAGGAACCTTTCTACTAGCTAAAGCCCTCTCTATTTCACCACTCAGCAGTGTCATTCCCTTCCTTTCTTTTCTGCCTTTTTTCACGGTAATATTTGGCAGCTTAATATTAAAGGAAAACCCTTCCCCAATTCAATTTCCAGGATTAATCCTTTTAATTTTAGCCTCTCTTATGATTAATTATCAGGGCAAGAAAGTAAACTCTATTTTAGGATTATTTAAAACCCTATACCAAGACTTAACCCACGAAAAGGGCTGTATCCTAGTTATTATGACTTCTCTTCTCTGGGCTTTCGCTATACCCTTTGACAAGCTTGCTATGCAAGCTACGAACCCTATATCTCACGCCCTTTATCATGCATTACTCTGCGGAACTATATTTAGCATAGCTCGCTTCTTTTCGAAGACCTGCCCTTGGGGTAGTACTAAATTTCTAGAAATAAATCGACAAGGCACTTACTGGCTTTTATTACTAGGCATAATAAATGTCTCAGTTGCCATGGTCTTGCAGTTTATGGCTTATCAAATTTCTTATGTAGGCTTAGTAGAAGCTGGTAAGCGAGGAGTTTCTCTAATCGCTAACTTATTTATCGGTGCTTTAATTTTCAAAGAGCCTGTAAATAAATTTAAATTTTTAGGCACTGTGCTGATTTTAATCGCTACTATTTTAATTTTAAATTAACAGCACTTCATAAAAAACAATGCACGAAATACAATTAACAAACGGGAAACACGGTCACACTCTCAACGCCACACAAATTTTCTCTCCAGACGGTAAGTGGCTAGTCTTCGATACCCGCCATGATGATACTCATATAAGCCGCACTGGGAACATCTGTAAGTTAAATATTGCGACTAAAGAAATTATAGAGCTGTATAAAACTAAAAATCAAAGTATTTATGGACCTGGAGTAGGGGCAGCAGCTTGGAATCCAGTGAATGACAGCATCATTTTCATTCACGGTCTTTTAAATTGCAATGAAGAAAAGCCTTACAGCTTCACGAGAAGGTTTGGAGCGATTATTTCAGGGAATCATGAGGCGGGTGAAAATGCAGAAATTGGAGTTCGGCAATCATCTCACAATGGCACTGTTGCGGAAGGGAGGAGTATTCAAGAACCACTTACCAAAGGAGCTTTAAGAGGCGGAACTCATGCCCACACTTGGAGTGCTGATGGCAAGTGGATTAGCTTTACCTATAACGATTACCTTATGGAATGTTTAGAAAAAACATCTTCAAGTAAAAGAAAAGACTTGAGGACTATCGGCGTGATGACGATGGTAGAGAATATTCATGAGGATCATGAGGCGGGTGAAAACGCAGAAATTGGAGTTCGGCAGCAGTGCCCTGCAGAGAATTTTAGAGGAACTTACTTTGCGGTAATCACAGCTAAAGTTACAGAAAATCCTAAATTCGGTAGTGATGAAATAGAGCGAGCTTTTGATGAGTGCTGGCTAGGGAAAAATGGCTATATAAAAGAAGATGGTTCACAGCAAACACGAGCCATAGCTTTTCAAGGAAATGTCCGCTCAAATGACGGAGTTTTAGTTACAGAAGTTTTTATAGCAGATATCCCAAATGATATAACTCAATCACTTACAGATAAACCACTAGAAGGTACTTTAAATGACAGACCTAATGTACCAGCAGGTTTAGTGCAAAGAAGAGTTACATTTACTACAGAAAGAAAACACCCTGGACTTCAGGGACCACGTTTCAGACTACGCAGTTCAGCAGATGGAAGCCAGATCTACTTTCTAATGAAAGATGATAATGATATCGTTCAAATCTACTCAGTGAGCAGCATTAAAAATACTGAAAATACAATCACAAATCAGCCTCTTAAACAAATAACGAATTTTAAATACTCCGTCCAATCGCAATTCAATCTTAGCCCTGATGATAAATACATTTCAGTAGTATCTAACAACCAGATATATTTAGTTAACGCGCAAGATGGTAGTACTACTAGCGTTGGCGAGAGATACAGTGAAAGAGAAGCGCCAATCAATGGCGTACACTGGAGCCCTGATGGTAAAAGCTTAATTTACAATCGTTATGTTTTCATCGAAGATGATTACTATATTCAGATTTTCAAAAGA
>JBMOEX010000117.1:0-5322 GCA_049314535.1 Vampirovibriophyceae bacterium | reverse complement strand
CAGCACTATGCTCAAGTCCTTGATCCCTGTAATCGAATCTATTACCACGAAGATCGAATGGCTTCCGTCCGCCTTTTTGACCTTGATCCCTGTAATCGAATCTATTACTACGAAGATCCCTATCAGCAGCTACTCCATCTGCAATCATATCTGCTGAATCAAGACCAGACCTTGCCATATCTCTAGCTCCGATAAGTGAACTTTTAGACATAAACATACCTAAATTATTAGATCGCTTCGATAGATCTAAACTTTTCTGTTCTACATCTTGACGACTCTCTTCATTATCAACGAATTCAGAATCATCCATAGATGAAAATCTTGCAAGATCAGACATAGCTGCATCTAAATTCGATTCCGCTCTAGACTTAAGCGGCGTCAAAGCAGCAATTCTAGACTCATGAGCAGTTTCTTTTTTCTCAAGCTGAGTAATTTCAAGCTTCACAGCTGAAAGCGCATCAGCGCCCTTAATTGCTTGGGGTTTAAAATCTACAGCAGCACCTTTTTGATCATCAAAAGTTTTATCCTTTAAATAACCGTCCCATGACTCATCCTTAAGTTCATTCCACTGATTTCCAGTCTGCATAAGGATTTGACCATCACCTTTAAGTCCCATGGTAACTGCACCTTTAGCAGTACTACCCTTTCTGCTATAAGACTCATCATCTACTTTAGCTATACCAGTCCTTCTAGCTCCACCAGAAGTCGCCTCACCAGTGTGCATAACATTATCACCAGCCCTAACATAAATACCAGTCGTGTAGAAAATCCCAGTATCCTTACCGGTTTCAGTAGTGTTAAAAGTAAGCTCTGTGCCATCCTCGAATTTCAAGGTAGAGTCATCACCGAAGTGGAAATCATCACCATTATTGCCATCAGCATCTTTAAGCATGTTTACATGAGGGTCTCCATGAATATGCATAAGCTGTTCACCAGCTGGGTTATAAACCCAAGTCTGATGACCACCCTTATTCGTATCAGTTACGACCTTCATCCCAGAATGAGTCACGAATTCTGCATTACCATCAGCATTTACAGAAGTTCTGATTTCTGTTTTAGCTTCTTCTGTTGCTAATGAACTCATCTTTGAGTTCAACTGAGCTCTAACTCCTTGAAGCTCAATATTATTAGAGGACAGTTCACCATCATAAACAATTAATTCTGTCTGAGAGAGACTCACATCCATGTTTGCCTGCTCAATATTAATAGATTTTAAAGTATTTGCACCATCTTCACGAGGCGAGTTTAAAGTTCCTCTGGTCTCTGCTAGACGATTAACTGTATTATCAACATCCGTTGAATTCGCATTTATAGCTGCTGCATTCTGCGCCTGTACCTGACTGTTCTCTGAAACGGTGCTAAGCGTATTACGCGTTGCTGAATTGATTACTGACATACTTGAACCTCAAAGCTCTTAATAACAGTAATTATTTAAAATTTGGTTAAAAAGTAACTAACAGCAGTCCTTCCTAATTTTTCACCTACAGTAAATTCTTCATTTACTATCTCATGAGCTCCAGCTTCATGAAAACTCTGTTCATAAATCTGATATCTTGATCTAACTATAATGTGCGCAGTCGGTGCTAAACGCTTAATGTTATCAATAGTGGTTAAAACAGCATCATAACTAGGGATAGTTATGATAACTAAGTTAGCCAGCTCTAAGCCACTATGCTGAAGTACCTCTAACTGTCTTACATCACCCATGTGAGTCTTAAATCCCTCTAGCTCAGCAGAGTCTAAAGAATCTTTAGTAAGATCCATAATCGCGATTTCGTCTAAGTATGAATCTTTAAGCTGCCTAGTGACTTCACGCCCAGCTGGACCATAACCTATAACATATATACGAGCTGGATTTGAACTTAAAACTTCTGCGTCAAAAGCTTTACCTGATTTTTTATTATTTAAAAACTTCTGCACCTTAAGACCAATTCTAGGAGCGAATTTAATCATAAAAGGTGTAAAAAATAGACTTACAATAGTGATAGAAACTACAAGCTGCGACCAATCATTACTCAGCAATGAAGAGTCTTTCGCGATATTACTTAAAACAAAAGCAAATTCACCAATCTGGGCGATAGAAACAGCAGAAGCTACTGATATAGCAAGACTATGACCAGATAAACTGAAAATCACAGAACTAATTAATGTCTTAGAAAAAATTACCGCAACGCTGAGTAATATTACTAAAGCAAAATTATTAAAGACCCAAACTGGGTCAGCAAGCATACCCGCAGAACCAAAAAACAATGTTAAAAATAAAATCCTCAGTGGTGCGATATCTGCCGTAATCTGAGTAGCAAAAGAAGAGCTACCTAAAAGCATTCCAGCGATAAAGGCGCCAATCGATGGTGAAATACCGATCTGATAAGCAGTCCAAGCAGAACCAATGCTAATAATAATCGCAAGCAAAATCGCCATCTCTCGATTATTATTTAAGCTGAAAAGACTTAAAGCCGGTCCAGCAATTTTATTTAAAAATATATACAAGCCCAAAACCAATACCACAGCAGCACCTATAGTAAATAAAAAATTATTCTGAAATTCATTGGCTACTGCATTATGAACAGAAATAAATGAAACTATCATGGTAAAAGGAATTACGGCGATATCCTGTAAAAGTAGAACCGCTGTCGAATTCCTGCCATGCTGGCTATCTATTTCAGCCAAATCATTAAAAGTACGCAAGACTGTAGCAGTACTGCTTAAGGTAAATATAAGCCCCGCTAAAATAGCTATCTTTATATCTAAACCACATAAGGATGAAACTGCTAGAAAAAAAAGAGGGGTCAGGAGAATCTGTAAAGCCCCACCCCTAATGATTTTCAGAGGCAAAGATTTGATTTTATCCCAAGAAAATTCAAGCCCTAAACTAAAAAGTAATAATGAAACACCAAGCTCAGCGATAGCCTCAATCTCAAGTGGAGACTTTATTAACTGTAAACTACCTGGTCCACCAAGAACCATACCAGCTATAAGATAACCGATAATCGGACTCAATTTTAAGCGAATCGCGATAGCACCTAAAAGCAGTGAAGAACCTAAGAGTATACCGATATCCGTTAATAATTGCCAAAAATGCATATATTAAAGATACTACTAGTATTTAATTCTTTTTAGTTAAAAGAAAATTCTGACTATTACTTACAGTCTCCACCTCAATGTCAGCCCTTATTTTAACTACAGAACGAACTTACCTTAGAGAATTCAACAATTTAGATATTGAAGCTCTTACATTATTATTAGCTGATCCAGAAGTGATGCACTTTTCAATGACTGGAATAATGACCAGAGAAGAGAGTCAAAAACGTCTTGAAAGTCATATAGAGAATTATAAGGCTGGCATTCATTCTCCTTGGGCAATTATCTACCAGGATAATCTTATTGGTTTTGCAGGATTTGATTTACACATAGTTGAAAACGAAGAAAAAGTACAAATTGCATTTCGTCTGATGCGTAATCAATGGGGGAAAGGGCTTGCAACAGAAGTATCTAAAGCACTTATAGAATATGCTTTTGATACTTTAAAATTAAAAGAAATTATTGCAATCGTTGATCCTAAAAATATATCTTCGATAAATACTTTGAGAAAGATTGGAATGGCATATCAAAAAACAGTTAATTATCAAGGCTTGGAGTTAGATGTTTATAATATTTTGCAAGTATAAAGTGGTAGGGCATAACAGGCATATTCCGCAACTTTCAGGTGGAGCATGTAGCGGTAATAAAATCAATTCATAACTCTATTCAGTAATAAAAAAAGAAATTCCCACCTCAAGGTACGATAGGATAAAATAACGAGTATCGTACCTTATGTTTTTATCAGATAAGACCAAAGAAAAATTAGACCAAAAGTTAAAAGAACTTAATTCTTGTAGACCAATCCCGCAGACAATCTTATCAAAAATACGCGAGCATTTTCAGATTGAGATGACCTATAACTCAAATGCTATTGAAGGCAATACATTAACTTTAAAAGAAACAGCTTGGATTATACAAGAAGGTATTACCATTAAAGGCAAACCATTAAGAGATCATCTTGAAGCTAAGAACCAGAAAGAAGCATTGGATTTTCTCTATGAATTAATAGATTCAGAAAAACAAAACACCATTTCAGAGCGATTAATAAGGGAGATTCATCATTTAATTGTAAAAGAAACTGATTCTGATATCGCGGGGAAATACAGAGAAGGCAACGTTATCATCACTGGAGCAGATCATACTCCCCCAGAGGGTTTCAATGTGACAAATGAAATGCAGAATCTAATTAAATGGATTAAGGCTAATAAGAATAAATTACATACCGTGGAATTAGCAGCCATAGTTCATCACAAGCTCGCCTATATCCATCCTTTCTGGGACGGTAATGGAAGGGTTTCTAGAATCATTATGAATATTTTCATTATGCATGCAGGTTTTCCCTTAGCGATAATTTTAAAGAATGATAGAAAAAGATATTACAGAGTCCTTTCAGAAGCAGATAAAGCAAATTATTCTCCATTTTGTGAATTTGTAGCTCAGTCTGTAATTAGATCTATGAACCTTTACTTAAAATTTCTCAAACCTAAACAGAAAAAAGCTGATAGATATATAAGCTTAGAAGAACTTGCAAAAGAAGGACCTTACTCTGCCAACTATTTGCGCAAGCTTGCCACACAAGCGAAGCTAGAAGCATTTAAAGAAGGACGAAATTGGTTATCTTCAAAGAGGGCTTTAGAAGAATATATTGAAACTATTGTTAATAAAGGAATCTCTGATTACAAGAAGGAGAAGACCAAGAAATTAGACTTCTCAAAGTCAATCCATGAGCAGTTAACTGCTTAAAACACCTCTTAATTCAGCTTTGCTATTCTATAAAGTATGGTTAATAAGAGTCGTCCTACCCTACAAGAGAAAAATAGGCTTTGCTTATGGAGGCACACATTGATTATTCTTTTTATGCGAATAAAAGTCCTTAAAAATTTAGCTCCTCAATCAGAAAAGCTTTTTGAAGAGTTGCCAGATGATCCAGCGACTCTTGACTACAAAGGCTTACAGCATGCTTTAGATAGTCATCTCCCCTTGGTTTGTGTTGAAGAAACATGCATTTTAAGCTACTATTCAATATTTGATGATTCAAACAAAGGAGGAAACAATATCTCAAAAAACGGCACTCAGTATATTAAAGCTGTTAGAAAAAAAATACAAGAAATTATTAATAGCTCAGAAGAATTCAAAGAGCTTCATAAGAAGATTAAAGTGTTACGTAATGGAGTCATAGCTCATCATTCAGGTGAATTTTTCAGAGCAAATCGAGAAGCGAGAAACGATGAAGAGTATGTT
>JBMOEX010000116.1:0-5421 GCA_049314535.1 Vampirovibriophyceae bacterium | reverse complement strand
CATAACCTCGTTCTAAAGCAGTTATGGTCTTTTGTTTAATAGTATCTAGATCTGCAATCCCAATTGTATAAGAGCTTGCTGGTGCTTTAGTTTTATCTAAACCAAAATATTTATAGAGAGGAAGTTTTAGAATTTTTGCGCGAATGTCGTAGAGAGCTATGTCTATGCCAGCTTTTGCCGCATAGTTTCCTGAATATTTTTCTAATCGTGTTTCCAGATTTTGTATATTAAAAATATCCAAGTCTTCCAATGATTTATCATTAATGATTTTTTGATAAAAAGCTTTTACTGATTCTTCGTCTTCACCGTAGAATTTTGAAAATACGGCTTCACCTATCCCAGAGAATGTTTCTCCGTTGTATTCGTAGCTAATCTTGGTGATGATGGTTTTGGAGATTGATTTAGAACTTCTAGATATAGTGAAAGTGAACTCTAATTCAGATTCAAGGGTTTGGTAATTTAGTTTTATCATTGTTTTAATTTTTTAGAATTCTATAGTAGTATTGGATATTTCTAAAATCCTCTTGTAGATATTCCCTGTACCAAATCTTATTGGATCGGTGGCGGGTAATTGGGTTTCTGCTTCTAAGTCTTTAATTAATTTATAAGCAGAAGCTTCGTCTAATTCACTAGTATTAATGGAAATGCCGATTACCTTTGCTGATTGTGAAGAAGTCTGAATCCAAGCAGAAGCAGTTTCATAAATTTCTATTAATTCTGTAATAGACGGGATTTTAACTTGATAGCCACCTTGAATATATTCTAGACCAGCTTTTAAACAGAGAACTAAGTATTCTGGATTTGAACCATGTATCAGTGACAGGGTTACACCAGAATAACCTGGATGTAATAGGGAGCCTTGCCCTTCTACGATAATAAACTCTGGATCTTTTTCTTGAATTATTTTATGCAGTTCGTTCTCTATTGAACCTGCCATAAAATCACCAATCACTCGATCTAGTGGAACACCAGAACCAGAAATCATAATGCCAGTTTGACCTGTAGCTAAAAATTCAGCTTTTCTTTTATGGTTTTTTATTTCTTGAACTATTTCTAGAGCTGTACACATCTTACCTACATTACAGTCGCTGCCTACCATCGTGATGACTTTTAATTTTTCTGATCTTGGCTTTTGTTTAGCAACACTCTGTGATGCAGATGAGCTGTATAGCTCTGGATTACGCACATCCCAGAGTAATATTCCTTTTTCTTTAGCGAGGGATGCTAATTCAGGAATCTCATTTAGAAATTCATGTAGACCACTGATGATATGTATTTTCTTGCTGATAGCTTCTTTTATAATCTGAATCCAAGTTTCTGGTATTTGACCGCCTACTGGGGCTATGCCGATTAAAAGAGCATCTATCTTGCTTATTTGAAGAGCATCTTCAAGATTTTTAACTATTGGAATGTCATTTAGTGCTTTATTTGAGCTACTATCTAAGCTGGAATTGCTTCTTGTATTTATTTTACTAAGTTCTAGAAAGGATTTGCCGATATTGCTTGAATCTATAATTGATTTAATTTGCCAGTTACCATATTTAACTACACCAGTAGCTGTTTTTGCGTGCCTAGTTCCAGTAAAACCCTCACAGAGAATACTTAGGGAAGTTTCTTCAGGTATTAATGCGGCGCTTGGATCTGGTGTGGAGGTCATTTTAAGAATTGTAAGGTATTTTAAAATTTATGCCCAATCTAACGAAGGGTTGTTCATTATATTAAAGAATGATTAAGGTTGCTCTTCCAAAAATACCTTTATGATTTTATAATGTTTATATGAGTTCTCTAATTACACTTAAAGGGCAATTAGTTAAGGACGTGAAATATTCACTAGCAGAGGGAAACGTGGTGGCTAATCTGAATCGAGAGTTAGTACTTTTTCCTCTAGTCGTAAATTCGACTGTAGATAATCGGGAACATAAATCACTGTATTATGTTTACTTTGATAAATCTTGCTCGGCGCTTAAGAATTTAAAAGCTGGCGTTACTATTGAAGTAGAGGGTATTCCTTTTATGAGGAATTTAAAAGATAAATGTTTGATGTTTGTTAAGGGAACGGGTTTCAAGTTCTTTATTTAGGTTAAACTTAATCTATATGTTACTCCGACCAAGACGCTTAAGGCAGTCTAAAGCAATTCGAGATTTAGTTCAAGAAAATAATCTTTCAGTGAATGATTTTATCTATCCTCTTTTCATTAAAGATGAAAAAAATGCTTATGAAGAGATTGGCGCAATGCCTGGTATTTTCAGATTCGGTACAGAAAGACTCTTAAGTGAAGTGGAGGAGCTACTGTCACTTGGTATTAAAGCTATAGCTCTCTTCCCGATTACATCTCACGAGCTTAAAAATTACCAAGCGATTGAAAGCTATAATGCCAATAATCTTACTTGTAAAGCTATTCGGGAAATTAAGAAAAGATTCCCTGAAATGCTCATTATGTCTGATGTTGCACTAGATCCATATACGGATCATGGTCATGATGGGCTTTTAGCAAAAGGTAAAGTTCTAAATGATGAAACGGTGGATGTGCTTAAGAAGATGGCTTTAGTGCAAGCCGCGGCTGGGGCTGATATATTAGGTCCTTCTGATATGATGGATGGCCGTGTAAAAGCTATCAGGACTGCACTTGAAACAGAGGGCTTTAAAGATACTATGCTTATGTCATATACAGCTAAATACGCATCTAGCTTGTACACACCTTTTCGTGATGCGATGGGGACAGAGAATTATCATATAGATGAAAAAATTCCAAAGGATAAAAAAACTTATCAGATGAATCCAGCTAATTCTTTAGAAGCTTTAAAAGAGCTGGAACTGGATCTAGAAGAGGGAGCTGATATGGTGATGATAAAGCCAGCTGGTTGGTACTTAGATATTATTCATCAGACTAAAAAAAACTCTAAAGTACCAGTAGTCGCTTATCAAGTGAGCGGTGAGTATTCGATGATATTAGCAGCTGTCAGTGCGGGTTTAACTGTTCGTGAGAAAGCTATTTATGAGTCACTGATTAGCATTAAGCGTGCTGGGGCGGATATTATTCTTAGTTATTTTGCTAAAGAATTGTTCTCTATGTAAATCAGGAATTTGATCATTCATGATTTATAAAATTTGCTCAACCATTAATTGGCAATACGTATGTATAATATGCTAAAATAAATACATATTACTGTTTTAAGCATGGCGGATTTAAAAATACTTAAAGATTTTCAGCTAGCTGTTTATGACCGCTCCTCTCCTTATAATGGTGATTTTGCAGATTGTGAATCGTCTTCTAGATTGGGTTCGGGGTATATTACTATCTTTGAAAAAGGACGCAAGATTAAGATTTATCCTGATGAAAAAAAAATCGAGATTCTGAGTGAAAATTTACAGGTCTTTTTCGATACAGAATCTAACAGTCTTGTAAAATATGATGTCTCAACAGGATCTAAATTGCCTCTGTGTAAAGGCGAGAGGTTCTTTTATTTAAAAATATTTTTTGAGTATATTGGTGGAATTCGTTCTTGGATTCCAGAGGCTGAATTTTAGATATGGTTGTAACTCGGACTCAGGCTAAAACTCTAGTGCTTAAAGGCAAGCCTGAGGTGAAGTCTGGTAAGGACGAGGATGTTGCAGCTTTAGCTTTGAAATTTTCTGATTTGCAGCCGCGTAAGGAGAAGGATGCTGAGAAGCAAGAGAATAGGTCATTGCCAGAGAAATTGGCGAGAAAAGTTGTTAATTTTGAAAGACATCCAACGAAGAAAGTGCTGGCCGCGGTATTTTCATTTAGTGGTTTGGGTTTGATATTAAATTCATTTATTGATAAAAAAATGTCCGCTAGAGATAAATTGCTTAGTATTGTGGGCGCTATACCTTTAGTGTTTTCTGATATCTTCTATAAAGATTTGCTAAACCCAGCGGCTAAAAAGCTAATTCCTAAGAACAAAGAGAAGCAAGATTTTGATCCAGATCGGGATATGATTTTTTCTAGTGCTAAGTTTAAGGAAAATTTATTTCATGGTATTTCTCGCTTTATAGGGGCATCTGATCCTAAAAGGATAGAGCTTGATCTAGGCCAAATTAAGAAAAAATCGCCGACTATGTTATTTGTTGGGCCGCCAGGGGTGGGTAAAACTGAGATCGCTGGTTATGTGGCAAAGAAAATGGGAAGAGAGCTTCAATTAGTTGGTTCCAATATGACTGGTGGTTTTATTGGTGAAACTGAAAGGAATTTAATCAGCGCATTTGAAGAGGCAAAGAAAAAAAATCAACTTTTATTTTTCGATGAGGCAGATACTCTTTGCAGCCAGAGAAATGAAGCTGCGGCCATGAGTGAAAGGGGGCATGGTAATAAGCATGATATTGTAGTTGTGAATACTTTACTTAAGTTAATTGATGATTCTGGTGTTCCTGTCATTTTAGCTACTAATTCTGGAAATATAGATACTGCTATAAAGAGTAGAATGAAGGTTACGGTAGTTTTTCCAGAACCTACTCCAGAGCAGAACTATGAAATAATGCTTTCTAAGTTTAGGTCTATGAACATGAAAGATAGCCGTTTACAAGATTTTATTCAGCATAAAGCTACTTTGATTAAAGCTTTCTCTGCTTTTAAATTTTCTCCAAGAGATGTCATGAATGTTGTTGAAGCAGCTATTGAAAGAGTCGATTTTCGTGTCGGTCGTGCCGAGAGAGCTGGGGCAGATGCTTTAGCAAAAGTAGATAGCTCTATTAATCTTGAGGATATAAAGATTGAGCTTGAAAGACTTCAAGAGAATCTGAGGCAAGCCTCTCGCTCGCATATGGGTGGAAGATCACCACTGTTAAATGCACTTGGCGTGTAGTTTACTTCAATAAAGAAAAATCAGCGATATTTTTAAAAGCCTCATCTAGTCTGTAGATGAGAGCTTGTCTATTTTCTTTGATTTTTAAATCAGTGTCATTGACTAGAACATGCTCAAAGAAATTATTAATACTTGAGCTTATGCTGCTTAAATCTTTGATGCTAAAGTCTAACTCAGTATTAAAGTGCTTTCTTAGCTTAGGTTCTAAAGTCTCTAATTCTTTATATAGTTCTTGCTCTGCTGCTTCTTTGAATAAAGAATTATCAATTTTTATATTGCTCTTATTAAAATCTTTAAAAGATTTTGCCATGCTGTTTACTCGAATAGCGGCCTGAGAAAATTCCGCATAAGGGGACTGCTCGCAAACTCCAATTTCTGCGTTTTCGTTGTCCTCATGATCCTCATGTACCCCGAGTACATTGCGGTCATTCGTCCTCCTCAGCCTTGAACTTGCACGTTTGCGAGCAGTCCCGTCGTTTGACTGCTCGTAAACTCCAATTTCTGCGTTTTCGATAAATTCATTTATGAAATGAATAACCCTGTGCCTGTTATATAAATTTTGAAGAGGTTTATCTGTGCTAATAACAGCTTTATTTA
>JBMOEX010000115.1:0-5493 GCA_049314535.1 Vampirovibriophyceae bacterium | reverse complement strand
TTAGTTCATGATGATTTACCTTGTATGGATAATGATGATCTAAGAAGGGGCAAGCCGACTAATCATATAGTTTATGGAGAAGATATCGCATTACTAGCAGGTGATTTTCTTTTAGTTAATCCGATATCGGTTTTTATTGAGTATAGTAAAGATGTTTTAGGGCTAAATGATTCTTTGATTCTTAAAGTAGTAGGTAATTTAACATTAGCTGTTCAACAAATGATAGTGGGGCAGGCTATGGACTTAGAGCTTGCTAGGTTAAATCTTCAATTAAAAACAGAGGGCGACGAAAACGCAGAAAATGGAGTTGTGCAGCGGTCTCGATTAGAATATTTTGAAAAATCTAGGTTAATGCAGGAATTTAAGACTGGGGCTTTACTTTCTGCTTCTATAATCAATGGAGCTATTTTAGCGGGGGCAGATACTAGTCAATTAAAAGCTTTAGAAAAATATGCTGCTAATTTGGGTTTAGCTTTTCAGATTGTTGATGATGTTTTAGATCATACTGCTACATCTGAGCAAATGGGTAAGCAGACCCAAAAGGATGCTCAGCAGAACAAGCTTACTTATGTCGATTTGTATGGAATAGATGGGGCGATGGCTAAGGCTTCTGAATTAATTACTGAAGCTAAGGAAATTTTATCGGCAACTCAGATTTATTCTGATAAACTAAAGTTGGTTGCGGATTATGTCCTTCATCGAAACAATTAAAGCAAATGGTTTAGAGGTCTTAAGTGCTGTGGTACTGGCTAATTTTATTGCTCAGTTAACTAAGACCATCTTATATTCTTGTTGTAAGAAAAAAATTATCTGGTCAATGCTGCTAAATACAGGTGGAATGCCTTCTAGTCATACTTCTTCGATGATAGCTCTCTCTACTTCTATCGGTTTAATTTCTGGTTTTGAGTCTATTCACTTTGCGATAGCTCTTACTCTATCGGCGGTGGTGATGTATGATTCAGCTGGTGTGCGTCGTTCAGCTGGACAGCAAGCTATGACTTTAAATCATATTTTAAAAGAACTCCCTCATGATCATACTTTAAATGGTATAAATCTTAAAGAAGATCTGGGACACAGTCCTAAAGAGGTTTTTGCTGGGGCTTTGCTGGGTGTTTTAGTAAGCGTACTTATTCATAACGCTTTGCTCTAAAAAAACTTTTATGGCACTGTTGCCGAACGTGCAAGTTCAAGACTGAGGACGACGAATGACCGCAGTGCACTCTGGGTACATGAGGTACATGAGGATGACGAAAACGCAGAAATTGGAGTTCCGCAATGGTGCCATTATTCTTGCAATTCATGGCTTAGGCGGTAGAGGCGCTTGGTTCGATAATTTAAAAAATGCTTTAGATGAGCATGGAGTCGAGCTTATCGCCCCAGACTTAAAAGGTTTTGGTAATAATGAGCCGCGTGGTCATGTGGAATCTTTTAATAACTGGGTTTCAGATATTCAGGCTATTTATGAAAAATTAAAAGCTGAAAAGCCAGATGCTCAGATAGTTTTAATGGGCCATAGTATGGGAGCTGTAGTGCTTTCCCATATTAAAGTCGCTGCTAACGATAAATTAATATATTCAGTACCAGGCTTTAAAGGTGCTAAAGCGACTTTTAAGATGAGTTTTACTGTAATGACTTTACTTAAATTGTTTAGAGATACTTTTATAACTCACGAAAATAGTTTGATTCGATTACCAAGTTCACAGTTAAAGAAACATATAACAGATGAAGATCCTTTGAAGGTTTATGAGGTAAGCCCAAATCTTCTCTGGCAGATACTTTTAATGTCACAAAAACTTAAATCAAGATTCGTAAATCTTTTAAATCCCCTGCTTTTAGTTCAAGTTAAAAATGATTTAGTCGTGGATAATGAGACGATGGATAAGATTTTTCACGAAATTCCTTCTGGTGAAAAAGAATTGAATATTCTTGAGAATACTGAACATGACTGGATTTGGGATCAAGAAGCTGTGAAAACAGCCGTCCCGATTATATTAGATTTCATAAAGTAAAATGAAAAATAATTAATCTAAATCCCGCGCAAATATTAAGAAAAAGTAAAGAAAAATCTCGTGGATTATGTATAATTAAAAACAAGATTTATAACTTACTCATTTTTAGAGTCGAAGGGGATTCTAAGGGCGTTTAGGTTTACGGGAAGAAGGAGATATTAAATGAATAATTTACAAGGTAGTGCTGCCACTCCGACAGTGAGTGCTGCTCAAAAAACAGGAGAGATTGCTCAAAAACATGAAGGGAAGCTTGATTCAGCTAGCGAGAGGACTAGTTTAGCAGAGAATTTAGTAGAAACTGTAGTAAAGCCAAATTCTACGGTGCTATCTGAAGGAATTACTACTACTGATTTAACAGCGTCTACTACGACACTTATAGACTCAGACCTTGAACTTACTCGTAATATGAAGAGTGCTCTGCCGCTGCCTGACGAAGGAAATGGAGTTGTGAGTGAACCTCCTCAAATAGTATCTGTAGGAAAATTACTTTCAATGAAGGAGCCGGATTTTACGAAGGAGTCTGATTTAACTTCTAATGCTGATCCTTTTGGTATACCTCAGCCGCTAATGTCAGCGGTTAAAGCATATAAGAGACTTGGGGGAACGCAACGTGGGATGGTTAATTTAATTGGCGCTTTCTTACAATATGTAGAAACACAAAAACTATCTGATGGAGACGCTTTAAAGCTTTACCAGAAGCTTAACTCTGAGGTGATGATTCAACAATCACCACGATTTGAAGATGCTTGTAATAGGGCTATGGAGAATTTCGGTTCAGCTTTGACAGCATTTATGCCACAGGCATTAGAGCAAAAATATGAGAAGCAAACAACTGTGATTAAACTGGCTGCTGATCAATATACGGAAGCGTTAAAGCTGCATTTAGAAAACCTACAGAAACAGGGTTATAGAGGATTATTTAGTCTGCCCGAGGAAGCAGCTTTGGGTTATTTCCAGAAAACATTTAAAGCTTGCAAGGAAGAAGCTATACCGAAAGAAGACCAAAAGGCGCTTTTAAAATATGTGCTTAAGATGAAAGCTAATGCAGAATTTAAATTCTCCACGAAATTTCTCTTGACTATCTTAGAGAATCCGAAAAAGATATTAGAAATCGCAAAAGATTTTCTAGGTGCTCTAGCCGTAAAGATTTCGAAAGATCCTAGATTGTCAGGATTTTTTCATTTCACAATGGATTCAGTTAAGCATGGGCTTTCGCTGCCAGATTCGGGCCGCACATCTCCTCAGGTTTAACCCATTTGTCGAAATCTTCTGAACTTAGGTAAGCTAGTTCCAGAGCGGACTCCTTTAAGGTTAGTCCCTTCTTGTGTGCATTTTTAGCTATTTCAGCAGATTTATCATAGCCGATATGACTGTTTAAAGCGGTTACAAGCATTAATGAATTAGAGAGGTGCTTTTTGCAGTTCTCAGTGTTAGCCTCAATGCCGCTTAAACAGTTAGTATTGAATGATTGGCAGGCGTCTGCAAGTAGCCTTGCGGAGTTAAGAAAATTAAAGATGATAAGTGGTTTGAATACATTTAACTCAAAATGACCGTTAGAGCCGCCGATGCTGATGGCTACATCATTTCCCATAACTTGAGCACAGACCATAGTGAGTGCCTCACATTGAGTGGGGTTTACTTTACCTGGCATAATTGATGAACCTGGTTCATTCTCTGGGAGATTAAGTTCGCCCAGCCCAGAACGTGGGCCAGAGCCTAGAAGGCGAATATCGTTAGCTATTTTCATAAGTGAAACAGCTAATGTCTTTAAAGCTCCAGAAGCCATTACTAGAGCGTCATGTGCTGCAAGTGATTCAAATTTATTAGGAGCTGAAATAAATTCTTTACCAGTAATTTCTGAAATCTTCTTTGCAACTCTTTCTGCGAACTCAGGGTGAGCGTTAAGCCCAGTTCCTACAGCAGTTCCACCTAGTGCTAATTCTGAAAGATCTTCTAGAACTAGCTTCACTCTTTTGATACCTTGTCTAAGCTGCTGAGCATAGCCAGAGAACTCCTGTCCTAGAGTAAGTGGTGTGGCGTCCATTAAGTGAGTCCTACCTATTTTTACTATAGATGAAAATTCTTGGGATTTCTTATCCATAGTTTCAAGTAAGGCTTCTAGAGAGCTTAGTAGAGAATCCTCTAAGTATGATTTTGCAGCGATATGCATCGCAGTAGGGAAAGTATCATTTGATGACTGTGATTTGTTAACGTCATCATTGGGGTGAATAGGGTTTTTAGAGCCGAGTACGCCACCAGCTAATTCGATAGCTTTATTAGCGATAACTTCATTAACATTCATGTTCGTTTGGGTTCCAGAACCAGTCTGCCAGACTACTAATGGGAAATTATCATTTAGCTCACCAGATATAACTATGTCTGAAGCCTGTTCGATAAGCTGAGCTTTTTCTTGACTTAGAATTCCTAGGTCAGCATTAACTAGTGCTGAAGCCTTTTTCAGAATTGCAAAGGCTTTGATTAATTCAAGTGGCATTAAATCGTGACCTATTTTAAAATTCGCAAGCGATCTTGCTGTCTGTGCTCCATAGTATCTATTCGCTGGTACCGCGACTTCGCCCATAGTATCTTTTTCAATTCTTGTGTCCATAACTTCAATGATAAAAGAATTTGCTTGTCAAGTTTAAAAAATTTTATTTAATAAAGGGGATTTATCTTTAGGCAGCAATTGACATGCGTATTAGCAAGTATGTAGAATTCTACTTACTTAGCCATGCAGACCGCAACGATTAAAGACCCTAAACTCACTAAAGTTCTAGTCGTTGAAGACGAACCACAGATTCTGAGACTAATTGAATTAGAACTTAAGTACGAAGGTTACGATGTAGTAACTAGTGTTGATGGTCTAGAAGCTGTAAAGTTTGTTAAAGAACATAATCCAGACTTGATTTTACTTGACTGCATGCTCCCAAGCTTAAGCGGTGAGGAAGTTTGTAAGCAAGTGCGTGAAGATGGTTTTGATCAGCCAATAATTTTTATTACAGCTAAAGATAGCATCGAAGATAAAGTAAAGTGCTTAGATAATGGTGCTGACGATTATATAGTGAAGCCATTTGTTGCAGATGAGCTTTTAGCGAGAATCAGAGCAATATTTAGAAGAAAGGCTCCAGGACAGAACCCTGTGATAGTCTATGGTGACCTTTGGTTAGATCAATTAGGAAGAATCGCAAAGCGTAATGATGAAGAGCTTTCCCTGAGGACTAAAGAATTTTCTTTACTGCGTATATTCATGATGCACCCTGAAGAATATTTAACTCGTGAGTTTTTATTTAATAAGGTTTGGGGCTATGACTTTATCGGTGAGAGTAATGTAATCGAAGTTTATATCAGATACTTGCGTTCTAAGCTTAAAGAGAAAAAATATGGAAAGCTTATTCACACTAAGCGTGGGGCGGGGTATATGTTGAAGATGCCTGTTAAGCAGGTGATTTAGCAGACCGTTGTAGAACTCCATTTTCTGCGTTTT
>JBMOEX010000114.1:0-5709 GCA_049314535.1 Vampirovibriophyceae bacterium | reverse complement strand
AAATCTTCGTAAATCACTGAAATAAAAATTTTTTACTGTAACACACATATAAAATTGAAAAAGTGTTAGGTCGAAATTATTTAGGTATAATTATAATATCCATTTGGGTATATAGTGAATGAAAGTTCTTATAAAAAGCAATCCCAGAAAGCTCCTAAGCAAGAAATTAATATAGCCATAAGCCGAATGATAGAGGTAGAAAAAAATGAAAGCAATTACTCTTAATGACGTGATTAAAAAAAACCTAAAAGACCCAGAATTTAGAAAGCTTTATGAAAAAGAGCAGCTTATTAACGCTATAGCTCAAATGGTGTTGCAAATGCGTAAAAATGCAGGGCTAACGCAATTGCAGCTTGCAGAGAAAGCACACACCACGCAGCCTGTAATAGCTCGCTTAGAAAGCGGTAAGGACAGCCGTACACCATCGCTTGATTTATTAATGAAGATTGCTGAGGCTACTGGTTTTAAAATTAATATTGGATTTACGTAAGCTTTATTCCTAAACTTGATTTTAAATTTCTGACATAAACTACTCGCAGTAAAACAATTAGAAAGCGTAGCTTCAATTAATTATTGAATTAAAAATATCTTGTGACCTATAAGTGTAAAAAAGCAACCTTAAGGGTAAAATAGTAACATGGCTAAAACAATAAAAATCTCTGATGAATTATTTGACATGCTTAAATTTCATAGTCATGTTACTAAAAGATCAGTTCCTAAGCAGCTTGAATACTGGTCTGAGATTGGTAAAATTGCTGAGGAAAATCCTGATTTGAATTTTAACTTTATTAAAGATGTTCTATTATCAAAGGAAGAACTTAAAGCTGGACTGGTCTCGGAATATAAATTCGGAGTACGATGAGTAAAAAAGAAATAAAAGTTTTACAAACACAGCATTTTGCAAAATGTATCAAAAAACTTCATGCTAATCAAAAACGAGAACTTGATGCTGCAATAAAGCTCTTGATAAAGAATACTGATTTAGGAGAAGAGAAGATCGGTGATTTACAAGGAATTCGAGTATATAAATTTATGATGATAAACCATTTGACTCTTTTAGCTTATTCTTATGATGGTAGTGTTTTAACTTTAACTCTTTTAGCGATTGGCTCCCATGAGAATTTTTATCGTGATTTGAAGAAGAAAATTTGAAACACCATCGCTTGATTTATTAATGAAAATTGCTTAGGCTACTGGCTTTAAAATTAATATTGGATTTACTTAATCTTCATAAGAATTTGTCTCAATTATCCCAGCATGTTATATTCAAAATACTGTGACTAAGCTTTTTCTTATATTCAGTTTCACCCTTCTTTTGACCTTGCCTTATGCATTTATGGCTAAGGCTCTAGGTCCTACAAACTTTTCATCCAGTTCATATTTAAAGAGTGCTTGTTATAAGCGTTTTTTAGATAGAAATTATAAATTAGCCCTTGACTGTACTGAAAATGCGGCAGAGAAAGGCGATGAAGTCGCTGAGTATTACTATGGGCTTATGTACTATAAAGGCTATGGCGTACGTCAGGATCATAAGCAAGCCTATAAATGGTTTACTAAATCTGCTGATCATGATTATGCTCCAGCTCAAAATAGTTTAGGCGTTATGTTTGATAATGGTCAGGGGGTTATTCAGAATTTTAGAACAGCATTTTCGTGGTATCTAAAAGCTGCTTCTAGAGGGCATGTTATTGCCCAGTATAATATCGGTAATATGTTTTATAAAGGGCGTGGTGTCTTGCATGATTATAAGCAAGCCTATGTCTGGTTTTTAATCGCAGCAAGTAATGGCCATCGTGAGGCGATGCAACTCAGAGATTCTTTATCAATAACTCTATTACCTAAACAGGTGGAACTAGCTCAGGATGAGGCTAAAATAATAGCAGATGCTATAGATAACGGTTCAATTCTAGCGGCGCCAGTGACTGCTATTAAGGAACCACTGCCAGTAAATCCTTTAGCTGTTGCCACGCCCCCCATACAACCTGTTGTAAAGGGACCTGTAGTACCATCAGTGACTGTTAAGCCAGTGGCGGCGATGCCAGTTGTGGCTAAACCTACTGTGACTAAACCTGCTGCGACTAGGGGAGCTAAGCCAGTGGCGGTAACGCCACTTAAGCCCAATACTGTTACTAAGCCTGCTGGACCAGTGGCTACACCTGCGGCTAAATCATCTCCAGCTAAGACGACTAAGCCAGTAACGACTACACCTGTGCTTAAACCAGCTGCAACGACAGGAGCTAAGCCAATGACTGCACCTGCACTTAAATCAGAGGCTACTAAAGTTACTAAGCCAGTTCAGGCATCAGTAGCTAAACCAGCTATAAGCAAGCCTTAAAGAGACTGCTGCACAACGTGCACTTAAAGCCAATGCTTCTGAAACTTCCTCTTCGGATCATAAGTTTCAGCCTGTTTCTGAATATTAAATATATGAGGCTTTTCTGTAGCTACCAGTCCAGCTATGTATGAGCAGTTCAGCCAGTTACTAAATACATCATGGTCTATCAGCATATGCTCGAAATAGCTAGCAGCGAATCTCCAGTCCTGCTTTAAATCATGAATTAAATAACTAACTACATTCTGCCTGCCACGATTAGACATATAGCCAGTATAATTTAGCGAAATCATATTCGCATCAATAAAAGCCTCTCCAGTTTTACCAGTCATCCATTTATTGCAAAGCTCTGCATCTAGACCACTGTGAGTATCTCGGTCGTGCGGACCTTTTAATTTGAAAATATCTATTTTATATTTCCCATAAAGTAGTCTGAAATACTCTCGCCATAGTAATTCGAACTTAAGCCAATAGGTGGAATCATTCTCCAGCTCTTGCTTTTCAAATTTTTCTATCTCATAAATAACATGGTTCATGGAGATGCAGCCAAGTGAAAGCCAAGCTGAGAAACGGCTTGAGAAATTACGCCCCATTAGTTCATTTCTGGTTTTTTTATATCTTTTAATAGATTTCTGCTCCCAGATATACTGCTTAATACGATCTAATCCTACATTTTCGCCACCTTGATAGACGAAAGTCGCCCTGGAATCAGCTTGTATGGAAAATCTATCTATTCTTTCTGCTAAATCCTGCACGATTTTTAAATTACTTTCTGAACTCGTTTGAGATTTCTGGAATGTTGTAAATTCTTTTTCAAAATCGATTTGCTTCGCGGTATATTCGTATTGAACTGGGGATAGTTTCTTTTCCGCCGATAAGTATAATTTCTCGTAATCTTTCTTGAATTTCGTAAAAGTATCAGGGAGTTTTTTTACTCTAGATTTTACGACTTCGTAATCGAAAATATAATTAGCATTATGTTTATGAAATTTTACATCTCTAAAATTTTTTTTCAGCTGCTTTTCTAACTGTCTTTCTTCAAAAGCTATATCTTTTTCATAGTAAACATCAGTAATTTTTAAGCCATTCATGATTTTAGATATCTGCTGAAAACTGTTACCTTCAAGGATAACTAGCTCAAGGTTCATCATCGCTAGATTATTTTTTAGGTTAATTAATGATTCGTAAAGAAATTTTAAGCGAAATTCGCTAGCTCTTGTAAAACCATAGGGAGTTAGCTCAAAGAGGCGCTCGTCGATAACATAAACAGCGATCACTTCCTGTGACTCCGTAAGTGCTTTAGAGAGGCACTTATTATCGAAAACTCTGAGGTTCTTTCTGAACCAAATTAGTGATTTATCAGGCAAGCATTATTATTTTATAACATTAACCCCTGGAAAGATGGTTATCTAGATTTAATCTACGGGAAAAATGCATATATAGATTATTCAGGAGGATTTTTATGTCTGCACTTGATAAAGTATGGTTCAAAATTTTTAAAGTGGATTTTTATGAATCAATAATAGATTACGCTGTGATTAATGCTAGTAGAGGTATTACAGAAGATGAACTTCTGCATTTCCTGCAAGTGAGAGGTTTTGAGATCTCTAAGGATGGTGCTAATGACGCTTACATAACCTATCAAGAGCTTTTCGGAGCTTTATGGAATAAAAATGGTGAGAAATTTTATGTCAATTCTCAAATGCTCAATGAGATAATGCTTTTAAAAAGTATTAAGCAGGAGAGAATAGTTTCTCATATAGCCCTCTTTATATCGCTATTCTCTGTTATTAGTATCTGTAGTTTAGGTTATTTTTTAATGGTGCAGAATACTAAATCGCATTATTCTTTCTTTTTAGAAAAGCAAACGACGCTTTTAGGGAAGATTAATACTAATCTTGAACATCTTAGATTTAATAAGATAACTGAATAGTTAATTTCGATGGAGAATGCCCGATTTTTCTTTTATGAAATCTTTGACTATTTGTCATAATTTTCATGCTATCTTTTAAATTTACAAGGGGCATTACCTCAGCTGGATAGAGGACTCGGCTACGAACCGAGGCGTCGGGAGTTCGAATCTCTCATGCCCTACCACTTTATAATCAAGCAAAAAGCTGCACTGAAAAGTGCAGCTTTTTGCTTGATATAGGTGAGAAGGCTATGAAAATCCATTGGTAAAAAAACGATACTCTAAAATCGTTTTTTTACGTTCCTCCGGGGTGGGTGCGTTTGCTTGAAAGGCTTTTAGTTAGTGCTTCCCCTAAACTCTCATGACTTTTGCTGTTCATTGCAATTCACCGAATTAGCCATTACATTGAAAGAGAACCGAAAGCTGTTAATATTACTTTGTGAAAAGTTCTAGTAATCGATCTCTGGCAGGTGATCATCATCCTTGGTATAAACTCAGTAAAATGGGTTGGAAACAATGGAATATGGTATCCCAGTATGTTTTAGGTATAGAAAAATGGAATCAAATCTTTCATGATGGTTCTTACTCGAATTACAGGATCTCTGGTCGAACAATTGATGGTCTTAAAAATCTATCTATATCCGATCAAGAAATTACCGATATCGAAAATCAAATTGGAGTTGAAATCAAGGATTTGTGCAAAGCTAATCGTCCTTTAATTAGCTTTAAAGAGATGCATTTCCCTGGTGACTTTAGTCTTAGCAGTTCAGTTATCCCTTTTGATATAGATTTTAGTGAAAGCCATTTTGAGGGGAATGTTTTCATGGGTGCTAATTTATTTCTTGCTAATCTTGATATTTCAGATTGTACATTTGAACAAGACTTTTCAATAGACTCTTCTAATATTAAAGGTAGTTTACTCTCTAGTTCTGTCAAAATTAAAGGGAAATCAGACTTTTCCTTCTTGAAAATAGCAGAAAATACCAATTTTGAAAATAGCTTGTATTTGAATCTTGTAGATTTTTCTTGTACTACTTTCTCGGGTGAGGTAAGGTTCGATTCTGTGACATTCCATAAAGAGGCAAGGTTTATAGCTACTACTTTTAATTTTGAACCAAATAAAATTTACTATATTGATGATCGAGCAGCAGAATATCCACCTGATTCAACTATTGAAGAAATGACTCCAAGTTTCATTGGTGCGAAATTTATGACAATTGCAGATTTCTCTGGAGCGAAATTCCTCTCTGTGCCACATTTTGAGGGTGCACAAGTAGATGCGATATTTTTTCATGATTGTCTTGGTAGAAAATACCAAGATGATTGTCATTTTAATATTAAGCATAATAAATATAAAACACCACAGATGGCAAAGTCCGCATGGTTAGCTTTACTTAGGCTAATGGAAAAGATTCATGATTTCAATAGAATGCAGGAATTTCATTTGAAGCTTTTAGAAGTTGAA
>JBMOEX010000113.1:0-5729 GCA_049314535.1 Vampirovibriophyceae bacterium | reverse complement strand
GATGCTGAACAATAGTCTTGCAAATCTCAATAAAGATATATCTAAGTTAGATAATCAATTTATGGTGGGTTCAAGTCCTGCACCACAAATAGACCCTGACGAGATTCAAGAACAGGCAAATCAAATATTATCGCGTGCTGATGCACTAAGACAAGAATTAGGCATAACTCAAAATGGAAACTATGATGTTGGTGACAATTTAAATGACAGTGTCAAACATAACCACAACACAAGTAACACTTCAATTACAACTAGTAGTGGCAATGATGTTATATCCAATACCCTAGGCGTAAATAATAGCTCTAAAGTAAACTCAAACTCTATAAGGAGTGGTCAAGGAAACGACATTATAATCAATAATGGCTCAGAGAATTTTATTAGTGCTGGACAGGGAGATGATGTTATTAACAACGTCTCGGGAAATGGTAACTCTATCAGCGGTGGTATGGGTAATGATGTAATAAAAAATAGTAACAGTACTGGTGTAACTATCAGAGGTGGTACTGGTGATGACATTATCATCTCAGACACTACTGGAAATAATAAAATCCGTGGTGGAGCTGGCAACGATACCATCATCGTTAATACTAGTCCAGCAGGAACCAGCACGGGCTTATTAGATATTAGGGGTGGCAGTGGCGATGATACAGTTATCCTTTCAGGTCATGCAGAAGATTATGGACTGGGAGTAGACGCTGCAGGTAATAAGACCTACACTCACAAAGCTTCTGGTAGTCGTATAAATATTAAAAATGATGTTGAAGAAATTAAATTTGAGCAAGTGAATTTATTGACAGATGAACCAGCTCCTAATCAAACTTTTGAGCAGGGCTTTGAAGATTATAATAATACACATAATCAGCTAACTGAATTAATATCTTCGGGTAATATGGCTGGGGCAGATAGACTGCAAGAACAATTAGATATTAAAGGTGATAATCTACTCGATAATACAGAAAGTATAACCATGAGTTACGATGATTTTGTTAATCCTAAGGAAGCTAGTCCAGTGGTGCGTGCAGCACAATTAGGGTTTTTTCAAGAATTAAATTCTGATGTTACACAAGATCTAGAAAATCAATTAACAGTAGCCTTAAGCCTTGATACTGCTGCCGGAAGGATATCAGCAGCAGCAATAAGGCAAGAATTGGCTACCACTGATAAATTAACAGAAGTAAATGGTGACAGCTTAGATGTGATGAATCAGCTTATAGATAAAACTCAGATAGATTTTGGTGGTATAAATCAAGATCAAGCTAAGTTTTTTTATGGTTTGAATCTAGATATCGTTACTAATTTAGAAAATCAGACATCCGAAGCCTTGGCTGCTATTGGTACAGATGCTGGAAGAATTAGTTTTGCTGCATTGAATACTGAGATGAAGATAACTAAACATGTCGTCAGCGAATTAGAAAGACAGTTCGGCTTTAATAAAGAGGATGTTTTCCCTGAACGCTATGAGCAAAGTAAATTTTTTATAGATTTGAATAATAACATACTTTCTGATCTTGAAGGACAGATGGCAGAAGCTCTTAGCATTGACACAGAGGCTGGCAGAATATCTGCTGCAGGTCTTCGCACAGAGATCAGTACAACTAAAAGTTCACTAAAGTTCTGGACAGAAACTGCGAACTTCTGGAAACCTAATTAGGGAGATGATTTAACTAAGGAGTAACTGGTATCTCTGCTGGCACAGCAGTACTAGTCGAACCGGTATCAGTTACAGGAGTACCAGGTACAGAGACTGGAGCAGGTGCTGGAACTGGTCCCTGAGCAGGCTTAGTATAAACTCCATATTTAGCCCCTAAATCTAAAAGCTTATTAATACTCTTTTTCGCTCGAGCCTTAGTCTCATCTGTAAGAGGAATAGAATCGAGCTTAGTGTTCACCTTATTAACAGCTTTATCAACAGTCTGTGTAACTGCCTTAGCTACAGGCTCACGAGTGATTTTCAGCCCTAAATCCTTCGGTAATGCTAAAGGCTGATTACCGATTAATTGAAAATCTTTTACTTTCACTTTAGGTTTTTTCGATTCACCATGAACATTAAAAGCCATCATAAGCCTTTCTGGCACAGTTAAATTTAAATCAAAATTTAAAAAGCCTTTAAAACTTGAGCTACCACTGCCTTTTAAAGTCGCATATTTACTTTCAGCTGAAAGATTATTCATCTGTATAAGCTTGCTCGCAACAGAGAAATCAGAGCTTGCAGCAAGGAAATGCCCTTCTAAGGCTTTATCTATACTAGTAGTGTCTATAGGTAAGAATTTAATATATTTATCTTTTTTCTTTTTCAGATCTAATATCACTGGGATATTAATATCAGTGAATTTTAATTTACCATTAGCAATAAGGGTTTTAGACTGCTGCTCTGGAGTTTTACCACTGAAACTAAGTCTATACTGAGGTATCTCAAAAGTCCCTTCCACTGGTGCTTTAAACTTCGGATCAAAAGCATGCAGAACTTCATGAATTTTAAGACCACTCAAAGCCCCAGTGGAACTGACTTGCATCGCAAAGCTCACTAAATCTATATTAGTATTTAAAGTAAAATTTAAATTACCCGTAGCATTTTTATTTTTATCTACACTCTCTACTTTCATAGAACCCTTACTAACATTGAGCTGTAGATTAGGATTTTTTATTAAACTCATAGCCGTATTTAAATTTAATAGAGAGCTTATCTTTAAAAGGTTTCTTTCAGCCGCACCTATTCTAAAATCATTTAAAGTCAGAGTACCAGAGCCATACAGAGTTTTTAAAACATCACCACGTAAACTAGCATTAAGATCTACATGCTTCTGCGAACCATTAAAAGCAAGCAACTTAGCAGAAGTATCCAGCATAGCTTTAGGCAAATCTTTAAGGTTAATCTGTGCTCTTAAAGATCCTTTTACTGGAATACTGCTTACATCTAAAGGAATAGTCTCTAATGAACCTTTAAAGCTCAGCTTAGAATCACCCTTATCAAAGAAATTCGTATGAAAATCTATCTCAGAGAGTTTCTCTCTGGACTTATCACTGATGTAAATATCCTTAATATCTAAATTTAAATTTCTAAATCTAAGTGGAGCTCCTTTATATGGCTCAAAAAGGATATTTGCGTTTTTAATTTTTAGTAAATCTAGGCTAATACTTTTAAGGTCTTTCCCTCCCGTATTCATCTCCTCACGCATTAGATCATCTTCACTAGGTTTTAGTAGTTCCTGTAATTTAGTGAAATCTAAACCTTTTAAAGAGACTTCTCTCTTCTGATTCTCAACTAAAGTAAATACTGGCGATTCGACTAAAAGTGCCTCCACTAGCAGCTTTCTTTTCAGTAAAGATTTTAATTTCGCTTCTATATAAAATTTATCTATAGTTAAAGCTTCACCGATTTTAATATCTTCTATTACTAGACTAGGATTTAGCTTAATAAAACTTAGAAAACTAAATCTCACCTGGTTAAACTCGACACTCAGACCAGTATTTTTAACGATCTGCTCTTTAACGATTTTCGCCCAGTTATTTTTAAAATAAAAGTCAAAAAAAGCATAAACCCCAGTCAAGATTAAGGCGAAAACTAGTAAGCAGCTTAGAAATATTTTTCCAAAGGAGGCTATGGTTTTGGTCATAAATTTTTTTAATAAGTGGTAGCTGGGGGCGGAATCGAACCGCCGACCTGAGGGGTATGAATCCTCTGCTCTAGCCAACTGAGCTACCCAGCCACGCGAACTAAGATTTTAACACTTTTAAGATATTAGGAACTTATCAGATTTCAGAAAAAAGAATAATTTTTTCTTGGCAGTATATAATTTTCAGAATGGGCTTACCTAATGCGACTTTTAAAAGTCTTGAGATATCCGAGAAAGGACTTATTAGTAGAGCTGATGTAAAAGCTAAAATTATTAATAATACTAATAAGGGGATTAGATTTTTTGTTCAAAGAGATTTAATAAATATCTCGGATCAAGAGTTAATAAATATTTCCGAGAATATCGCTGTTCTCGCTCATGTAAATAATATCTCCAGCACACAGAGAAACACTGTTCTAAGCAATGGCGTCGATTCCATCTGTCTTGCTGAGCATTTTCTAGCAGCTTGCGCTCTAGTGAATCTTAATAATATAGATGTCTACCTAGATAATGAAGAGCTGCCTTTCGGGGATGGTTCTGCTAACTTATGGTTAGAGCTTTTTAAAAAGCATAATCTAATTCAGACCGTACAAGAATCACAGATAAAGCTTAAAGAAGAAATTTACATTGAAGACCCTAATCAAGCACATAAATATATTAAAGCCATTCCTATAGATGCTAATTTCAGTGCTACTTATCAGATGGATTGGAATCATCCCAAGATAGGAAAACAGTCTTATACGTGGACTTTAGATAAAGAGGTAATAGAAGAAGTCGCTAATGCTAGAACTTTTAGTACTGAAGCTGAAAACCAGATGCTTGGCTTAAGCGGCTGGATAGTGGGTATCACTGAAACTGATTTCACTGTGCCTTTAAGATTTCCAGACGAACCTAGTAGGCATAAGGTTTTAGATCTCATCGGCGATCTTTATCTTTCAGGAATTAATCCACTGAATTTTCAAATGCAGGTGATTAGTAATCAGGGCGGGCATTATTTAAATTCTCTGCTCGCGAGGGAATTAAGTAAGCTGTGAAAATATTATCAGACCTAAAGTTCAAGACTAGGCAACTGCCTGATAGTAAAAGAAGAATTTTCCTGATAATTCTTTTCTGGTTCACTTTTACCATAAGCTCTCTAAATGCCCTATGGGCAGATGATTTCATTATAAAAATCACTGGACCTAATTTAGATAACCTCTCAGCATTAAGCCTTAAGCTTGCTGTAGATCCTAAAAAATACTGTGAGCTTGATAAAGAGATTAATATAAATAGGCAGACTTTCTTTAAAAATGTCGACCCACAGGGTTCACTTATTAATGTTTCGTTTAAGACGAGTACAGCTAATCTTCTGAACACTAAAAGCGTCTCTGCTGTAATTAAGGACAGTAATTCAGAAACTATAGAAATAAAAGGCAAGCTTAAAAGGCTTAACTATACTGGAAAGTTAAGTGCAAAAGTTTTAAGTGCCGAGCTTGTAGCTGATTTCGGTAAAGAATTAGACACTAAGCTTATTAGCACTGTGATCAGTATCACTAAAGAAGATGAAATACTGCCTTTTTTCGGAATCACGAAAGCTAAAATCCTAGGACCTAATCCTAGATTATATTCCAAGAAAATGTTTATTAGCATAGGTGACATAGAGACCTACGGTTTTAATTTAGAAAAAAATATCACAAATATGAAAATTAATAATCAAAAAGCGGATTTGATTAATAAGAAAATGATAATTGCTAATATCGCCTTAGATGAGATACCAGAGAATATGAAACTGCCAGTTACTCTCTCTATGATGGTGGCTGGGAAAGAGGTTAAGAAAAATATTGGGGTTATTGATTTGATAGAATCGGTAGAGTTAAGGTAGGATTGCGTCCCAAAGATTCTGGAAGAAAGTTTTATTTGGGTCTAAGCGACCTAGTTTTTTCTTTTTATAATAAAAGCGAAAAAAAGGATGGATAAGCAAGAAAAGCAAGCCTGAAAGTGCCATAGCCATAGTTATTAGATAGTCTGGGCTAGATTCATTCATGGGTTTTATCCTTATTCTCAGAATGGTAGTACCACTCATCTAAAATGTCAACGCTGCGATAGATTCTGGAAGATCTTTCATTTAAAATAGCT
>JBMOEX010000112.1:0-5808 GCA_049314535.1 Vampirovibriophyceae bacterium | reverse complement strand
CTAAAAGCTCTCTATAACCCGAACCACAGTATAAGTATAAATAGAAATAGCGATGATAATTAGGGTCGCTAGGATGATCGCTATCTTCATGCTAGTAGGTATAGCTCGATTTTCGATTTCCTCTGGCTTAGGATTGAAGAAAGAGGCTTTCGCTAGAGGCAGTATATAGAATAGATTTAGAATGCTGCCACTGACTAGGAATATCGCTGCGGCGTAGTTACCAGAATGTAGTTCTTCTATTAACATCAGATCTTTACTTAAATAGCCTGCAAGGAAAGGAAAGCCTGCTATAGATAAGCCTGAAATTAGGACTGAGACTGTAATCCATTTTTTGTAGGGTGAGATTCTGGCTACTTGGCTGGTGTTTACGGTTCTGTAGACACAGTTATAAAAGCCTGCTATGAAAAATAAACAGCATTTAGCTATCGAGTGAGTGATGATATGCAGCTTGGCGCCGAGTATAGAAGTCGGAGTACCAGTTAATATGGCTGTAATGATGTAGGAGAGCTGGCTTACTGTGGATTCTGAAAATCTAACTTTCAGATCGGAGGTTTTTAAGGCTTTATAAGCTGAGTAAAGGGCGGTGAAACCACATAAGTAAGTCAGCCAGCCGGTCATAAAGAAATTAGCATTTAGCTTGTGTAAGAAATCTAAGTGATAGATATAGACCGCGATTTTAATTAAAGAAATAGAACCTACTTTAACAGCTGCTACTGAGTGGATTAGAGCTGCTATAGGAGTAGGTGTCTGCATGGTATTTGGTAACCAGCGATTAAACGGAAATACGCAGTTCTTGGACATGCCGATAATAAACATTGCTAGTAAAATACTCGCTGTAATAGGTTTACTTGAAAGATTAGTAATGGCATTATCACCAAAATTAGCGTAATGAGTTAAATGCGAGGTTGTGAGTACGGCTGGTAGTAGTATAAGTAAGGTACGGTACTTAGTATAAAAGCGAGAAAGAAGTGAAATTTTTTAGCTTTTTTTTGAAAGTCATATCTAACGAATGAATAGCTATAGATAGTAGTTAAAATCCAGCAGATATTTACGACCATGGCAAAGAACCAAGTATGCAAACACTTATGTAAAAAGCTAAGCGGCTAAATTTCTTAACTGGTAGTAAGGCTATGGTTAGTAAAGGTAGAAGAATTATAAATAGTAATTTCATTGTAATGATTAACTCATAATTTCATTTTGAGGAATACAGAGCTAATTATTAGTTTAACTTATTAATTATATTAGTGGAAGTGATTGGTGTTTTAACTATTATGCAGTTTCTCATTAAAGATCTAGAATTGCCATATGGAGCTTTCTGTGGAAATATTTTATTATGGGTGGTAAATATGCCTGAACTTCCAGAAGTAGAAACAGTCTGCCGTGGGCTTAGTGAAAATATTCTTGGGTTGAATGTGTCTTCAGTAGAGGTTTATGCGGAAAAATTAAGAGATTTTATTCCTACTGACTTAAATAAAAAGATTTTAAATCACACTATTATTAAAATCGAACGTAAGGCTAAATATATACTCGTACATTTAACTCCTAGTATGAAGCCTCAATTCAATGAAGACGGGAATGTACTCGAACTGCGGTCTTCAGTTTTAATTATTCACCTCGGGATGAGTGGTAGGTTGACTATTCAAGATGAAGCATATCAGCGAAAAAAGCATGATCATGTGATTTTAAAACTCAATGGTACTGCTCATGAAAACGCAGAAATTGGACTTCGGCAACAGTGCCTGTTAGTGTTCAATGATGCTAGGCGTTTTGGGGTAATTACCTTAACAGATTTAGAAAATTTATCTCAGCATAAGCTTTTTAGAAAGCTCGGCTTAGAGCCGCTCGCAAAAGAATTTACCGTAGCTAAATTAAAGTCTTTATTTAAAAACAGAAATAAAAATATTAAAAATACTCTTATGGACGCAAGTCTAATAGTCGGGATAGGTAATATTTATGCTAGTGAAGCTCTTTTTAGATCTGGTATTCACCCCGAGAGAATGGCAAGTTCTCTTGCTGATAAGGATATAAAAAAATTACATGAGCAGATAATTATTACTTTAGAAGACGCTATTCGAGCTGGTGGCTCGACTTTAAAAGATTTTAGTAAAGCTAATGGTGAAAGTGGGTATTTTCAGTATCAGTTTAAAGTCTATGGCAGAGAAGGTTTGCCTTGCTTTACTTGTAAGACTCTTATTCAAAGAATAGTTCAGGGTGGAAGGAGTAGTTTTTTTTGTTCTAAGTGTCAGAAAAGCGATTAATGCTACCTGATAATGCCATAAATTTACGTTTTTTAATCATAAAAGCGTAAATTTATGTTGAATTTGGGTTCAATTTACGTTTTATTCGAATTGTTAGCGATTGGTGTTTTTTAGGGTATACTGTAAAAAGAGCTGGTGTTTTTTAGGGTGTAGCGTAAAATGTTGCAGAGAAGAATTTTTAAATACATTAAAGATGATTTAGATATTAAAATGGTTTTACTCGCTGGTCCTCGGCAGTGTGGTAAAACCACTATCGCTAAATCTTTAGTGAAAGAATATAATGGGCGGTTCTATAACTGGGATGACATAGAAGATAGAAAGCTTATTATGAATTCTGTATTAGATTTTAGTAAAGATCTCTGGGCTTTTGATGAATTGCATAAGTATCGTAGTTGGCGCAATTGGCTTAAAGGAAAGTTCGATAAACACGTCCCCGAGAGGAAAATTTTAGTAACTGGTAGTGCTAAGTTAGATGTCTATAGTAGAGGTGGAGATTCGCTTCAGGGGAGATACTTCCTGCATCATTTACACCCTCTTACTTATGCAGAGCTTTCAGGGACTAAGCTTAAGGAAGATTTAGATACGCTTATACTTATGCAGAAGGATGTTAAAGACAGTGAGGCTTTAAATACACTTTTAAAATTAGGTGGTTTCCCAGAACCTTTTCTATCAGGTTCAGAGCGTCAAGCCAAAAGATGGCGTAACTCATACACAGATCGTTTAGTCAGAGAGGATGTTCGTGATTTAGAGAATATTATTCAGCTCGACAAAATGGAACTTCTATATCATCATTTACCGTTAACAGTGGGTTCTCCTTTATCTATAAATAGTCTTAGAGAAGATTTAGAAGTTAGCTTTGATGCTGTAAAACATTGGCTGGAGATTTTTGAGAATATATATGCTTGTTTTAGAGTAAGTCCTTTAGGTGGAAAGCAGATATTAAAGAATATTAGGGCAGTTAAAAAAGAACAAAAATTATATTTCTGGGACTGGGCTTTAGTTGATAATGAAGCTGCTAGATTCGAGAATCTAATTGCCATGCATCTTCTACGTTTCTGTAATTTTATTGAAGATATTTATGGTATGAGAACAGAGTTAAGATATTTTAAGGATACTAGAGGTCATGAAGTGGATTTTATTATTCTTAAAGAAGCAAAACCGTGGATAGCAGTAGAAGTAAAGCTCAGTGAGCAGAATCTAGATCCTAATCTTAAATATCTTTTAGAGAGAGTTGCTATACCTTATGCTTTTCAGGTGCATTTAAAAGGTGATAGTTACTATCAGGTAGATGATATTAATGGAGCTAAGGTTAGTATAATTCCAGCGAGAAGATTTTTGAGTAATTTGGTTTAAGGTGTTGGTAAGTCATCCGTCCTTAAGGCGGAAATTTAAACATGAGGGTAATTTTTCTAAGGTTATAGATGATATATGTAGAGTGATTGAGAAGAGGGTGGGGATGATTAGTGGTTTTTAATAAATTTAAAGCTTGTTATAATAGCTTTTAAAAGGGTATAATGACTGTTATAAGGAGCTTTATGAAAAAGCCAGTTAATTTGCCTATACCAGTAATTAAAGTTTTACGTAAGCTGGGAAATGACATAAATGATGCACGTCGCAGGCATAGAGTCACTGTTGAAATTATGGCAGAGCGAGCAGGGCTTTCACGAGCGACTATTAGTAAAATTGAAAAAGGTGATCCAACGGCTTCCATGGGGGCTTATGGCTCTGTACTTTTTGTATTGGGTCTTGCAGATAGGCTAAATGAACTTGCAGATGCTGCTCATGATCTTACTGGAAGACAGCTTGAAGAAGAGAAATTACCTAAAAGAGTACGATTACCGAAGAAGAAAAAATAGATAATCATGAGTAGTAGAGAAATCATAGTTTGGATTTCCCTTGGCAAGGAGAATATACCAGTAGGTAAGCTATGGTTTAACTTACATAAAGGAAAAGAAACAGTATCTTTTGAGTACGATTCAGCTTGGTTAAAACATTCAGAAAAATTTGCATTAGAACCAGCTCTTGAATTAACTGAAGGTGCTTTTCATGCCGCAGCAAGTGTCTTTGGGGCAATTGGTGATTCTGCTCCAGATCGTTGGGGGCGTGTTTTGATGCGGCGAGCAGAAAGTAAAAAAGCTAAGGCAGAGAAACGGACTCCGATAACGCTACTTGAAGCAGATTATCTATTAGGGGTAAATGATGAAGCACGCCAAGGTGCATTAAGATTTTCTTTAGAGCTTGATAAAGCTGTTTTCCTTGCAGCGAAGGATCAGAACCCAATTCCATCACTCATCAAGTTACCAAAGCTACTCTCAGCCACAGAACGCTTTCTAGATAATGAAGAATCTGCTGAAGATCTTAAGCTGTTATTAGCTCCAGGATCATCATTAGGCGGTGCAAGACCTAAAGCTTCAGTTCAGGATAAAGACGGTAATCTAGCGATCGCTAAATTTCCAAGAAAGGATGATGAATATAATGTTGTTTTATGGGAAGCGGTAGCACTTGATCTTGCTAAATCTGCTGGGATTAATGTCCCAGACTGGCGAATAGAAAAGATACTCAGGAAGCCAGTTTTAATTATTAAACGCTTTGATCGTAATAATGATGAACGTATTCCTTTTCTCTCAGCGATGAGCATGTTAGGAGCTAAAGATAATGAAGAGCATAGCTATTTAGAGATAGCTTACGCAATAATTCAGAATGGTGCTGCTCCAAATCATGATTTGACAGAGCTTTGGCGGCGTATAGTATTTAGCATTATGATCGCAAATACAGATGATCATTTAAGAAATCACGGTTTTATTTATGAGCGTTATAAAGGGTGGAGGCTATCTCCAGTCTATGATCTGAATCCGACCCCTGTAGAAATTAGGCCAAGAATACTAAGCACGGCTATAAATTATGAAGATAGATCCGCATCTCTTGAGCTTGCGATGAGCGTTATAAAAGAGTTCAGGATTAATAAAAATCGTGCGATTCAGATTAGTAAAGAAGTTGCAGCAGCAGTTAAGCAATGGCGTAAGGTTGCAGTTAAATTTGGTTTATCGAAGGTGGAGTGTGATTTTATGAGGTCGGCGTTTGAGTGGGAGTGACTTTCTTAATCTTTGGCTCATTTGGTTTTTGGCTCGCTCATCAAGATTAGGACGATAGTTTGGAAATCGTTTTATACTAATTTTAGTGATAAAAATCATAAAATTACTGCTCCCTATATTACAGCCTTCGTGGCAGTTTTTTAAAGAAATAGCTCCATCGCCACGTATAGAATTCAGGCTATTAGAGCATATTGAAGAAAATCTGAGCTGGATTGAGTTTCGTCCACGTCCAGAGAAGCTGTCTATTTTAAGTCATTTCTATAGATTCTTTTATAACGCTGAATGGAACGAAACTATGTATATGACTAATTGTGCTGAAAGTTTAATCGTAGAACCTACTGAGCATGCAGATACTGAAATCAAAAATCGTATTAAAAGGTATTTATTAAAAGAGGGCTATAAACTAGAAAATAAATTTTTTGAATTTAGAACAACCTTTATTTATAGAAAAGAATCTG
>JBMOEX010000111.1:0-5866 GCA_049314535.1 Vampirovibriophyceae bacterium | reverse complement strand
AAGAGTTGCTTTGTATAAGCATACGGTAAGTTTGATTCGCGCCTACGCAAATATTGCTGATGAGATGAGTGAGGCTGGATACAGTGATCATGAAATTCAAAATATAAAAAATCAAGTAGATAAGTATCTAAAACTAAGAGAAGAAATCCGCATGGCTAGTGGTGAGAAGCTTGATCATAAAAGTTACGAAGCGGATATGAGGCATCTTCTTGATACTTATATTCAGGCTGAAGATAGTAGGCGTATTGATCCATTTGGAGACAAACCTCTACTTGAGATTATGGTTGACAGCCCTGAGGATGCTATTAATGGTTTGCCTGAAGGAATACGGAGCAGCCCGGAAGCTGTGGCTGAAACTATTGAGAATAACGTACGTAATAAAATCATAAAAGACCATTTAATAGATCCTGCTTATTTTGATGAGATGTCTAAACTTCTAGAGGAGATTATTAAAGAACGAAAAGCCAAAGCCTTAGACTATGAATCATATTTAAAACGAATTTCTGAATTGGCTAAGAGAGTCACAAACCCTGCTAGTGACGATATGCCAGCTGGAATAAAAACCAATGCACAAAGAGCCCTTTATCATAACTTAGGTGAGAATGAAGAGCTCGCCATAGCCGTAGATGCTGCGGTGAGAGCTAGTCTCAGTGCAGACTTTAGAGGTAATCTTCCTGGAGAAAATTTAATTAAACAAGCTATTTATAAAGTGTTAAATGATACAGCAGAAGTTGAGAGGATCTTTCAGATAGTAAAACAGCAGAATGAGTACTAAAAACAATACAATCGAACTTGGCGATATTAGCTTTGAAGTAGCATACAAAGATATCAAGAATGTTCATCTAAGCGTGCATCCACCCTATGGGAGTGTAACAGTATCCGCTCCGAAGCATATGAGCTTGGAGACCATTAAGTTATTCAGCATCTCAAAGCTAAATTGGATTAGGAAGCAACAAGCAAAATTAAAAAAACAAAAAAGAGAAGCTATTCGTAATTATGTAACGCGTGAAAGTCATTACTACTTAGGAGAAAGATATTTGCTTAATGTAATAGAGGTAAATACTCCACAGAGAGTGGTTCTAAAACATAGCCGTATAGAGCTTTACGTTCACCCAGGTGCTTCAAGAGAACAGAAAGAAATATTACTGCAAACATGGTACAGGAAACAATTAAAAGAAATAGTAGCTCCTTACATCTCTAAATATGAAAAGAAAATGGGTGTAAAAGTAACAGAGCTAGGTGTTAGGGCGATGAAAACCAAGTGGGGCACTTGTAAAATTGAGGCGAAAAGAATCTGGCTTAATACTGAACTTGCAAAAAAAACTATAGAGAGCATTGAATATGTTTTAGTACACGAGATGGTCCATTTGCTAGAACGTAATCACAATGATAGATTTATTGCTTACTTAGATAAATTTTTACCTAAGTGGAGACATCTTCGTGAGCAGCTCAATAGATCAGCTCTGGGCTATGTTGATTGGGGGTATTAGCTTCTTTCTAGTAGCAAAACCCTTAGCTTAACAGTATTTGGAATCCAATTCAACGAAGGCTTAGAAATCCTCTACTTCACTGACGGAGAAGTCACCACCATTGACAACATAAACTTCCCCAGCACCCTAAAAAAACTCACCCTCGGCACTAACCGCATCAAACACATCTCTGGCACTACCTTACCCGCAAACTTAGAAGACCTAGACGCTGGAAACGGCTTTTTTAATGACTTTTCAGGCACTGTATTTCCAGCAGGGCTTAAGAAGCTTGATTTAGAAAGTAATCAGATTCAGCATATTAAAAATTTAGAAATCCCAGATTCACTTATGGAGCTGAATTTAAAGGAGAATAAGCTGAGTCAGAAGACTAAGAATCAGATATGAATAATTCTGTAATATTGATCTTTTCTCCTGAAAGGCAGGTGCATTCTGGATCTGTGTCAGTTAATTTAGATGCAAGGCAGCAATATATTGCAAATATATTTTTTCATAATCCGAATCAGACTTATTCTTTAAAAGATTTATATACTTTAGTTTCTCAAAAAATAGATATAAATAAACGTTCTTTTAAAGCTGAATTACAGAATTTAAAAAATCTCAAATTAATTTCTACAGAAGGACGGGGAGCTGGTGCTAGATGGGGTTTGAAAAAGAAATTATAAAAAGAATATATTAATTATGTCCCATTATGTCCAATTCCATGTCCCATTATGTCCAATTCCATGTCCCATTATGTCCAATTCTATGTCCTATTATTTAAGGTTTATTATGAATTTTGAACGCATTTCATTCGAAATGATAGTGCAAGAAATGTTGAAAAAGATTTTCCTATACCGTAAAATCTCCTCATATCTCAGCTCAAGCAAGCAATATGTTACAAAATTATGAAAATGAAGAAACAAATAATTCAACGCCTACATAAAAATTTTGAAGAATTTGCTCAAAAACAAGGAAAGCTAACTTACTGGTATGCACGGGATCTTCAAGAATTATTAGAATATACAAAGTGGGAAAACTTTGAGAAGACTATCATTCGTGCAATGCAGTCTTGTAAAACCAGCTCTGAGATTGAGGAAAACCATTTTCTTGAGCTCAGGAAAATGGTTCAAATCGGCTCTAGCTCAGGGCGTGAAATAAAGGACTATATGCTAACCCGTTATGCATGCTATCTCATTGCCCAAAATGGTGATCCTCAAAAAGATAGTATTGCATTTGCACAGAGTTATTTTGCTATTCAAACTCGCAAACAAGAGCTACTAGAAGAAAGGATACACTTAGTTGAGCGAATTCAAGCTCGGGCGAAGCTTTCCGAGACAGAGAAGCAGCTATCAGATACTCTATATGAACATGGTATTGATGATAAGGGTTTTGCTATAGTACGCTCTAGTGGAGACGAAGCCTTGTTTGGTGGTCATAATACCGAAGCTATGAAGAGAAAACTGAAAGTACCAAAGAATAAACCTTTAGCTGATTTTTTGCCTACTGTAACTCTTAAAGCTAAAGAATTTGCTGCTGCTATAACTGATTTCAATGTTAGAAAAGAGGATTTACAAGGCTTAAAACCTATTACGACAGAGCATGTCAAAAATAATAGAGATGTGAGAGCAGTTTTACAAAAAAGCGACATAAAACCAGAAGAGCTTCCCTCAGAAGAAGATATTAAAAAATTACAAAGACAGGTTCAAGCGCAGAATAAAAAGCTCTTAAAAGGAGAAGGTTCTTTAGGAGACCTAAACTAATCATGCAAAACCTAGCCCCAGCCTATGATGAAAAACTTCTTTCCCAAATCCCAGCCTTAAAGCAGCTGATCAACTTAGGCTATACATACCTAAGTCCTAAAGAGGCTTTAGCCGAAAGATATAATAAAAACTCGAATATTCTTTTAGAAAGGATTCTAGCTGAGCAGTTAAAAAAAATTAATCGCATAAATTATAGAGGTGACGAGTATCTTTTTAGTGAAGAGAATATCCAAGCAGCGATTCAGAAACTTAAAAACCCTCAATACGATGGACTTTTAAAGACTAGTGAAGATGTCTATGATTTGCTGACTTTAGGCTGTTCTTTAGCACAGTCTGTAGAAGGTGATTTAAAAAGTCATTCTTTTAAATATATTGATTTTAAGGATATTGAAAATAATGTTTTTCATGTAACTGCTGAGTTCCCTGTAGAGCGTAATCGCAGTGCTGATATTAGAAGAGCAGATATAGTAGTTTTCGTTAATGGCATTCCTTTAATCGTCATGGAGTGTAAAAAACCTAGCATAGATCTTACTGAAGCAGTTACGCAGCTTATTTCATATCAAAGAGATGAAAATATTCCTAAATTATTTATCTATTCACAGATTTTAATAGCTATAAATAGCCGTGAAGCTAAATATGCGACTACTGGAGCTGCTAGTGAATACTGGGGAATTTGGCGAGAGTTAGAGTCTAAGGGTGAGGAGATACAGCGATCTGTTTCTAAGAAGCTTTCTTCTGCCGAGAAAGATAATCTTTTTCAGGGTGACTTTAGTAAAGCTCGCAGGCACTTTAATATTCAAGACCAAGCTGGGAAAAGACTTCTCACTGAGCAGGATAAATTAATTTTTAGTTTATGCAGGAGAGACAGGCTTTTAGACTTAGTTTTTAATTATATGATCTATGATTCTGGTAATAAAAAAATCGCTAGATATCAGCAGTATTTTGTTATTAGGTCTACTATGGCAAGAATTTCAGTACCACCTAATCCAGAGCGTAATGGTGGGATAATCTGGCACACTCAAGGTTCTGGCAAGTCTTTAACTATGGTTATGTTGGTTAGAGCTATTACAATGTCTCAAGCTATTTCTAATCCTAGAATACTTTTAGTTACTGATAGAGAAGATTTAGATAAACAGCTTACTAATACTTTTAAAGCCTGTGGGCTAAGCATGAAGAAAGCTAGTTCTGGACGTAATTTAATAGCTCATTTGAAAAATCAGGAATCAATTATAACTACTTTGATTCATAAATTTGATAAAGCTTTAAATGCTGAAAGCTTTCAAGATGAGTCAGAGAATATCTTTGTTCTGGTAGATGAAAGTCATAGAACGAATTTCGGTAATTTGCATGCAAGTATGCGTAAAATGTTACCGAATGCCTGCTATTTAGGTTTTACAGGAACGCCACTATTAAAGGCAGAGAAAAATAATTTTTCAAAATTTGGTGGTTTAATTGAGCCGCATTATTCAATTAGACAGGCAGTAGAAGATAAAGCCGTGGTGCCGCTTCTCTATGAGGCTAGGTTGGTCGATATTTCACAAAATGAAGCTGCTATAGATTTATGGTTCGAGAGACACACTGTAGACCTTTCTAAAGACCAGAAGACAAGCTTAAAGAAAAAATACTCCAGTCCTAAAATGCTTCAGAAAACAGATCAAGTAATCTATATGGTGGCTTTTGATATTAATGAACATTTTACGAAAAACTGGCAGGATTCTGGTTTTAAAGCTCAGTTAGTTACTCCGAATAAAAAGACTGCGATTAAGTATTATAACTACCTTAGGGATTTAGGTTCAATTAAGTCAGCTGTGATTATCTCTCCTCCACAGGATTTAGAGGGTACTGATGATGAAGGTGATGTTTCTGAAGTAAATCATTTCTGGCAGCAGATGATGGAAAAATATGGTACTGAAAAGAATTATACGGATTCTATTATTAATGAATTTAAAAATGGTGATGAATTAGAAATAATCATAGTTGTAGATAAGCTGCTCACTGGCTTTGATGCACCTAAAAATACAGTACTCTATCTCTGTCGGACTTTAAAAGAACATACACTCTTGCAGGCTATCGCTAGAGTAAATAGGCTAGCTGAGGCTAAAGAGTTTGGTTATATAATCGATTATGCAAATGTAGTCTCTGAGCTTGATAAGGCTTTTAATATTTATGATGCTTTAGAGGGTTATGATAAGACTGATTTAGAGGGAGCTTTTGCAAATATAGATACTGAGATTAGTCGCTTAGCACAGGTTAATTCTAATCTCTGGGATCTTTTTAAAGAAGTTCAGAATAAAACTGATCATGAAGCTATTCAGCAGGAGTTAGCTAAAGATAGCTTGAGAGAAGAATTTTATGATGCTTTAAATGAATATAGTAAGGTATTAAAAATAGCGTTATCTTCGGTGAGTTTTATTAAAAATGAGCCCCAGTCTAAGATTGATCGCTATAAGCACGATTTAAGGTACTTCTATAATCTTAAAGAAGCAGTTAAGCAGCGTTATGCAGATACAGTTGATTTCAAAAAATATGATACAAAAATTGAAAAGCTTATGAACACCTATATCTATGCTAATGAAATAGTACCTTTAAATCAGCCCGTTAATATTTTTAGTGAAGAGTCTTTTAATCAGCTCAAAT
>JBMOEX010000110.1:0-5906 GCA_049314535.1 Vampirovibriophyceae bacterium | reverse complement strand
AGAGCTTCCATGTGGGAGATAATGCCTATCAGCTTTCCAGTTTGTTTTAAATTAGATAGAGTTTCTAAAGCTATTTCTAGAGCTTCTGAATCTAGAGTGCCGAAGCCTTCATCTAAAAATAGCGAGTCTACATTTACCTTGGAACTCACTATTTTAGATAAGCCTAGGGCAAGAGCAAGGCTTATGATAAAGCTTTCACCACCGGAAAGATTTTTAGTACTGCGTATCTCGCCAGCTTGATAGTTGTCTATGACATTAAGCTCTAAAGGCATATCCTTATCCATGATTAATAAATAACGATCAAACATACTCTCTAATTGTTTATTAGCATGATGTATAACCATCTCAAAGCTAAGTGCTTGTACGAACTCTCGATATTTTTTTCCTTCAGAATGACCGATTAAGCTATGTAGTTTATCAAAGCGTCCATATTCTTTTTGCTGAGCTTCTATGGAACTAGTTTTTTCAAGATATTTATCCTTGGCTTCTAGATTATGTTTTAATTCTCTTTTTAAGCTACCGATTTCTTCGAGGAGATTTCTTTTTTGCTCTGTTAATAAATTCTTCTCAGAGATTAATTCATTAAATCGATTTTCATTTACTGTAGTCCCTTCTTCTAGAGGCTGCTGCACAGTTTGAAGTAATTTTTGTAAATCTTGATTTAGGGTATTAATGTTTACTTCTGTACTGTATTTGTCTTTTTCTAAGTTTTGTTTTGTACGGATTATTTGTTTGTATTCCTGTTCTAATTCCTCTAAGCCTTTATGGCACTGTTGCGGAACTCCAACTTCTGCGTTTTTTAGTTTTTCTTCGATAGAAGTTTTAAGTTCAAGATGTTCTTCGTAAATAGTTTTAATCTTCGTATGAATATTTTCATTCTCGTCATTCAATTTTATAATCAGAGACTCTGATTCATTCTTGATTCGTAACTCTTGATTGTAATTGTTTAATTTATCTTGTAGCTTGTGCAATATTTGCTCTATATCAGTTTCCTCTAGGAACTGCTCGCAGGCTTCAATTTCTGCGTTTGATTTGGAAATGTTGAATAAACTTAATTTAAAGGGTTCGAGTCTTAGTTTTAATGCCTTTTTCATTGAGAGGATTTGTTTTTCTATTTCTGAAACTCTTTCTTGACCAAGCTTAAGTTCACTATTCATTTTCAGACCTTCGTCTTTAAGCTTATTAAGTTTATTATTCTCTATTTCTATTTCGCTAATTAATTTATTTTTAGTATTTAATAAATTTTCTTCTTCTATTTTTAAATTTTCTAAATCTGTAGAGATTCTATCTAAAGTAGATATAGAGGTGTTTTCAGGGTTTGTATTATCGCTAGTGCAGCTAATGAAATCTTCGATTTGATATTCGAACTTATCTTTTTCTGTTTGTATTAGTGAAAGACATGAGTTTAATTCTTTTGAGGAGTATTCTAAATCCTTTTCTAGACTTATTTTTTCTTTTTCTAGGCTTATGATATTTAGCCCTGCATTTTTAAATTTATTTTTGGCTTCTGTAAATTTATGCTCAAAGTCTTTATTTGAAAGGGGTAATTCGCCTTTTGTGTAAGGATGATTAGTGGAACCACAGAGGGGACAAGGTTTTCCTTCTTCTAGTTCTTTTCGTTTTGCTTCTAAGTCAGAAATTTTAATTAATAATATTTTTTCTAATTCTAAATTCTCTATTAGATCATTTAAAATATTTTTTTGTTCTTCAGCTGTTTTAAGTTTGTCTGTGAGAGATTCTAAATTATGTTTTTCATTCTTGATTTGTGTGTCTAATAGTGACTTTTTGATATTTAGTAGCCTAAATTGATTTTCTTTGATTTTAGGTAAAGCTTCTACTAACTTATCTTTTAATTTATTTTTCTCATCCCTGGATTGAGATGCTTGTGTGTAAAGCTTTCTGTGACTACTTAGTTCGTGATCTAGTTTCACAAGATATTTATTTTTTTCTTCTTTCGCCTTCGATAATTCCTGATAATGCAAGAAGGAGTCTTTGATAGCACTTAACTCAGAGATTAATATTTCATCTTGCTTATTTTTTTCTAAATATTCCACTGCATTTGTTAGATTGGTATTAAGCTTGAAAAGCTTTCCCTTATTAGTTTCTAATTCTTTTTTTCTTGAGAATATTCTTTCTGTAATATTTCTAAGTTCTTCTGCTTGATTTTTTTCTAATGCAGCGTTATATTCACTGAGCCTCGTCTCTGACTGGGCTAGGGATTCTTTTAGAGTTGCTATTTTTTTAAATCTATCAATAGATTCTTCTAAAACATCAATTTCTTTATTTAAAGTTTTTTCGGTTTCTTCGCTTTTATTTAATGCTAGTTCCTTTTCAATAAAGGCTTCTTCACTTAGGAGTTCTATACTAGATAGTTCACTTTTCAAGAGTTCTAGTTTTCTTAGTTCACTGCTACGCCTTTCGTGAATGCGCATTGATATGTTCGTGTAAATTTCTGTACCGGTAATCTGCTCTAGGATAGAGGCCCTCTCTGTTGTCTTTGCATGAAGGAAGGCTGCAAAACCACCTTGAGCGAGTAAAATAGAGCGTGTAAACTGTTTAAAGTCCATACCTATTTTGGTTCTTATGATGCTGTCTACGTCTTTGATTTTAGATTCTAGGATTTGACCAGTAGTAGCATTAGATATTTCATGTTTAGGTGCTTGCAAGTCACCATCAGCTTTTTTACGAGATCGATGCTGACTCCAGATACAGCGAAACTGACCTTCTTTGGTCTCAAAGCAAATCTCAGCAAAGCATTCAGCGGTTTGCCTTGACATTATTTCATTTGAGGATTTGGTAATTTTTCCTAATCTTGGTGTCTCCCCATATAATGCAAGACAGATAGCATCTAAAATACTGGTTTTGCCAACTCCAGTAGCACCAGTGATAGCAAATATCCCATCACTAATATATTCTGGGGCATTAAAATCTATTAGCCACTCACCGACTAATGAATTAAGATTTTTAAATCGCAACTCTAATATCTTCATTAATTAAGATACCCGTATATCCTCCTCAAGGATTGAGTTTAGAATCTCTCGATAGCTAGCTTTAAGTAAGATCCTATCAGCTTCCTCTACTTTATTTATTTCAAGACATTTATCGAAAACCTCATTTGGATTTAGATCTTTAAGATTCTCTTGGCTAAAGTTAGACTTTATAATGCTTTCACTGATTCTTTTATTTTTCACTCTTCTGATTTCCAAATTTGATTCTAGGATAGCTTCATCTAGTTTGGTTTTCAGATCTGGAATTATTTCTAAACCTGTGTATTCTATTTCAAGCCATGCATTGCTGTGATTTGTCTTTAGCTCTTTTATTTTTTGAGTTATATGATCTAAGTTACCACTAATTCTCTCTAGCATTTGAAAATTAGGAATACTCACCTCACTAATAGAGGGTTTAACGGAGGAGGGGATTACATACTGTTCCTCGTGAACATGGTCTTTATCTCTATTTTCTGAAAAATCTATCGTGATAAGCTTTTTTATCTGCTTAGCTTCCCCAAAACCCATGGGAATAGGGGAGCCGCTGTAGCGTATATGTTCAGTGCCTCCTAGCGATTGAGCTATGTGTAAGTGACCTAATGCTACATAGTCAAAGCATTTAGGGAAGGCTTCGATATTTACATAAGCAAGAGAGCCTACGTAAAGATCTCTAACTCCATCTCCAGCGATACCACCAGCTGCAAAAAGGTGCCCAGTGCCGATTATTGGAATATATGCTGGTTTTTTATCAATACACTCTGTATAAAGTTCGTCTCGTTTTTTTAAAGCCAGTTCAGCTACCGCAGAGTAGTGTTCTTTAATCCCTTGAATTAAATTCTGGGCTTTATCTTCTACGCTCTCACCAGCATTTACTGTTCTAATATCCTTATCTCTAAGATAGGGAACGGCACATATTATTAATTTTGAAATTTCTGGACTTGGTAGGTGCTTTGTAATTCTCTCTAGATCTGCATTTGGCGTTTTTAAAATATCTAAAATAAGAACTTCGTCCTCAAGATTATTAGAGATAGCTCCGACTACGTGTACATTTAGGGATTTTAAGATACTTTGCGGAGCATTTAAAAATGAAGCTGAATCATGGTTCCCACCTATGATGACTATGTGCTGGCACTTCGTTTTATTCACGTTACAAAGAAATTTATAATATAATTCCTGTGCTTTATTACTAGGAGTTCCAGTATCAAAAATATCACCAGCGATTAATAAGACATCTATATTTTCAGATTCAAGAGTTTGTAATAGCCAAGTGAAGAATTGTTCAAATTCATCGTATCTTTTTTTTTCGTAAAGAGTGCGTCCAATATGCCAATCAGATGTATGTAATATCTTCATGAGACATAGCTATGCGATTTTAGATCTTCTAGCATTATATTTTCTAAACAGTTTTCATGAGTAGATTCAAGAACTACATCTGGGGCAAAGCCATCTAAAAAAGCCTGTTGCCAGCGAGCCGCGCATAGACACCATTTGTCACCTTGCTTAAGTCCAGGGAAATTGTATTGCGGAAAAGGCGTGCTGAGGTCATTGCCCATAGCTTTACTGTAAGTTAAAAATTCATCACTAACGATAACGCAAACCGTATGGTTACCATAATCACTATTATCTGTACGGCAAAACCCATCTCTAAAGTAACCTGTCATGGGTTCGTAACAGCATGGTTTTAATTCTCCACTAAGCACGTTTTTAGCTTTATGATTCATAAAAGTAATTTTATCATTTGCATATTGAAACCTAGCTAAAATGTAATTAGTTTATGCTTTTAACCTCAAATCCTATTTTAAATAAAGCTCTAGAGGGGCAGCGAATCACTTCAGAAGAAGCTCTTGAGCTTTTTGAGCATGCTGATCTTTTAGAATTAGCTTATGTGGCGAATGAAAAGCGCCAGAAGCTTCACCCAGATAGTGAAGCAGTCACTTATGTAGTGCAGCGTAATATTAATTACAGTAATGTTTGCACGGCGAGCTGTAGCTTTTGTGCATTTTATACTTACCCTGGCGTAGATGATAAATCTAATCCAGCTTATACGCTAGATTATGAGACACAGATAAAACCTAAGATTGCAGAACTTGTTGCTATAAATGGTACTGAGATTCTTTTACAGGGAGGGCATAATCCAGAATTAGGTTTGGATTATTATCAGGAGCTATTTATTAATATTAAAAGGGATTTTCCTTCTGTAACATTACATGCTCTTAGTCCTTCTGAAATTAATCATATTGCTGAAAAATATTTCACTTCTGTCTCTGCTTACGGGGATGGTACTAAAATAGCTAATATTAAAGAACCTATTTTAGAGGAAATTAAGACAGTACTTTTAGCTTTAAAAGAAGCTGGTATGGATTCTCTACCAGGTGCTGGTGCTGAAATTCTTACTGAGAGAGTGAGGTTAATTATTGCTCCCAAGAAAATCAATTCACAGCGTTGGCTCGACATAATGGAAGTCGCTCATAGTATAGGTTTTAAATCATCAGCGACTATGATGTATGGTCATGTGGAGACTTATGAAGACAGAGTGGAGCATTTAAGAGCCTTACGTGATTTACAAGATAGGACTAATGGTTTTACAGCCTTTGTGCTCTGGAATTTTCAGCGTGGGGATACGCCACTTGGGAAAATCATGAATGCTTATGAACGTGATGGGAAATTACCTAAATATAATAAAGATTCATCTGGTGAAGAATATTTGCGTTCGCTTGCTGTTTCTCGGATATTCTTAGATAATTTTAAAAATTTCCAAGCTAGTTGGGTGACGCAAGGTCATGAAATCGGGCAGCTTTCTTTAAATTTTGGCTGTAATGATTTAGGTGGAAATATGATGGAGGAGAATGTCGTCTCGGCTGCTAATACGACATATAGGACTTCAGTTCAACAGATGGAATATTTTATTGAAGCTTGCGG
>JBMOEX010000109.1:0-5988 GCA_049314535.1 Vampirovibriophyceae bacterium | reverse complement strand
ATTACTAAAATCCTATGCTGATCAGCTTTTAACCTGCCCGTTTTTATAGTCTCAGCGATATGCAGGAAAACTTTATTAGGTTTACCATTTTTATCATCTATAAAATATGAATGTCCCATGGGGCTGTCATATTCACTATTTACATCACTGCAATCTACCGCATAGACGTTATCTGGCACTGGGCTGTTAGACTTTTTCATATCTTCTGGTCCCGTGTGACCTAATCTACGTGTGAGTTGTCCACGTTTTACATTCGCGACTTTACTGCCCCTAAGTGCTTGATCATCACTCGCAAAGTAGGTGATGACATTTCTTGAGGCTTCGCAGATTACATAACCATTTTGAGTTTTTTCTAAAGACTGGTTCGCTATATCAGCCGCTACCATAAAGACATTGCGAAATAAAAAAGGAGCGTTTGCTGTTTTAGAGTAGTTCTTGAGCCAGTAAGCCATGCTATTTCTGAAAACTCTGTTACCCATGGAGTGAGATAAAATATTTACTCTTTTCATACAAGTGATTCCAGCATCTCGATTTTTTTCTTGCCACTCCATAAATTTAGCCATCATTCTCGCAAAGGCGATAGCACTTGCATTCGCTGAATCTTGGTCGTCATAATAATCTCGAATGATTCCAGTTTTATCACTACAGGGCCATATAAAAGGTACTACCTTTATAGAAGCACCTAATTGGGTGAAAAATGCTTGCATTTTGCGTCCATGCTCGATGGCTCTGGCTGGCTGAACATTAAAGCCGTGAAAATAAATTAATAATTCCTGCGCATCTGTTTCTCTGAGCTTGGTTAACAGCTTATTTGCTCCGATCTCGGTCTGAATGCCGTCTTTATCCTCACAGAAATATATCTGCTGCCCGACTTCATTGTCACTCTGCTCAAAAATAAATGGTTTATCTATTTCTGATGCTCTGCCATTTTTTTTAGCGTGATTCGTCACAAAAAGCATGTTTAAAAATTAGCACAAATTCACCTTGGATTTTACCACTAGGAAATTTATCTTGAAGCCATGTGATTGCATTTACAGGAGTGCCGAGAAAAAAATCCTCGTGGAGCTTGGTCATTTCACGTGCGATAAAAATAAGCGAAGTATTTTCAGTAGGTGTTTTCTCTTGATCTGCTGTTATCTCGGGCTCGACGTTAAAAAGTTTTTCTAAATCCTCTAGCGTATCTATCACTCGGTGAGGGCTTTCAAAGAAAACGATAGGTCTTTCCTCGCTTAAGAGTCTCTTTAGTACTCTGCGACGCTGCTTCCCGCCGTGTGGTAAAAAGCCTTCAAAGACGAAACGAGAAGTGTCTAATGGGCAGGCGCTGAGGGCTGAAGTTAAAGAAGAGATGCCGCCGATAGGGACTACATGCGGTGTTCGATTTTCATGAATAAAACTCTCTTCAGATAAGCCCCAAAGCTCCTGAAGTATCAGTGAGCCGGGGTCTGAGATAAGCGGCGTCCCCGCATCTGAGATAAGAACTATATTTTTTCCTTCTGCCAAAGAGGATTTTATCTCTGCTATGCGCCTGAATTCATTTTCTTTGTTACAGCTAATAAGCTTTTTACCAGTAATTTCAAAATGATTTAAAAGCTTTATGCTGACACGTGTGTCTTCACTGTAAATTAAATCCGCCTCTCGAAGATGCCTTAAGGCACGCAGGGTGATGTCTTCTAAATTTCCTATAGGAGTAGCGATTAAATATAGAGGCATAAATAGAAGTTTAGCTTTTCGATGTTAGTTTACAGCTTCATTTTTGTGGTTAAGAAATTGAAGGTTAAATTATTATCATAAAATTCTAGATAATATTATGTTTTTTCTCTTGAAAAATATGTCTTGCTTGAAATAGAATTGGGTGGATGAATTCTAGCATTCCTTCTAATAGTCCTTTATCGATAAATAGCTCAAATTTGGGAGATGAGCATGATAACGTACATAGAGGTTCTAATAACAATTCCAAAACCTCTACGGCTTTATTGGAAGGACTTCGTAGACCGACTCAAGCTGAAATTCAAAGGATGTCAAATGAAGAGGTTAGCGAATTAAATAGGGAGGAGATTCAAGCTCTAGTGGCTTTGTTGCCAGCGGATCATCAAGTGGCTTTAATACCTTTTTTGTTGGATCTTAAACAGATTCAGGTAGCGGTTGATAGGCCCATCAGAGCTAAGATTGGTGATGAGTGGCGAGATATATTGCCAGAGAATGTTATTAGTAGAGAGCAGTATGATTCTTTGATGGGTAACGTAGCACTTGACCCTAAGAGTAATAGAGGTAGTCTTTTAATAGAGACTCCTAATTTGCACAGAATCTCAGGAACACACTCTGGAAAACCGATAATAGGTGAGATTCGAAATCATCTTGGTGAAATGGTTAAGGGTTTGAAAACAGCTTGGGCCTCTTGGCGTATCGCCAGATCATATGTAAGACAAGATCCTAATCTGTTGCATAATCTCACGGAACAGATAGGTGGTGGAAAATCAGTGTTAATCCTTGGTGTACCTGGTTCTGGTAAAACGACTTTATTAAGAGCTCTTGCTCAGTCTGTGGCCGAAACGAGAAATGCAGTAATAGTTGAGAAGGATGAATTTAATGAAATTGGTGGTAGTACTACTGCTCCTCATCCGGTTTTGGGTAAAGCTTTAAGAATGTCAATTGAGCCGAATAAAACTTATGATCGGACTTTAAAAGAAGCGGTTGCGAACAGTGGTGCAGAAGCTTTGTTTACGGATGAAATTAAGACGAGGGAACAGGCTGAAACACTGGCTTCCGGAATTGCTGATGGTTTGGGTGTGGTCGCTACTGCTCATGGCAGAAGTATTACCTCCATACTTCAGAGTCCAGACTTAGCTCCGCTTACCGGAGGTACTCAGCAGATGACTATTAGTGATGCAAGTGCAAGAGCTAATGGCGGTTCTAAGCAGGTTACTGAACTTGCACGTACGCCACCAATTGATATAGTCGTGGTTATGAAGGATAAAAATACGATTCTTGTTTATGATTATCGAGAAGCGGCTGATCATCTTCTTAAAGGTAAGATGCCTAGACCAGAGGTTTATCCAGTGAGTAAGGTCAAAACTTTTGACTACAAGAATGGTACAGGTGAAGACCCTACTGTATTTTTGAGAAAAGGTAATATCGGTGGCGAAGGAGCGGATACTCGTCTTTCTGATAAAGTAAGCCATAAGCAGCAAAAAGTAGCTTCTCAAGGAACTAGCGGAACAACAACACAGCAGAAGGCAAGAGAGGCTGGGCAACAAAGGATTAGTGAACCGAGTAATGCGTCTAATACGAGTCAAAATTCGCAGAGCAATGCGCGAAAAAAATAAACTCAAAATAAAAGATCCCAAGAACTCTTAACACTACTAAAAACTAATGCTATAATTTTCACTCTCATGGCCTTCACTAAAAAACCATTTAAGAACTTTAAGAAAACCCCTAAAATCATCGTGGTAGATGAAAGAGAGGTTGATTATAAAAATACTGACGTGCTTAAGAATTTTATCGACTATAACACTGGTAAAATACTTAACCTTCGCCAAGCAGGTCTTAAAGCTAAGGTAATTAGAAAAGTTAAAAGAGCTATAAAAAGATCTAGAGCTGTAGGTTTAATGCCTTTTACGACTACAGTAAATCACTAAGAGTTTTAAGAGAAGAAATTTAGGAAAAATATTATGTCAAAAGTGTGTGCGATAACAGGTAAAAAAGCAGGTAAAGGCTGGAGATATGCTTTCTTAAGATCTCACTATAACCCTACTGCTAAAAGAAGATTTGAGCCTAATCTTCAGACTATCGTTGCCATTATTGATGGTAAAAAACAGAAAATAAAAGTTTCTACTAAAGCTATAAAAACCTTTCCTCATCTTAAGTCTGGCATCACGAGTGCTGAGCTTAAAAAAGGAAGAGCACACAAACGTATCAGAAACGTTGCATAATATAAAACATCTTGTCAGAAAGTGATTTAATAACAGTAAAAGAGTTAGCTGCGGAATTAGAGATTACGGATCTAGTTCTGAAGAAGCTTTTGAAATTTTTTGAGCTTCCTAATCTAAAGGTGAAAAGAAATATTCATCTTGCAGATGATGTAGTCGCTGTCGTGCGTAGAGTCATGGCTCTTAAAGCAGAAGGTAAGCGTAATAAAGATATAAAACAGCTCTTCGATGATGAGCGTAAAAAAGAAAAGAAAGCTCTAGAGGGAAATAAAAAATCAGAGGAAACAGACTCGCCTGAGTCTTCTACTGTTGAGAAGGCAGATGATTCGATAATTATTTCTGAACATTTAAGCGAGGAAACAGTTTCTGAGTCTGCGATTATACTTTCAGCTAAAGATGAAGAAGAAGATGAAGATGAAAAGCCTTTTATTAAGAAAGCTAAGAAGGAACCTTCTTATATTCAGGATTTTATTGAAAGTGAAGAGATTGAAGCTAAGTTTGACGTAGAGCAGCAGGATGTTCAGGCTGATGCACTTGCGTTAGATGCTCTCGCTGAAGAAGAAGGCGGAGATTTAGATGAAGTAGAAGTTACCGAAGAGACAGAGGAGACGACTAAAGATACTCTTCGTCCACGTAAGATGCGCCATAAGGCTTTTAGCTTTAGATATATACAGCGTGAAATCGCGAATGATACTAAATCACTTAATTTTCTTAAAAATAAATTGAAAAAGGGTAAATTGACCCATGTTGAGAGACTGAATCTATTAGATTCTCTTGACCGTAGAGCTAAGATGTTAAATAGTTGGATTCAGATTTTGCGTTGGGTTAAAAGCTAATGACTCTTAGATTCCTTACAGCTGGGGAGTCCCATGGACCGGAATTAAACATAATCCTAGAGGGGATTCCCTCGAATATGTTACTTTTAAAAGAAGACATAGATTTAGATTTAAAGCGACGCCAAGGCGGTTACGGCAGAGGTGCTCGCATGAAGATAGAGAAAGATCAGGCTTTCTTTACTGGTGGTGTGAGGCATGGAAGAAGCTTTGGTGGAGCGCCTTTGAGTATAAAGATTATTAATAAAGATCATGAAAAATGGCTTTATGCTATGAACCCTGCTCCAGTAGATGAATCTATCGCAGAAGTGAGTGAGCAGCTTGCTGCTAGATTTATTTCTAAGGTAAGACCAGGGCATGCAGATTTAGCTGGTGCTGTGAAATATCATGCCACCGATGTTAGAGATATTTTGGAGAGGTCATCTGCGAGAGAAACCACTTCTAGAGTGGTAGTAGGGGCTATTTGTAGGAAATTTTTAGCGAATTTTGGAATAGATATATTTTCTCATGTATTAAATATCGGTGAGATAGGTCTGAGTGAATCTGCAGAAGCTTTAAGAGAGAGTCTTGATTATCAGAGCTTTAAAGATAAAGTCGAGGCTTCAGAATTACGTATCTGCGATACTTCTGAAACAGAGACACGGATGAAAGAGTACATAAACCGAATCCGTAAAAGCGGTGATACTGTAGGTGGTACCGTAGAAGTTTTTGCAGTGGGCGTGCCTATAGGCTTAGGTAGCCATGTCCAGTGGGATAGAAGATTAGATGGTCTTATAGCACAAGCTTTAATGAGTGTGCATACTGTTAAGTCAGTGGAAATCGGCATGGGGAAGGGAGTAGGAGAACATCCAGGTTCTGTAGTACAAGATCAAATTTTTCTTGCCAAAGAGAAGATAGATAAAGAATTTCGTTATTCTCGTAAATCTAATAACCTTGGTGGTATAGAGGGTGGTATGAGTAATGGTGAGCCGATAGTTTGTAAAGTTGGTGTAAAACCTATTCCTACATTAGTTTCCACGCTAGATTCTATTGATTTAGAAACCCAGAATGATTCTAAGTCTCATTTTGAAAGGTCAGATGTTTGTGTGGTGCCAGCTGCTGGAGTAGTTTTAGAAGCGATGTTAGCTTTCACTATCGCAAGAGCTTTTCTCGAGAAATTCGGTGCTGATAGCATGGAAGAGATTCAGAGGAATTATCGTAGTTATCAAGAGTACTGCTTGAAACGTTAA
>JBMOEX010000108.1:0-6032 GCA_049314535.1 Vampirovibriophyceae bacterium | reverse complement strand
TGAAATTAGCCGGTGATAATGGTTGCAGGGATGATACTTCTATTATTCAAGAACGCTTAAAGCACTATGCAGATTTTATTGAGCTTGGCACTGATTTTGGTGACTCAATCTCAGAAATGAGGACAGGAGAAGGTGGTTTTAAGCTAAACAAAGAAAATCAGAAAAGCCTTTTTGAAATTGTAAATATTTTTCATCAATCTCCAGATTTAATGCTTTTTTTAAGCCAGCATGTTCATGTAGATAAAGAATTTCTGGATTATCCTCCTGATTCATTATTGAGCTTAATGAAGAATAATAATGGCGTCACACTTGAAACTAAATCCTTAGATTTAGACACCATGCAGCTTAATCCGAATAATAATTTAGTATATAGCTACCAAGTACCTAATTTAATTGATCAAATGATAGTTTTAGAAGAATTAAAAAACACCAAGCCCTCTGTGGAAGCTATTGTAAAATCATTTGAACTTAATAAGAAATATGGAATATCTCTTGGTGTCGCACAAGTTATGCTTACAGCTGTAGAAAATGAAAAAGGTTATTTAATTCCAAATTTATTAAGACTGAATAATCAAGGGAAAAATTATTTAGAAACTAATTATTTAGCTGAAAATGAAGGAGCCGATTTTATGTTCAATATGATCGACATTGATCGCGAAGATTTGGTTGGGCTCGTTATCGATAAAGATCCGAATGTATTAATGCAGTTTAATGCTCGTGGAAATAACGCATGGATACATGCTGCACTTCATGATAAGGAAAGAGTAGCAAAGCTTATAATAGATAAAACACCAGAAGGCAAGCTGGGAGAAGTGTTAACGCAGGTTGATGTTAATGGACGTAACGTATTGATGATTGCTGCATCTAAGATTAATGAAGGATTCGCGAAGCTTATAATAGATAAAATACCAGAAGATAAACTGGAAGAAGTATTGATGCAGGTTGATCCTCATGGATGTAATGTATTGATGTATGCTGCGTCTGATAGTAATGAAGGGTTTGCGAAGCTTATAATGGATAAAATGCCAGAAGATATGCTGAAAGAGCTGTTGATACAGGTTGATACTCATGAATATAACATATTGATGCATGTTGCATCTTCGAGTGATGAAGGATTAGTGAAGCTTATAATGGATAAAATACCAGAAGAGAAGCTGGAAGAAATGTTGACACAGGTTAATATCAATGGAGATAACGCACTAATGCATGTTGCATCTTCGAGTGATGAAGGATTAGCAAAGCTTGTAATAGATAAAATACCAGAAGATAGGCTGGAGGAAGTGTTAACGCAGGTTGATAGATGGGGACGTAATGCACTAATGCATGCTTTACGTAATGGTAATGAAGGGTTAGCAAAGCTTATAATAGATAAAATACCAGAAGGTAAGCTGGGGGAAGTATTAATGCAGGTTGATGATAATAAATGTAACGCACTAATGTATGTTGCATCTTCGAGTGATGAAGGATTAGCAAAGCTTGTAATAGATAAAATACCAGAAGATAGGCTGGAGGAAGTGTTAACGCAGGTTGATAGATGGGGACGTAATGCACTAATGCATGCTTTACGTAATGGTAATGAAAAATTAGCAAAGCTTATAATAGATAAAATACCAGAGGATAAGCTGGAAGAAGTGTTGATGCAAGTTGATGATGATAAGCGTAACGCACTAATGATTGCTACAGGTGCGGGGAATGAAGAATTAGCAAAGCTCATAATGGATAAAATACCAGAAGATAAGCTGCAAGAAGTGTTAAACCAGCTTAATGCTTATGGACGTAACGTATTAATGATTGCTACAGGTGCGGGGAATGAAGAATTAGCAAAGCTTATAATGGATAAAATACCAGAAGGTAAGTTGGGGGAAGTGTTAGCACAGGTTGATGTTAATGGATTTAACACACTAATGCGTGCTGTAGACCGGAATCGTGAAGAATTAGCAAAGCTCATAATGGATAAAATACCAGAGAATAAGCTGGAAGAAGTGTTAACACAGCCTGGTGGTAATAAGCGTAACGCACTAATGATTGCTTTACATAAAGGTCAAGAAGGATTAGCAAAGCTTATAATAGATAAAATACCAAAAAGTAAGCTGGAAGAAGTGTTAACGCAAGTTGATACTGGTGGACGTAACGCACTAATGATTGCTTCAGGTAAAGGTATAGCACTTTCCGTACTTTGCCCAGGAGGAATCATAGAAAGGCTCCAAATGGAGTTGTAGAATGTTGATTAGGGTTTTGGCGGGAGGTGAATATATCCATTGTGGTTATTAGTTAAAAGTTTTATCTTTTAGTCAATAATATTCTGTGTAAGCAACCGTTGCACGATCTTAGAGCGTCTTTATAAATGCAATAATGCCATAAAAGCTCATGTAAGTTATGCTTAAAGTATAAATTCCTAAATGCAGAATATAGATTTTGATTCACCTAAAAGACTTATAAACAGAGAGCTCTCGTGGCTAGAGTTTAACGCAAGAGTTTTAGATGAAGCTCGTAATAAAAATCATCCGCTTTTTGAGAGGATTAAATTTTTAGCTATTTCGGATCGTAATTTAGATGAGTTCTTTATGGTTCGGGTGGCTGGTATACACCGAAAATTAGATGCTGAAATTAACATTCCGACTAAGGAAGGACTGACTAATTTAGAACAACTAAATGCGATCAGGAAAAAAACTACTAGGTTCCTTGTGGAGCAGGTAGATGTTTTACATCAGCTTATAGATGAGCTTAAGCATGAGGGGATAGAGATCGTTAAACCAGAGGATCTGACTAGTGATGAAAAATGCTGGCTAGAAAAGCATTTCATCGAAAAAATATTTCCGACTATAACGCCACTTGCTATAGATCCAGTACATCCTTTTCCAGTAATTCCTAATGACGCTCTTTCTATAGTCTTGAAACTCTTTGATAGAGACACACAGAGGCAACAATGGTCAGTAATTTCTATTCCACAGAACTTAGAAAGATTTATTCATTTATTTGGGAAAGATGAAAGGCTTTTACCGACTGAATCTGCGGTGACTATGTTCCTTTCTAAGATTTTACATAATTTCGATGTTATTTCCTCTGGTTTTATTCACTTAATTCGCGATAGTGAGATGGAGATAGATGATGATTTAGAGGATGTAGAGGAGCTTATAGAGAGTTTTAAATCTGCACTCAGTAAACGTAAGCAGGGAACTGTAATTCGTCTTATCGTAAATAAAGATATAGACCCTGACTTAATAGCGTTTGCGACGGAGGAGCTACACATACGTCCTAGTGATATTTTTAAAATGGATGGCTTACTGAATCTCTCTGATCTAGAGCAGATTAGCTCAAAGAAGATGCCACAGCTGAAATTCGTACCGTTTAGTCCAAGTGTGCCAGCCTATCTTAAAGATGGTGATATTTTTACTGCAATTCGTGAAAAGGATATACTACTGCACCATCCCTATGAATCTTTTGATCCAGTAATCGATTTTTTGACGCAGGCTGCTAAAGATCCTAATGTTGTTTCGATTAAGCAAACGCTCTATAGGACTAGTGAAGATTCGCCTATTGTGAAAGCTTTAGCTCTGGCAGCCGAAGCTGGTAAATCAGTTACCGTTATGGTGGAGCTGAAGGCAAGATTCGATGAAGAGAAAAATATTAAACTTGCTGGAGTTTTAGAGAAGTCTGGAGCCCAAGTAGTATTTGGGTTTATGAAATATAAGACTCACTCTAAGATGATCTTGGTGACAAGAAAAGAAGAAGGGCAGTTAAGAAGCTATGCTCATTTTGGAACTGGAAATTATCACCCGCAGACAGCGAAAATATACACGGATATAAGTGTTTTTACGGCTGATCCAGTCCTGACCCGTGATGCAGCGAAGATATTTAATTATGTTACTGGTTATGTGCGACCAGACTCGCTAGAGAAAATATCTATTTCACCATTAAATTTAAAGACTGATTTATTTTCCCTTATAGATATTGAGATAGAGAATGCGAAAGATGGTAAGCCTGCTCATGTTATCGCTAAATTAAATGCTCTAGTGGATTCTGATATTATAGATAAGCTCTATTCCGCATCAGCAGCGGGGGTTAAGGTAGACTTGATTGTTAGGGGTATTTGTTGTTTAAAGCCTGGTCTAAAAGGGCTTTCCGAAAATATTAAGGTGAAAAGTATTATTGGTAGATTCCTTGAACATTCTCGTATAGTCTGTTTTGCGAACGGCAGTCGTATACCTTCGACTCGGGCTAAAGTATTTTTATCTTCTGCTGACTGGATGCCAAGAAGTTTTATTCGTAGAGTCGAGTCTATGATTCCTTTAGAAGATCCCGTGATTCATAAAAGAATTTTAGAAGAGGTGATTTTTTATAACCTTGCTGATAATGAGCAGTCTTGGCTATTAAAATCTGATGGAACTTATGAGCGGATGCATGTCTTATCTGATAAGGTTAATATTCATCAGACTTTTTTAAATCTGGCTAAGGATGCTAATCTATGATTACTGCTGAATTAAGCGATTGTTTTGCGATTATTGATATAGGTTCTAACTCAATTCGTATGGTTATCTATGATGAGATAGCTAGATTTCCTAGAATAGTTATAGATGAAAAAGCTGAATGCCACTTGGCTGAAGGCTTAGCCATGAATGGTGTATTTAAAAAAGAGAATCTTGAAAAAGCCTATGAAAACATTCGCAGATTTGCTGCTCTGCTAGATATTTCTAAGATATATGAAAGATATATCATCGCTACATCAGCTTGTAGAGAGGCTACTGATGCTAAAGAATTTATTCGTGAAGTAGAGAAAATTTTAAATGCTAAAGTCTCTGTTATCTCTGGAGAGGAAGAAGCTCTGCTTTCTGCTGAGGGGGTTATCGTCGAGATGCCTGATGCAGAGGGTGTAGTCGCTGATTTGGGTGGTGGAAGTTTAGAGCTTAGTTTAATTACCGCTGGTGCTGGCGATTTACCTGAAATTACTGAATGTACGAGCTTTAAGCTTGGTTATCACACGATGCTAGATATAGAGCTGTCTAAAGGCTTTAATCCTAGCCAAATGCAGAAATATCTTATGAGTGCCTTATCTGAAGCTAAGGCTTATAAAGAAAAGAAAGTGGATACCTTATATTTAGTCGGTGGACGTTGGAAACGTCTAGCCAGGCTGCATATGGCATCTAAAGATTATCCACTTAAAATTATCAGTAACTATGAAGTTTCTAGCGCTGAGATGAAAGAGTTCCTTAAATTAGATAACGTCTTCTCCGCTTTGCGTCTTACCGCCCTGCTTTTAACCACTTTACTGAAGGTGACAGGAGTTAAAAAAATAGTTTTCTGTACTAGTGGTATACGTGAAGGGTATATATATTCACTATTGAAGGAGAAAGTGAAACGCTATGATCCTTTAATAGAGGCGGTTTTGAAAATAACTAAACTTAAACCTAAAGAGAGTTTAAAGCGAGCTAAGGAAATATCTAAATGGATAGAATCCTTTGAGCTTATGGATATAAAAGCCGCTTACAGCCATGCTTCTAAGCTGGCTATAAAAATAGATTTCCATAAAATGATATTTATGTCTTCTCTACTCATACAGGCTTTTCTGTTTAATAATAAAGAGCAGAAATCTATAGCGGTTTTTGACTATTTAATTAACTTAAACTTACCTTATCTTTCTCACCCAGAGAGGGTTTTCCTTGCTTATGTATTATTCACTTCACTTGCTGGAAATAAGACGAATAAAGATATAAAAAAATATTTATGTCTTCTAGATTTTAATATTCAGAAAAAAGCGAAGAAGATCGGCTATCTGATTAGGCTTGCGATATATCTTTCGCCGAGAGATTCTAAAATTTTAAGTAAGATTAAACTCTGCTATGAAGCTGGGGTTTTAAGGCTGACTAGTTCTAAGATTGCTAATGATGATCTGTTCTCTGGGATTACTTTGCATAATGCTTTGATTGAGCTTGAGAACCTCGTAGAATACTAGGTATCATCAGCCCCTTGTGTCTTGAACGACTCACCCCATGCGCAGCGTGGGTCCCCAAGTTCGTCTTATCAAGACACAAGGG
>JBMOEX010000107.1:0-6098 GCA_049314535.1 Vampirovibriophyceae bacterium | reverse complement strand
GGAATTTTATTTTAGAGACTGCTGTACAAGGTGCTCAAGGCTGAGTAGGGTGAAAATGTAGTGTGCCGATGAGGAGTATTAGGGCAATGAAAACGTAGGGGATGGAGTTGTGGCGATCTCTTTAAGTACTGAAAATAGATTTATAGTCTGCTTCTTTTAGATATTGGAAGCGTTTATTAATGGCTGTAATTCTTTCGGGGAACTTTTTCTTTAATCTTGGCATTAAGAAGCCAGTTTCTAGGAGATTGTTAGCGTTGGGGTCGATGATGATTAGCTTTGCATCGGTTTTTTTATGCATCCAGTTAATTATTTCAGTGGTTACACCGTAATCACCGAAGCTATAGCCTATTACTATTAATTTTTCCGTGTCTTTGAGAAGTCTTTTATAGTGCCATTTTAAATCAGAGTAAATGCTCATTAGGTATTCTTCATATTTATTTTGAGTGCCAGTTAGGAATGCTCTGTGCTCGATAGATAAAGATTCCTGGCTATTTTCTAATAGCTTAGAATACATATCATTATTATTCATTATTCGGGTATTTTTATTATTTACGTAAAAATTTCTGCCTGAGCCACTTACATTGAACCAATTAATTGAGCCGTGTAATTTTAAAAAATTGATTTTATTATTATCTGGAAAATTATCAGTAAATTCTTGAAAACCATTTTTAAATTCAAAGCCATCTTGAAAATCCTTTGATTTTTGTTCTAAGATCCGTTCTATGATTAGGTCATGGTTTAAGGAGAATATATTTATTTTTTCAGATTTGAATAAGTGATCCCAGAATTCAGATGCTAAGAGTTGAGAATTTAGCTCAAAATCCTTCTGTAATTCTTTAGCTATAATGCATTGAAGCATTTTCATGGCTTCAGAACAAGGCTTAGTGTATTCTTCTTTTAGGTCATTTAGTAAATCTCGTTCAAGCCAAGATATTTTTAATTTAGTCTTCTTTTCATCATTTAATTTGTCTAAATATTCGATGAAACCCTCTAGATATCTGTGATTGCAGGCATTTTTAGAGGGATGCTCTAGGGAGTATAACAGTGAATATATATCTTCGAAGTTAATGTTTCGATCTAATTTAGATTCTATGGCTTGTTCTTTTTCATATAAAAAACGAATTATATTATGATAAGCTTCTGCCTCGCTGAAATCTAAATCACTAATATAGAAGCCATCTCTGCGCCATTGTTCTTCTGTATAATAATCTTCCCAAGTAGCTCTTGCGAATTTAATTTCTTCTGAAGTTACAAGCTCTGTAAGCTTTTCTGTGCTTGGCATCCCGAATGGAATAGAGAAGCCTGCTCCTAATAGTAATGCAGTTGGGCTGCTAGTCATTTGGATAAAAGTTTCTTCTAGAATGCTTATAGTAATCTAATTTTAGATACTTTTCTAATAATGAGTCATTGAAGTTTTGTTGAATTGAATTTACTAGAATTTTTTTGAGATCTTGTAATTCATTGTTGATTATGTCCCAAACTATTTCAGGGTCAATTCCTCTATAGTTATGGCTAATATGGTTTCTTAATCCTACTACCGCAGACCAATTGATTTGATTGCAAGAAATTTTTATATTTTCTGGTAGATGTTTAGATTCTTCGCCAACGGCGACTAGTAAATTTAAACAGGCATTAAAACTTTCTTGATCATTTGCTTGATAGAAATCATAGAAAGAGTTGTATCTAGAGCTATAAAGAAATATTTTCTCAATGGCTTCTAGCATGGTTAAAAGATGTAAAACTAATTTATCCAATTCTTATCCTTTTTCTTTCAATTTCGTCTTTGATAATTGGATTTAAGTTAATTGAATTAAAGTAAACTAGGTCTATTTCTTTATTGAAGAGGTCTTGTGAAAGTTCTTCTTTCGCAGCAATAAAATTTTTATATGTTTTAAAACCTGAATCTACAGTTACTGCTATATCTATGTCACTGTCAGCGTTAGCGTTATTCTCGGCATAAGAACCGAAAAGAAATATTTCTGAAAAGCCGTATCTGGATTGATAATGCTCTTTTTTACTTTCTAGTTTTTTGATTAGTTCTTGAGAATCCATTTTAATGATCTAATCTACATTCTAAAGCAGAATGATAGTGTACTTCTAAAAATCAAAAAGATTTTTTAAAAATGATTTCTCTGGATTTAATAGACCAAGTCTTTTACGACCTAGATAGAATGTCCAAAGTAAGCCAAAAAGGAATAGCATACTGCCAAATAATCCAATCAGTGCTGCAATTATTGAGCTTTCAGTTATGTCAAACATACTCTAGGATTCTCCTTTGTCTTTATACAATATCTCAAATCCATGCAAAATGCAAAAGAAATTAAGACTCAATACTAATTTTATACTCACAGAGCTTTTTGTGTTTAGTTAGCCTTCCTGAAACTCTTTTTCGCCACAGTCTAAAACTTCCAGGTTTTAATTCACGCTGCATTACTGTAATAACCTCAGCTTCAGTGAGTCCTAGGCTTTCCTTTATCTCTTCAAAGCTGATTCTATCTTGCCAAGCAGATTTGATAATTTTATTCAGCTGTTCTTCTTTTAAAGCACGGATTTTTTTGATACTTTTTAAGGACATGTTTAAATATAGTAACATTAGATATATGAATGATAAAGACTTAATACTTGCAAAGCTTTCAAAAGAAAAACAAGAGCAAGTTATTAATTTTATAGATTTTTTAAGTTCAAGAAGTATTGATATGGAACTTCATAACGAAGATTTGGATTGGTCAAAGTTCTCTCTCTCAAGCTATGATGGGGATGGAAGATGAGATCAGTTTATATAGCTTAGATGATTTAAAAGAAATAAATAAATGATCGAAGGTCAAATGTGTATGATAACCACTAAGTTGTATCAAGAAATAAAAGATTTAGATATTATTATCAGTGATAAGGACGAGGATTATAGAGATTCTGGTTTAAAACAGAAAAGCTTAATTCGAGTTTCAAGGCTAGCAGTAGCTAATAAGTCTCAAATACCAGGTGTTTTGGGGTTTATATCTTCTAAGCGTTTAAATGCTATTAAAACTAATCTAGTGAAATGGATAAGTTAATCTTAAAGTTTATAAATCCATAACTCACAAACCCTGCGGGTAAACCACTGGCACCGACTTATCTTTTATAAAAGATTTCGAAATTAAAAAGCTCCTTTCTAAACCAAGTTTAGTAGCAGTTTTTATTAATTTATCATAGTAAGTTTTAGCACCCGTAAGCTTTACTTCAAAAGCGTATTCTTTATTCAGTATAAAATCTATTTCTTGAGTTTTATCAGTGTAGTAATTTAAATTTCCATGGCGTGAAAGTGAGTTAAAGACAGCATTCTCAAAAAGTTCTCCTTCACCGATTTGGTTAATATAGCTAGCTAAGCCAGTATCTACAAAATATATTTTCTTGCCTGCGGCTATAGATTTATCTACGCTTTTAGAATACTGGCTAACTAAGTTAATCATAAAGGTAGCCTGTAAAAATTCTAAGTATGAATAAACCTTTGCACGCTGAACTCCTAATTCTGAAGCGAGTTTGGAGATGTCTAGCTTTGAGCCGATTCTTCTAGTTAAAAGAATTATAAGCTCTCTAATTTCTTTTACATCTTGATACTGAGAGAGTTTTAAAATATCCATTTGGAAAAAAGATTTAAAAATATCAGCTAAGAGTAATTTTTTTTCTTCTGTGCTTTCGGCTAAAACTACCTGTGGGAAAGAGCCATAGCGTATAAATTCAGTATATTCTTGGTCAAATCTTTCATATCGTATTTCAGTGATATTTTTAAAATCTATTTTCAGTTCAGGAATATCTTTCACTAAGCCTTTAAAATAGAGAAATTCCCCAAAATCTAGTGGATATAAATTAAATTCAAACTTTCTCCCTGCAAGTGATTCAGGAAACAGGTTTTTCATATAAAAGCTTGATGAGCCAGTAAGGAAGAATTTTATTTTATAGTGATCGATTAAATATTTAATTACTTTAGTGATCTCGGGAAAATTCTGGACTTCATCAATAAAAACATATTTTCTTTGTTGAGGGTGAAGCCCCATATCTATAAGTTCTTTGTAAACATCGTTGTAGTCTAGACCTTCAAAGACCTTTTGGTGAAGAGGATTATCTAAGTCAAACCACAGCTTGGATTTACTTTCAATTTTTTTGAATATATTTTTCAATAGGGAAGTTTTACCGACTCGTCTAGCTCCCGTTAAAACTATGGCATTATCATGCTTTATAAATTTTTCGATATTGGGTTCAATTCGGCGTTTTTTCATGTGAATTGTGTTGAAATTTTATTCTGTACTGTAAATTATACACTTTTATGGTATATTTGTATCTATTTTTGTACAGGTTGGCTTATCTGATTTATCTCACGAAAATGCAAAAACTCTTAAAATCGCAGCAGCTCCATTTATAATTTTACTTGCACCAATATTAATACCTGTGGCTTTATATCAAATGGGGAGCGCTGGGTAATAAATCACATCACTAATTAACTAAAGACGCCTCACTTAAATCTTTCTCAGCAGCTTTTAAGTATGTAATTTCTAAATATTTAATTATTTCTTCTGCGACATCTACACCGGTAGATTCTTCGATTCCTTCAAGACCTGGAGAGGAATTGACTTCCATAATTAGTGGTCCTCGACTGGATTGAAGCATATCTACACCAGCTACTCCGAGTCCAAGTGCTTTAGCAGCTTTAATTGCGGTAATCTCTTCTTCTGCATTTAATTCTATGGCTGTTGAGCTGCCACCTTGATGTAGGTTGGATCTAAATTCACCCTCCGCTCCCTGTCTCTTCATTGCAGCTACTACTTTACCATTGACGACTATGGCTCTAATATCAGCACCAGCAGCTTCTTGGATAAATTCTTGAATTAATATATTCGTCTTTAAAGAAGAGAATGCTTCTATAACTGATTTCGCAGCAGCTTTAGTCTCTGCTAAAACTACTCCTAGTCCCTGAGTGCCTTCCAGGAGTTTTATAACCAGCGGCGTACCCCCAACTCTAGCTATAAGTTCTGGTATCTCTTGTTTTTTGGGGAACTTGGCGAAGACGGTTTTAGGAATTCCTAAATTCATCATAGAAAAGAATTGTTGGGATTTTAATTTATCACGAGATAATTCTATAGCTTGTGCTGAAGCAGTGCTAAGTACTCCCTGCATTTCAAACTGTCTTACCACGGCAGTTCCAAACATAGTTACAGAAGCACCGATTCTCGGGATAATCGCATCTACATCTCTTAGAAGACTACCCGGATAATAAATCTGTGGCTTTTCACTCTCCATCATTAAGCAGCATTTAGTATGATCAATGACTACTACTTGATGGCCTAGCCTCTCAGCAGCTGCCTTTAAGCTCTGAGTAGAGTACAGGCTTCTTTTTCGAGATAGAATAGCTATTTTCATTTACTCTTCTTTACTTTAACTATTTTATAATTAGAATGCTGAGATTTTAAAGAAAGATCATATAAATTTACATCTACTAAAAATCCTTTATTTAAGAATTTTCTACCAAGTAAGACTGGATGCTTCATTTCACTACGATCAGTAAGTGAAAATTCGGTGTCAAAGCTCTTCCCAAAAAGCTCAACCTTCGTCTTGATGATGTAGCTTATTCTAGAGCTGCCATTTGAGCTTTTAATAATTTTTTGTTTAAAGTCTTTTACTTTAAGAACTTTTTTCTCGTATAGAGGGTGACTAGGATCTAGTAACTCAAACTTAAGACTAAGTTTATCAGTGTTTTTAGATTTAATTACCCTAATTTTATGACAGTGAATAGATGATGTAAAAGCCCCAGTATCTATCTTTGCTTTAACATGCTTGAAACCAAACTCGGGGAACGAGACATGCTCACTTCTACCGATAATGATCTTTTCTTTTTTGCTCATCTAGCAAATTGTTGTTCAAATCTACTAATAATTTTTCCTAATAATTTATAAGTTAACTTAAACTCTCTTTGAGCTTTTTTTATTTCTTTGGAAATAAGACTTTGTTCATTTGAAGATAAGCTAACGACTTTTTCTTTTTTTAGTTTATTTAATTTAGAAAACTGATTTTCTACATTACCAGAAAGCTTAGTTACTATTCTGATCATAAAATGCTCACGAGCAGAA
>JBMOEX010000106.1:0-6154 GCA_049314535.1 Vampirovibriophyceae bacterium | reverse complement strand
ACCATCAGAGGCAGCTTCCAGACTGTAATTTTAACGGATGTGGTGCAGTTCGTTTTAATGTTTCTTGGTCCAGCAGTTTTACTGAAGTTCGTCTTCGATCAGCATGGCGGCATAGATTTTCTCCAAGCGAAGCTAGACCCTAGTTTATTTAAACTCAGTGGCTATATGAGTTTTAACGAGATTATAAGCTGGGGCATAATCGCTCTCTGGACTTTAGTCGACCCGAATTTTTACCAAAGATCTTTTGCTGCTAAGACACAAAAAAGCTTACAGTGGAGTATTTTTCTTTCCATCATCTGCTGGATTATATTTGACCTAATGATTACCGCACTAGGATTATACGCTAGAGCCTTAGATCCAAATACAGACCCAAGCTTCTCCATACTAACACTTGCCCAGAATCATCTGGGCAAAGGCTTTTTAGGCTTATTTATAGTAGCCTTCACTTCTATAATTATGTCCACTATAGATTCACTGAGCTTCACTAGCGGCATGACTTTTTCTTTAGACATAATCGGGCGTATTAAAAACTCTTTCAAGTCTCGTGCCATACAGCTTAGAAAAGATGCCCCTAAATTAAGCCTTACCGTAAAAGGCTCTACTCTTGATAGACCAAGAGAGGAAACTATTTTCTACACTCGCCTCGGAGTCTTTTTATTTACTGCTATCGGCACGGTGATTGCGATCTATTCAGAATCTATTATTGGGCTGATTTACACCATGGGTTCCCTTGGCGTAGCGAGCTTACTAATTCCTTGTCTAGTAGCACTGTTTATAAAAAGATCTGTGTATCATTCGCGCGACATAGCTTTCTATGCGATGCTTAGCTCCTTTGCAGCTTCCCTTGCTTGGATTAGCTTTAATAAAATATTTTTAGATATAGATACTTATCTGTTTGATATACAGCCGATTTTTATTGGCTTAGGGGTTTCGGTGTTTTGCTTTGTGGCTGATGTGGTTAGGGTTATTAAAGAGAAGTTTTAACCGTCAGAGGCAAAGCATCCCAGGTTTGATTTAAAAGTAAACGCCCAGTCTTCTTTTTATTTACTCCGCCCCACTGTTTAAAGAAAAATGGTACAGAATGTTCTTCACAATTAGCTTTTATTTTCAGTACCCAATCTTCTAACATTGGTCTTGCTTTAGGACCAGATTCTCCACCAACTATAACCCAATCAATTTTTTCAATAAATGGAATATGTTTAATCTCATCAAGTAACGGTTCTATTGAAAGAAATTTTACCTTCGCTGAAGAATTAGCTAAAAACTCTATCCGAGATGTCGTAGATTGATTTTCAACCGAGACCCCTAACCAAATATTATCAGTAAAATTCAGCTTAGAATTAAGTTCTAAAATCCTTTCTGCGCGCTTAGTTAAGACTTGAAAGCGATGCTGAGGGTTATCATTCATAACTTTAAAAACATCTTGAATAAAGTCTATTGGAATATCTTTATGAAAAAGATCACTCATAGAATTTACGAATATCATCTGTGCCTTTTTTAGCTTGTATGGATACTCTAGAGAACTTGGGTGCAGAGTAACATCAAAGCCATTACGATACTTACCAAGTCCCATTGCCTTTAGACGTCTTGCCATAACAGCTGCATAGCAATTCTGACAACCAGCGGAGATCTTAGTGCAGCCCGTTACAGGATTCCAAGTTACATTAGTCCATTCTATATCAGAAGCTGTCATTTAATAATCCTGTAGAAAGTTGCTCGAGACTTTCCTTTTATTGCTGAATTGTAACTAATTTTACCTCTCTTATTGCCTTCTTTAACTATTCTATTTTCTTTTACTAATTTTTCAATATATTCATTTGCTTTTTGTGGATAATAACCATTTTCATAACAAAGGATACAGAGATCTTTATTAGAAATCTTTTCTCGCTGAGATAATTCACGATCAATAATCGCATGCAAAGCAGTTAATCTATTACTCGGAACCTTCTGTATCGGGAAAAGCCTTAACTGAGAATCATTACGGTTCGGGTCATAGTCACGATCAATATTAAAATTGGCTTCGCCATTAAAAGGATTCTTTTCCCAAGCGAGATGTAGAAATTTATCAATACCACAATAATCATGAGTAAGAAAAATTAAACCATAGATATTATGCGTATGTTCTTTTTTTAATGAGAAAGGAGATAAAAAAATCTTATCTACAACACCCTCCAACTGCTTATCCTGATGACAAAACTCATGGCTCAATTTCCTATAATGTTTCGCCATGATTCTATGAATTTCATAATGATCTGAGTTCTTTATCTCTTGCATAATATCTTCTTCCAAGCCCATCTCTTGGAAAGTAGCTTCTGATGGGGGATTATCAACAAATCTATTTGCAAAATTTGAAGCAATAAAAAAGATAGTGTCAGTGTATCTTAAAAAGCATAATTTTTTAAAAATCTCTGGAGTAATAAAATTGAAGCCATGTGGATCTAAAAAGATAAGATTAAAAGCATTTTTAATTTCTGCTTCAATCTGAAAAAAGCTTTCTGGAAAAGTTTTACAGTATAGCCTTATATTAAAAGTATTCCCCTGACAGCTAAGATCATGCTCTAGAATTGACTCCAGTGATTCTATTTTCTCAACTTGAGCATCACACAATACTAACGTTACATTTCTCAGATCGTACTTCTTCTGCCATTTTAAGAGAACTTTAATAGATCTTAAAGCACTACCTTCATTAGCATCCCTGTCTCGACCAGCTCCACAAAAGAGATCTAAGATATAAGCTTTTTTACTAGAAAATTTACTGACATATACGCCTAACCACTCCTCTAAATATTTCTCAAAAAGATCAAGCTTCATCAAAGTCGCTTCATCAAAGGATTTATCAAATATATCGCTTCTCGGCATAATGCAGAATGTTAGCAGAAATTAATTGCGATAGATTTGTTTACTAGTGGGTTTACTGGTTTTAAGTTTTCTACTCTAATTCAAACAAGCCACACACATATTTAATACTAAAGTAACGGACTATCCCAGAGGTTTTGCAGAAAAGATTTATTCGGGTCGAGCAGTTTATAACGCTTTGCGCGAAGATAGAAAATAAAAAACAAGCTAAATACCATCAGAGAGACTGTACCTAATGTAAGAGAAATCAATAACATAGCGTGATTAAAATCTTCGGTCATATATTACTCCTTTTTACCATACATTTCAAGAATATCAATTCCTCGTATAATCAAAAATATGCCAAAAATAAAAAATAGCGTCGCAATCAGAAAACCTATTAGGCTAAACCGTTCGGAGAGATAAGTCTTATCCGTAACAATCCAAAAGATTATTGTCGACGGTGTACCAACCAAAGCCAACCCTGTATATTTAAACAAATTAGCTCTATATTTTAAAGACTCTTCTGTATAGTTCATGCTTACTAGCTTCGCAAGAATATAGAAAAATTACAGGGGGTCATTTTTCCCCAGAAGTTTAAAAGCATTTTCCTGATAGCTAAGATCATACTCCTTCTGCCATTTTAATAGATCTTAAAGCACTACCTTAATTAGCATCCTTCTCTCAACGAGCTCCACAAAAGAGATCAATCTTAGCAGAAATGAATTTCGATAGATTTGTTTATTGGTGGGTTTACTGGTTTTAAGTTTTCTACTCTAGTAGCTTATTTTCAATTATCAACAACGATCTATGTATAATCATGGTAATGAAAATATCTTTCTCACCATTGAAGAATAAATTCATTATTACAGCCTGCGCAATTGCACTATCACTAACTGTTGTCGTAACAATTACGCTAAAGATAAATGATGTTATATCAGTTAATAAAACAGAGAACCATTTTCATACAAACAACAGTGACGAAATACAGTCCATAATTGATATAGGAATAGAAAAAGCACGAAATCTTGATATTGAAAACTATTTCCAGCAGCAAGTTGAAAATAATCCTACATTTAAAAAATTCTTACTTATGATATACAGTCAGGATCTAAGTAAAATCAAAAAAAATTATACAAGCGAGGCGTTTTGGAGAGACCTTGATCTACATCTAAAAAAATATAAACAACTCGAATCTGATTATGAATACATGAAACTCTCATTAAAAAAAGCTGATTCTCAATCAAATTCAATAGAAACTTTATTCAAAGATATAAATATCGCCAAAAACAATTTTGCCCCTCTTGTGATCATTGACAGAATCAGTCAATTTGAAGACAAAAATAAGGATCTTCAACAACATTCACAGATTATGCTTATCAAAGCTCACGCATATGAATTATCATCTAATTATCAAGATGCAAAAAAATATTATGCTAAAGCCTACATACTAAACCCTGAAGCACCAAATATCGCTAATGCTTATGCTGTCATGCTGAAACAAGAAGGCAAATATCAGCAAGCTAAAAGAATTTATGAAAATACTTTAGCTCAATTAAATAAATCAAGAGATGAATCTTCTGCACTTTTTAAAAGTATTATTCAAAGCAACTTATCTGTCTTAAATATTGAATTGAAAGATTCTCAAAATGCCTCTAACACTATTTTGAAAGCTTTTATTGATGATAAGAATCCTAAGTTTATAACCCTTAATCCTAAAATCGGCTTTGTGATTAGGGCACACAAAAACAATCTAGAAGAAGCCATTATTGCTTACTGTGCAATGATGAAGACTCCTGAATATAAAAATCTATTACCTGACTTAGATTTCCTCATAAATCTCAATACCTATGCTGACTTACAAGATCCAACAGTAGCTTTGAAAATTTACAATTGTGTTATTAATTCTTTGGAGAATAAACGGTTGCCAAAAGAATATGGCTATGACGTATCGCAAGCTTGGAAATATACAACAAGCTAAAATTACTCTTCTCAAATCTAGAAAGCTTATCAAGCAAATCTTTAACAAAGACTCCCTAGATTATTGCATTCATCAATATAACTATGCTCTTCTTTTATTCAATGAGAGAAAGTTAGATGAGGCAAAGTCACTTTTAGAAAAAAATTTAACTACTTTAAAAAAAGTTTATGGTGCTAAAAATTCTACCTACATAAGGTCACTAAAAGAATTAGCTTATATAAATTTCCATCAAAATAAAATTTATCTAGCCTTATCTCAGCATAAAATACTCGAAGAAATCATTCTAAGCTCATATGGTAAAAATCATGAAATTTATATTAGTAACTTAATGCAGTGGGGCTATATTCTTCTTTCAATAGAACATCACCAAAGTGCCAAAGCTAAATATACAGAAGCTTTGGAGCTCATAGAAAAAACCTATCATCGAAAAAATGAACGATATATACAAGCACTCTCTCAATTAGCTCTAATTGACTTTAACACAGGTCATCAAGATACGGCTCGATTAAAACTTGGAAATGCTTACATGCTTGCAAGAAAGAACTTAGGAGAAAATCATCCAATCACAAAAGAAATGCAATTTAATATAGTTGAAGTTGATAAATGGAAAAAATCGCAAAAAGCTAGAACAAACTTAACTTACCAATTCAAATAAGCCAGACACATATTTAAAAACTAAAGCAACGGACTATCCCAAAGGTTTTGCAGAAAAGATTTATTAGGGTCGAGCAGCTTATAACGCTTTGCGCGAAGATAGAAAATAAAAAATAAGCTAAATACCATCAGAGAGAGTGTACCGTAAACCAAACAAAATAAAAATCCAAAATTATTTAAATCTTCAATCATACTTACTCCTTTTTACCATAAGCTTCAAGAATATAAATCCCTCCTAGAATAAATTGTATCCCGACTATGATAAGAGGTATAGCAAGAAAAAAACCTACTAGATTAAACCTTTCCGTAAGATAAGTTTTATCTGTAATAATCCAAAAGATCATAGTCAAGGGTGTTCCAATTAATGCTAAGCCAGTATATTTAAACAAATTAGCTCTATATTTCAAAGACTCTTCTGTATAGTTCATGCTTACTAGCTTCGCAAGAATATAGAAAAATTACAGGGGGTCATTTTTCCCCAAAAATTGAAGTTCCACAACAGTGCTAATCCAACTTCAAAACAGCCATAAACGCATCCTGCGGCAGTTCCACTGAACCCACATTCTTCATACGCTTTTTACCTTTCTTCTGTTTATCTAAAAGCTTTTTCTTACGAGAAATATCACCACCGTAACACTTCGCAAGTACATCTTTACGGCGGGCTTTCACTGTCTGCCTTGCGAT
>JBMOEX010000105.1:0-6245 GCA_049314535.1 Vampirovibriophyceae bacterium | reverse complement strand
GATAATGGAAATTATCACTCCCCATAAACAAACTTAAATCTCCAGAAAACTTCTTTTGAGCAGTGTTGATTTCCCCAGTAAAGTATTTACTTATTGTGGGATTATGATTGTTTTTCTGTTTTATTGATTCAATATCCTTTTTTATTAATTCAAGATCCTCTTTCTTAAATACATAACCTTCAATAAAATTATTAAATGGAACGGCATTATTTTCAGTGTTGTTTGTGCATAATTTGGCAACAATAGCACGAAGTTTCTGAACTACTTTTTCATCTGCAATTTTGAGCGTATCTAGCTTAAATAGAATTTTTTGCCTTTGCACAGTACCATCACCTAACGGAAGCTCTTCGTCGTAAACCGTATCTCCGTCATAATCGTGCCTTATCTTACCTGAGCCTTGTTCATACATTGCGATGTGATTTCCTCGTACTACCGCATGGTTTCTAACTAAGCTAGTTTCAGATGTATAATTAGTCACCTTACCGCTAGAGTTTAAAGCCCCCACTGGAGTTCCACCTTGAACAAAGCTATAAATGCTAATAGTGCCAGGCCCATCATTGGCAGCTGAATTGACAAAATTGATGGAATTAGCAGCTAATTTATCTAAAGCGCTTATATTCTCACGAAAATATCCTAGCCCGAGCTGTTCTAGACCAGGCATTACTGGACCATAAACTCCCCCCTTGCCGTTCAGCAGCCAATCTCTTATCTGAGATTTATAGTTAACAAGATTTGAACCATCATCTTTGATTTCACCAACTTCTACTATTCCATCTTTTTCTAAAACTTCTTTTAACTGTGTAACAGTCAATACGCCTGGTTGCTTCACGGAAAGATTAAAGCTTTGAATATTTACACCTTTCTTTTTTAGATCTACTACTTCATTAATTAATTCAAGAGAAGGTACATCTTCCCCTAAATCATAGTTCAGAGGGATCAATCCCTGTTTCTCAATATCTCTTTTTGCTATTTGGTTACCGTGGGCATGAAGAGGATCAAGAAAATAATCCAAAACAACCACTATGGGTATTCCCGTTTTCTTTGACTCTTCAATAGCTAAAAGTCTCTTGTAAGCAAGATCAATTTTGCTCATTGCTTTACCACTAGAATCAGAATCCTTAAGATAAATTTTTAAACCAGACTCCAGCACTTTATCATATTTTTCTTGATAATCTTCAGTAAGACCTTTAACACCAGCTTTTTCATATAGATAAGGTCCTAAGACACTAGGAGGTAATGGCTTTGCTTTTAGTTTCTCGCCCTTTTCATCAATAAGTTTTAATAACCATTCATCTTTTGAAGATCGTCCTTTACTCCTAATAAATTGATCATATTCATAGTTCGTGATTGTGCCATCACTATTAATATCTCCCTTGTTTATTAGTTGATCAACAAAGAGCAGAGCTGTTTTCCCTGCATCAGGACTAATACTTTTTTGATTTATTGATTTTTTCACTTCCTCTAAAGAAGATAAACTGATTCTATAAAAAGACATATCGTCAATACCAATATTCATAGAAAGATTAGTCAAGATAACTTTTGATAGGTGCCATTTCCTTTTCCTCGGCAGATTTCAATCTTTATGCAGGAAAGTAGATCAGGAGCTCATTCTGTAAAATAGATTAGAACATCAGAAAACTCTAAATAAACTCACCCAATATTTCAAAAATATCAAGCCAGTGAATTGCCACAGTTTCTTTGCTTAGAGGGACTTTATTATTTACATTACAGAGAACTATAGATCTAGCAGCAGGGAACAATTTATTTACTTTTTCTAATCCTGAAGCGTGATGCTTTTTAGGAGTCATTGTCATCTTCAGTTCAAGCAAAAGATATTTATTTTCATACTCTAGCACTAGATCCACTTCCACCCCCTGACTGTCACGAAAATGATACAGAGGAGGCTTGATGCCACGATTACAAAAAGATTTATAAATTTCAGATATTACAAAATTTTCAAACAAAGCTCCAGCCATAGGACCATTTTCAATGATTTCCTTTGTCGTATTTCCAGATAAATAGCTCACCAAACCTGTATCTAAAAAATATAACTTAGGGCTTTTGACAATTCTTTTTCCTAAATTTTTGTAATAAGGCTGTAATAAAAAAATAATTTGGCTACGTTCAAGTAAACTAATCCAGGACTGAATTGTGAGGTTACTAACCCCAAGCTCTTTTGCTAATTCTTGATATTTCAATTCTTGAGAGCATCTAGCTGCAAGTAATTTAATAAAACGATCATAAGTACCTAGGTGTTCTTTTTTTAGATTGTCGCGTATATCTTTATTGAGCAGGGATTCGATATATGCTGAATACCAAAGCTTCGATTCTAATTTTGCATCAGCGACTAATTCTGGATACAATCCACGTAAAGAATAATCTATCCATGTTGAGATTTTTTTCTTGCGAAGTTCTTCTATTGCTATTGGTGTAAGAGTAGCCATACCTAACCTACCAGCAAGACTTTCATGAATATCTGCAACTAAAGTAAATTGTTGAGAACCAGTTAAAATATATTGCCCTTTCCTTTTCCTGTTATTATCGATTTCAATCTTTATGTAGGAAAGTAGATCAGGAGCATTCTGTATCTCATCAACAATGAGAGGCGGTTTATAAAAATTTAAAAATGCTTTCGGGTCTCTTGTGGCTGTATCCCTAGCCTGCAAGTCATCTAAAGTGACATAGGTGTAATTTGGGAAGTTTTTTTTTAAGAGTGTAGACTTGCCACTCTGTCTAGCTCCAGATAGCAAAACAGCTGGGAACTGGTTCAGCAATTGCTTAATGAAAGGAGTTAGAAGCCTTTTTATATACACCCAAATACTATACCATATTTAAGTTGCAGTTAAATATAGTATAAAAAAACTCTTGAGCGTATTGGTAAAATAGAAAGCGTTTCCCTAAATTAGCTCAACGATAGTCGCTATCCCCTGCCCAAAGCCCACGCACATAGTAATTAGACCTCTTTTCAGTTTACGTCTTTCGAGTTCATTTACAAGTGTAGTTAATATTCTTGCACCAGAACAGCCCAAAGGATGACCTAAGGCTATCGCACCACCATTTACATTCAGTTTCTCTAAAGGTATTTCTAATTCTTTAACGCAGGCTAAAACCACAGAAGCAAATGCCTCATTAACTTCCACTAAATCCATATCAGCCATACTCAAACCTGTTCTCTTAAAAAGCTCTCTTACAGCAGGAATCGGACCTGTAAGCTGCATCACTGGATCACTGCCACAGACATAAGTTTTTAAAATACGAGCACGGGGCTTTAAATTATATTTCTTTAAAGCAGATTCACTAGCCAAAAGCACTGCTGATGCACCATCCGTGATTTGACTTGCGTTAGCGGGACTAATTACTCCACCGTCTTTAAAAGGAGTAGGTAAAGTCGCCATTTTAGCTAAATCTATCTCGGGGCGAATGCCCTCATCTTTTAAAACCACTCCAAAATCTTTAGTCTCAACTCCTATTATTTCATTATCGAAATAACCACTAGAAGCAGCATTGAAAGCTTTTTTATGAGATTCAGCACTGAAAGTATCTAAGTCTGTACGACTGAATCCCCATTCCTCGGCGATAAGTTCTGCTGACTGCCCCATACTTTTTACAGGGTATTTCGCTAAGTAAGAATCAGATAAACTAGAGCCTTGATTCGCTGAACTCGGCAGTGGCAGTGAATCCATCCCCATCGGCACTCTGCCCATGTGTTCTAAACCACCAGCTATAAGCAGCTCATAATCATTAGCTTTAATTCCCTGTGCCGCAAAATCTACTGCCTGCAAACCAGAGCTACACATTCTATTTATTTGAATACCTGGAACATTCTCTGATAAAGCAAGTAAAGCGATCAGCCTAGCTATGTTCATGCTTTGCTCCGCAATAGGAGTTACACAGCCATAAATAAGATCATCTATAAATTTAGGGTCTAGTTTATTACGCTCTATTAAAGCTTTAACTGGTGCTGCACCTAAATCGACGGGATGTACGCCCGATAGCGAAGAGCCAGCCTTCCCTCTGCCCATAGGTGTTCTTACTAGATCTACGATATATGCTTCGCTTGTCATAAAAGCATTATTCCACATTAATTTCTTTTAAGCTATTTTAGAGACACCTTAATTTCTTAGTAATTTCTTAATAAAGTTGAGAAAATTGGGTAAAATTTATATATGGTCTCAGATTATATAGAAGAAGAATTAATGATGTTAGATGAAAATTCTAGGCAGACCGTTTCGTCTAATATTTCTGCTGCTATTGATATTAATGACCCGATAAAAGTTTTAAATTTAGACTATATTCATACTGTTTCTGAAACATCTTTACTAGAAATGGCTATCGCTTATATGGCGGATAATAATAAGGGCTGTGTCGGAGTTACTGATAGTGAGGGACAAGTAGTCGGTATTTTTACTGAGCGAGATATACTCAGAAGAGTAGTATCTAAAAAAATAGATATTAGCAAAGCTGTGATTAAAGATTATATGACACGTAATCCACAAATGCTTTCAGAAGCAGATCCTATAGCTTTTGCTTTAAATCATATGTCAGACGGCTCTTACAGACATATACCTATAAAAAAGAATGGGGAAGCGAGATACATGCTCTCAGTAAGAGACGTAGTAGATCAGATTTCTTTAGCTTATAGGGATAAAGTATTTAATCTGCCGCCGAGATTCAGGCAAGAATCGTCGAGTGAGTATGGTGGCTAAAACGCAGAAATTGTAGTTCGACAGCAGTCCTAGGAGATGGTTTTAGCTTTTTCAATAGCCTCTTCTATAGAACCTACCATATAAAAAGCTTGCTCTGGAAGCTCATCATGCTTACCTTCAAGAATTTCTTTAAAGCTTCTGATAGTGTCCTCTAATTTAACGTATTTACCAGACATGCCAGTAAATACTTCAGCTACGAAGAAAGGCTGTGAAAGGAACTTCTGTACTTTTCTTGCTCTAGTTACAGTCATTCTATCTTCTTCAGAAAGCTCATCCATACCAAGAATAGCGATAATGTCTTGAAGCTCTTTATATCTCTGAAGTATAGCTTGAACACCTCTAGCTACTTGATAGTGCTCCTCACCTACTATAGACTCCTTCAGAGCAGTAGAAGTAGAGTCAAGCGGATCTACAGCTGGATATATACCTAACTCTGCGATAGATCTGTTAAGAACGGTAGTCGCATCTAAGTGAGAGAAAGTCGTCGCTGGAGCTGGATCTGTAAGGTCATCTGCTGGAACATATACCGCTTGAACTGATGTGATAGAACCATTTTCAGTAGAAGTAATTCTCTCTTGAAGCTGTCCCATTTCATTAGCCAATGTCGGCTGATAACCTACTGCTGAAGGCATTCTACCTAAAAGCGCTGATACTTCAGAACCTGCTTGAGTAAATCTAAAAATATTATCAACAAAAAGAAGAGTATCTTTCTGCTCTTTATCTCTAAAATATTCTGCCATAGTGAGGCCAGTAAGAGCGACTCTCATTCTCGCGCCTGGAGGCTCATTCATTTGACCATAAACCAGAGCTACTTTTTCAAGTACTCCTGAATCCTTCATTTCATGATAAAGATCATTACCTTCACGAGTTCTCTCCCCTACACCAGAGAATACGGAAATACCATCGTGAGCCTTAGCTACGTTATTAATAAGTTCCATTATTAAAACTGTCTTACCGACACCAGCACCACCGAATAGACCGATTTTTCCACCTTTAACATAAGGTTCTAAAAGATCGATAACTTTAATACCAGTTTCAAATATTTCAACTTTAGTAGCTTGCTCTGATAAAGCTGGTGGCTGCCTGTGAATAGATAAAAACTCTTTAGCGTTAACTTCACCACTTTCATCTACGGGCTCACCTAAAACATTAAAAATTCTTCCTAGAGTACAAGCCCCAACAGGTACTCTGATCGGCAGACCAGTGTCTATAACTTTCATACCTCTTGATAAGCCCTCAGTGGCGTTCATAGAGATAGTTCTAACACGATGATCACCAAGTAATAACTGAACTTCTACTGTTACATTAATCTGCTCACCCTGAGCGTTAGTTCCTTCAATTTTAAGAGCGTTATAAATTTCAGGCAGATGACCGCTTGGAAATTCCACATCAATAACAGGCCCTATAACCTGTATAACCCTTCCCTCAGTAGCATTAATAGTAGTACTCATATAGAATCGGATTTTAGCATATTGGGACTACTCGCAAGCTTCAATTTCTGCGTTTTCGTCGTCCTCATGATCCTCATGTAAGCTTGAT
>JBMOEX010000104.1:0-6319 GCA_049314535.1 Vampirovibriophyceae bacterium | reverse complement strand
TTATAGTTTGGGTCATAATTACATTGTAGTCAGGTATGGTTTTTTTTAAACCCCCTGTCGCTAAAAATGCAGAAATCGGATTATTTTATAATATTTTTGAGATAATTCATCACACCTTTCGGCACCTCTGCCATCCTTACATAGTCAAGCTTCTCAGGGTCATCGCCGCCTACATGATAGTTTTTATTTCTGTTATACGAAGTATCAGTAATCATAACCGCTTTATAGCCCTGATCCCAATAAGATTTATGATCAGAAAAACCGATTGGTGGTAAAAGTTTTTCAACAAAGGCAAGCCAACTAGCCGGCAAAGAAGTGGATTTTTCAAAAGTTCTTTTTAAATTTCTTGCTAATTCTATAGAACCTGGGAAATGATTCGCTACAACCCCGATAAAATCACCTTTCTTCGGATAAAAAAGCTTTAATAATTTCTCGGCTGGATAGTTTTGAGAACCTTCTTTATCATCAAAGTAACCAATCATTTCATAAATCAAGGCTTGAACTTTCGCACCAGTTTTTTTTAAAGACTTAGCGTGAATCTGACTTCCCATCAGATTATGATTGAAAAAAGGAGCCTCTTCATTGGCGAATGCTACGCATTCTATGCGTATATTTTTCTGAGCAAGTTTCTCAATAAAAGCTTTATCCCGCTTAAGCAGAGAAGCAGAAGCTAGCACGCCCGCTACCGCACTTGCATTGTCATCTGCTCCTCTGTTGAAATGAGGCAGTTGAGCAATATCATTTATCGACTTAATTTCAGTAGCAACTTCAGGATTACTAATCCCCTTTTTATTAAAATAGTTAACAAGCGTAGAGCGAACCAAATCAGCAATATCTTTCAAAGGCGTATCATTATTTGCATGTTCTTTAAATCCATTACCTAAACCACGAGTAAATTCTGCCATTTCAGATGAATCCGTATCATAATGTCCACCGATAACTATTACCTCTGCATCCTGCTTCTTGGAACCAAAACTAACAATTAAATTTTTTGCAGAAGAGGGCATAATTTCTTCCAAATGCTTATAGCCTGGGAAAAGATCCTTATTCCACGAAAACTCTTGATGCGCAAGAGTCCCATAATCAGTTACCGCATCTTTATTTAAATTTTCACCAAATCCCATTTCCTTAAATTTATCATCTATATACCTGAAAGCCTCATCCATACCAGCTTTGTTCAAACTGTAACGAGGTATCTCGCTTAAGTCATAAACTATTTTTTTCATATAATCTACAAGAGAATTATTATTGTTTGAACTAATATCTTTAAGACTTTGCAGTGACGATGAAGATGATAGCCCTTCCTCTGCAGAAGTAAGAGCAAGGGTAGGAGTAGAATTTACTGGAGAGTAACTTCCTCTCAAACCTTCTATTCTCATAGTTAAGATACCTTGAATGTTATTTTAGCACGTAAAGCGTCTTTACGAAAAAATCTCTAAAAGCAAATCAACAATCTTTTTCGCAGAAGAACTAGGTATAGAAGCAGCTTTCTCTATCAGCCTAGACTTATCTACAGTCCGAATCTGATCAAGCACTATCTGTCCCTTTTTCCCATTAAACTTTAAATCTATTCTACTCGGATAATTCCTAAGCGTACTAGTCAGTGGAGCAACGATAACAGTACTTAGATTCTGATTCAGTTCATCAGGGGAAATAATCACGCAAGGCCGTACTTTATTTATTTCACAGCCCACTGTCGGATCTAGGTTAACCCAATAAATTTCAAATCTTCTCACCATGTCCAATCATTTTGATCGAAGTCATTAGAGATTTCTGAAAATTCAGTGATAACACTATCTAACTTATCAGTCTTAGCTTTCTTAAAAGCATCATTCCAACCAGCTCTTAATGCTTTAATCGGAGTGATAATGATTTTCCCATCTTCTATAATAAGCTGCATAGTCTTTTCGATTCCACAAGCTTCAATTACTGGCTTAGGTAAACGAATACCTTTAGAATTACCTATATCAATTAAATCAAGATTCATTTTCATCGCTTCCTTTCAATCGTAATTACATTGTACACACAAATAATTTAAAAATCAATTAAGACTCGGGAAAATACATCAGATTCCCGATCTCCCTTCTTAGTTTTAAAACAAAGAGTCTAGTTTTTAAAGTCAAAATAAGTCAATAAAGCTGCTATGGAAAGAGCACTGAATACTGCCGCAACTGGGATGCAAGCCCAGCAGACAAATATAGATATAATTTCAAATAATCTGGCGAATATTAACACCACAGCCTACAAAAAAGCTCAAGCTCATTTCAGCACTTTATTTTCACAGGTACTCACAGCACCAGGCGCCGTCTTATCAGACGGCAGAACCAGCCCAAATGGCGTACAAGTAGGATTAGGAGTAGAACTCAGCTCAACCGATAAATCTTTCGGGATGGGCAGTTTAAACAACACCAATGACCCACTGGATGTAGCGATAGAAGGAGAAGGGTTCTTGCAAGTAGTTAATCCAGACGGAAATATAGTTTACACGAGAGATGGAAATTTACAGATAGACGGTCAAACAGGTGAATTACTTAGCAGCCAAGGCTATGGTCTCTTCCCAAGCATCAATCTAGGAAACAATGTTCAAGAAGTTAGAATTCAACGCGATGGCACCATCTCAGTCGTAAGAGGTGGAACAGCAGAAGAAGAAGTCGTCGGTAATTTAAGAATAGCGAAATTCACAAATAATGCAGGACTCATGGAGTTATCACAAAACCTCTACAAAGAAAGTAACGCAAGTGGCAATCCCCAAGAGGGCAGTCCTGGTGAATCAGGCTTTGGTTCAATCAGACAAAAATTTCTAGAATTAAGCAATGTTAAAGTAGTCGAAGAAGTAGTTAACATGATCACCGCTCAGAGAGCCTACGAAGCAAACAGTAATGCCATCAAAGCTTCTAGTGAAATGCTTCAGCAAGCAAACAATCTAGTTAATTAATGAATTTTACGGGCATTTAATAGAGTAGATGCTGCAAAGAAAAAAAAATAAAAAGACTAAATGGTTTTATTTTCAAGTTATAAGTCTTGGTTTATTTTTTTCTTGCATTATATTATTCGGACTCAACATTAATGCAGAAGAGGCTTCCATGAATCCCAATGCGGCAGTCCCTACTTCTCCAAGTATCTCTGAAACAGTAACACCACCTGTCACACAAAGCATTCCAACAGCAGCAGCAAACCCCGAGATAAAAACTGAGAATAAAGCTGCCTCCTTAACAAACAGTATCAATCAGGACACTTCACCATTTTGGTTAAATTTAAGACCCAAAATACTTGAATATTTAAATAAAAATATCAACGCAAATATCTTTAAATATGAATTAGTTGGGCCAATAATGCCAATGAAAAAATTTATCGGAAATGTACCAAACGCTGTAGTAACCATCTCTGGCTTCAATCCTAATTCTAAAAGCGATATGCAGACCATCATCGCGAAAGCTGCAAATGGAGAAGTAATTAGCATACATATCAAACTCGCTAAATATAGAAATATTCTTATCAGTAAAAAAAACCATGAGCCAAATGAAGTACTCTCGATAGCGAACTTTCAAACCGAAAAAAGAACAATCCCTCCACGTGACTATGATCTATACGTAGATCCACCTTTCGGCAGCGTCACCATTAACACCAAATTAGCTACTGGTAGCCCACTTAAAAGAAACATGCTGACACAACAAAAAATAGTTAAAAGTGGCGACTACGTGCGTGTAATCAATGAATCTCAACATCTAAAACTAGAGTTTCGTTGCCAAGCAGTTACAAGTGGAACTATTGGTAGCATTATCACTGTTAGATGCCCCGATATTAACAAAGCATCTGTTAAAGCTAAGGTAGAGGATTTAGGCCTAGCAAGATTGCTATAATCTGGTTTGATGTTAAAAGCGGGTATCGTAGGCTTACCAAACGTAGGCAAATCAACACTATTTAATGCTCTCAGCAACAATGAAACAGCTGAAGCTGCAAATTATCCTTTTTGTACCATAGAGCCAAACACCGCTATGGTAATAGTTCCAGACTCTAGACTTAAAGAATTACAGATATTGGTTAATGGTCAAAAAACAGTTCCAGCAGTTATCGAATTTGTTGATATCGCAGGATTAGTCAAAGGAGCTAGTCAGGGAGAAGGGCTTGGAAATAAATTTTTATCGAATATAAAAGAAACTGATCTTATAGTCCATGTCGTAAGATGCTTTGATGACCCTAATGTTATTCACGTCGCAGGGAAAGTAGACCCCGTAGACGATATTAGCCTTATAAATACTGAACTTGCCATTTCAGATTTAGATTTAGTCGAAAAATGCAGAGAAAAATATTCAAAAAAACTCAGAACTGGTGAAAAAGAAATAATCGAAATAGATGCAATATTTGAAAAAATACTGCCTTTCTTACAGGAGGGACTACCAGCAAAAGCAGCCAATCTCAGCGAAGAAGAGAAATTTAAAATTAAATCCTATGGATTACTCACATTGAAGAAAGTTATATATGCAGCGAACGTTTCAGAAGCGGATCTCGCTAAAGATACTAATGAATACGTGGACAAAGTCCGTAAAATCGCAGAAGAAGAAGCCTGCGGCCTAGTAATGATCTGCGCTAATGCTGAGGCACAGCTTATTGGACTAGAAGACGAAGAAAAAGATGAATTTTTAAAAGAGCTCGGCGTAAAAGAGATGGGCTTAAAAAAACTTATCAAAGAGACTTACAGACTACTTGGGCTTCAAACTTATTTCACCGCCGGAGAAAAGGAAGTCAGAGCTTGGACTATAGACATCGGGGATAAAGCTCCTAGAGCAGCAAGTAAAATACATACTGATTTTGAAAGAGGCTTCATTAAAGCAGAAGTCATCTCCTATAATGATTTTATTCAATGCAAAGGCAGAGTTGCAGCACGTAGTTCAGGGAAAGCTCGCGATGAAGGCAAAGAATACGTAGTGCAGGATGGGGATGTAATAGAGTTCAAATTCAACGTCTAATAAAATGATAAAATTATAGCCGTGGTAATGACCGAAGATTTTTACGAGCTTTTAGGTGTTAATAAAACTGCTGATGAAGCAGAACTTAAATCTGCTTATAAAAAAGCTGCACGTAAATTTCACCCAGACAATGCAGAAACTGGTAATGAAGAGCTTTTCAAGAAAGTAGGCGCTGCCTATGAAGTTCTAAAAGACCCTCAGAAAAGACAGATTTATGACCAATACGGAGCAGAAGGATTAAAAGGTGCCGGTGGCTTTGGGGGAGCTGGAGCGGAAGGTTTCGGCGGCTTCGAAGATTTAGGAGATATTTTTTCTAGCTTCTTTGGTGGTGGTTTCAGTGGCGGCGGAGCTAAAGCTCAAAATCGTCCGACTAAAGGACAAGATCATGAAGTTAGCATCCAGATAGATTTTATGGATGCGATAGAAGATAAAGCTAAAAAAATCAGACTTAATCCTCTTGATTTATGTAAATCCTGCAATGGTAAAGGTGCCGAGAACCCTAGCGACGTTAGTACCTGTGGCACCTGTAATGGAGCGGGTCAGGTAATGAGCCTTCAGAATACTATATTCGGACAAGTGAGACAAACTAGTACTTGCCCAAGCTGCCATGGCAGTGGGAAATTTATTAAAAACCCTTGCAAGCCTTGTAATGGACGTGGTTATAAACGTGAAACGAAAGAAATAGAAGTTACTATTCCTGCTGGAATCAATGATGGTACAACCATGAGATTATCTGGGCAAGGGGATGTTGGCAAAAATGGTGGTCCTCGCGGTGATATTTATTTAGTAGTAAGAGTGCGCTCTCACGATAAATTTAAACGCGATGGGGCAGATATATACTCCACGGTAAAAGTAGGTTTTGCCGAAGCTGCCTTAGGGCATGAACTAGAAGTACCTACTATCTACGGCGAACAGAAGCTTAAAATCAAGCCTGGTACTCAATCGCATGAAATCTACACTATTAAAGAGGCTGGTATGCCTGTAATTAATCGTAAAAATCGTAAAGGTGATCAATACGTTAACGTAGAAGTCGTAATACCGCACAATCTATCCAAAGAAGAGAAAAAACTTTTAGAGGAATTCCAAAAGCTGCGGCGGGACAAGGATATAAAAGTCTAACCTAATAGAATCCTTTCTGTGCCTGTAGTTCAACCGGATAGAATATCGGTCTCCGAAGCCGAAGGATTGGGGGTTCGATTCCCCCCAGGCACACCATTTTATTCATCTCATTCATAACAATATCTGGGGGCAATCGAACCCCACGGGGTTGATTCTTTCAAGCAAGCTTTTAAAGCTTGCCCCCAGGCACACCATTTTATTCATCTCATTCATAACAATATCTGGGGGCAATC
>JBMOEX010000103.1:0-6443 GCA_049314535.1 Vampirovibriophyceae bacterium | reverse complement strand
ATACTTAATGCAGCAGAAAAAATTCTAAACTCTGAGGAATTAAAAAAATTCCTCTCTCAGGCTAACAAAGATGGCAATAATGCTTTAACGTGGGCATCAAGGAGTGGTAATAAAGAAACAGCAGCACTAATACTTAATACAGCAGAAAAAATCCTAAATCATGAAGAATTAAAAAAATTCCTCTCTCAGACTAGCCATGATGGCGAGAATGCTTTAATGCAGGCAGCATGGAGTGATAACGAAAATAAAGGAATAGTAGCACTAATACTTAATGCAGCAGGAAAAATCCTAAATCACGAAGAATTAAAAAAATTCCTTTCTCAGGCTAGGGGACGTGGTCAGAATGCTTTAATGCTTGCAGCATGGAATGATAATGAACATAAAGAAACAGTAGGAATGATACTTAATGCAGCAGAAGAAATCCTAAATCATGAAGAATTAAAAAAATTCCTCTCTCAGATTGATGAAAATGGTAATAACGCTTTAAAGCACGCAAAATACCGTAATTATCCAGAATCTGTAAGGCTAATAGAAAAAGCACTTCAAAAAGTTAACTAAAGTAGTAACTCAAAGGTATAGAAGGTTATTGGAAGACTAATAAATCTATTGTTCGTCTAAAAAAAAATTGAGCTAAAGCTCCAGCACTTAAAAGGCTAGCTTCTACCCCGCCAAGCTCCATATCAGCCTCCATCAGATTGTTTTGATCATGGCACTGTTGCCGAACTTCAATTTCTGTATTTTCGTCTCCCTCTAAAATATAATCCCCAACAGCGTAAATCTCTTCACCCTCCGCTTTTAAAAACAAGCTCTCTTGCTCATTACTGCGAGAAATCATATCGCAGTCTTTCGAACTAGACGTAGAATATAACCAGCGATGTAAATGCTTAAAACCCAGTTCTGGTATAGAATCTAAATCAAATCCCATTATCGAAAAGAATTCATTTAATAAAGCTTCTTCAATCGAAGCATGCTCCATTTCTAAATTAGTTTCCGTAAAAGATTTAGAAGCTTTGATAACAAAAGCAGGTGTAGTAGAATCCCGCAGAGGCTTTTTATGATTAAAAATTATTTCTTCTATAATAGAATTTTTAATTTTTAAAATATCTGCATCTCGTATTTTAGATATGGTATCTGATACCACAGTGGATGAAAATATGCCCGCTGACTGCTTTAAAGAAAACATTAAAACGAAAGCAGGGTTATATTTCACTTTAGATAAGCTTTTCACTAAATCATCATACTTGGCATAAATCTGCGCAGACTGGGCGGCTGGAGCCGTCGAAATGATTATGTCAAAATCCACGTCAAATTCAGCAGCATTCTCTAAAATAAGTCTATATTTAGAATCATTTAAAGACCGTGGTTCAACTACATTTTCCGCGTTTTCTTTTACAACACCATAAATTCTAGTTTCCAAAAAAATATTTTTAATATCTTTTAAAAGTGCCTTAACAAAAGAATTGCCATAAGGCTTGGATACAAAGAGTCCTTCAGTGGACTGTTTCCAAGTGCCACCTTCTGTATTTTCGCGAGCAGTCCCTTCAGAAAAGCTTTCCGCGATTTGATTTTCTGAATTTTCCTTATCGTTACGGTCTAATTTAACAACTTTTCTATCTAATAATTCAATATTCTCATGAAATAAAGCACCGCTTAAAAAGCTTTTTAAATCTGGATCTTGAATACTAAAGTAAGATACTCCATAATCAAAACTAGTCTCAGATTGCCTTTTCGATGCTGACCTACCGCCAAGCCCACGAGCTTTTTCAAATAAGTACACCTCATATTTAGCAGCGAGTGCATTCGCAAGATAAGCCCCACAGATACCAGAGCCGATTATCGCAACTTTTTTAAGTACTTCCATATTTAATAGTGTATAATTTTTTATTAGGTAAATACCATTTTCAAGATAAGATATCAAAAAAACTAACATTATTCCCTTATAAAGTTAAATACAGATTAATTTGACCAATAGCCAAGACTAAAGCAAGTTTAGCTGCGACTAAAGTGAGAATGTAAGATTAAAAAAGGACGGAATAATATGGTTTTTAATATAGGTGGCTGGTTTAATGATAGAGTCAGAGATTTTCAGGATTGGCATGAAAAAAATACTATATATCCGAGGGGTTATGATATAGATCAAGACATAACAATCAATCAAAACACTCGAGATATAAAAAATAACCAGCTCAAACAAGCACGAAAAGATACTTCTCAAGATCTTCAGATTCAAAGAGTCCAAGATGATATCAAAGAATTTGCAAATCAACTTGGTTTAGATCCTAAGGATTTAAGTGCTGAATCAATAAGAAACCGCGTTACAGAAATTACAAATGATGTGAAATTAACCGAATTATCGGATGACATAAAGAACACGGTTAGAACTAGCAGAGCTTTAGATAGCACACAGAAAAAAGTGCTTGAAGATGAATTAAACGCACTAGAAAATGCTTGGAAATTAAAATATCAAGAAAATGGCTCCAAATTTAATCTTGATAATGCTAACGGTCGCAATATAGTTTCTAAATTACTAGCAACTCAAAATTTCATACAACAGATCGAAGAAAAAAACCTGAAGACTGATTATGTAAGTGGCATAGCACAAACACTAAGAGATACCACTAATCGTATTAACAGTGGTTTAAGAGCAGAACTCCCTACTAATGAGAGAACTCTCGTAACTGCATAATAAAGATCGTAAATAAATTTAAAAAACACAGTTGGAAAATTAAGTCTCCAACTGTGTTTTTCAATTTAAAACCATTTCTTAACTCCATTTTCTGCTGTTATTTTTGAATTTTACTGAAAAATAAACAAAAACTAATAAAAGCTATCTTACTTTTTATCTTAACCCTGTTAAGATAATTACTTAATATTTGTATGCAAAAAAGCTTTCATGGTTTTCTTGATATTATCATTCGGTTTACCAGCTCCGTACTGACTTTCACGACTTCTTTTCTCTTTTCTTTCATGCAACGAAATAGATCAAGTTTCACTAACATGAAAAGTAAATTAGATTATTATATCTTCGTAATAGGGCAATATTGGAAATTCTATAGTATTAAAGAAAATCAAGAGATGTTGAAGTATTTTCTTAAGCAGGAGATTCAAAAATTTTTTAATACACAAAGATATCAATTAGATCGAAAAAAAGAGGATCTTCTTGATAATTTTCATTATGAAAAACGTAAACTAGTTAATAGAATTTATGATTCCAAATACAAGCTACTAGAAAAAGTAGATGAAATGAAATCAAATTCAGAAAAAATATTAGCTAAACTCAACTCTTAAATTAACTTATCGATAGCTTCTTGGATTTTTTCCTTAGATAATGCTCCTACAAGCATGTCTACTGGTTTTTTATCTTTAAAAAGAATCATAGTCGGGATACTGTTAATTCTAAACTGAACAGCAATATTAGGATTATCATCAGTATTAAGCTTTACGATCTTAGCTTTACCAGAATATTCCTCTGCTAGCTGATCTATAACTGGAGCTAAAGCTCTACAAGGACCACACCAAGGAGCCCAAAAATCTACAAGTACGGGTAAATCTGAATTAATTACCTCTGTATCAAAATTAACATCATTAACTTCTGTTGCCATAGTTCTTATCATTGTAGCTGATTTTACGGAAGTATTCCCTGCTTTCCACCAACCAAGGAAGAAAGCCCAGAGTTAGGACTAGGAGCGTAAAAACAAAAAGTATAATCTTTATTCTTATCAAGTTCAAGAAAATGATTCTCTAAATTAGCCCACTGATAAAGAGTTAGCTCATTTACTGAAGAATTAAGTCCCTTAATCGGCTCTTTAACCATAAATTTAAGAGCGATTCGCTTCAGAGAACCACTGTCCTCTATCATCTCTGAATTAATAAACCTGCCTGAAAAGATAATGCCGGCGTGATCCTTCACGTCAGAAAGACTCAGCGATCTACTTAAAGCACAAGATTTTTTATTAATAATCTGAACTATTTCTTCCGCGGAGGCTCCAAGAATCAGCGATGGAGTGATTAACAAAACTAAAATAAAAATACTGCTGCGTAGCATAGTGATGAAGTCTATTATAATTAAAAATTACTATGAAAAAGTTTTTATCTTATTTTTTTCTTTTAAGTTTTTCTTTCCTCATTTTTAGCTTGAATGGATGCTCCTCTCTAGAAAGTAAAAGCTCTCTAACAAATACTGCTACTACTCTTACGGAAGAAAAGCATTCTAAGACTGAACTAGAGAAATTCCTAGATTCTAAAGGTTCAAAAAGAGTTGCTGTGATTAAGTTTTACGCTGATTGGTGTGGCACTTGCAGGGATTATCAACCACAGTACGCTGCTGCAAAGGCGTCACTAAAAGATGCAAATGTAGATTTTTATGAAGTTAATGTTGATCAGAAGGAATACTCTGCCTTAATTAAAGAGCTTAAAATCGGATTAATCCCGATTACTTATTTTGTAAGCCAAGATAAAAAATCTATAGAAAATAGAGTCGGCTATATAAGCTCTGGACAATTAGCTGAAAAAGTTCAGTCACTTAACTTAAAATAAAGTATTAGTAAGGAAGAGATTTAATCAATGACAGCCAGTACTATTATCGTTGCCAAATCTGCCATGATTGGTAAATCCGTAGAAATTGGTGAAGGCACGGAGATTGGTGAAGGCGTTATTATCCGTGATGGAGTTAAAATTGGCTCTAACTGTAAAATATTTCCTTATGCTGTCATAGGTGAGCCTCCACAAGACTACAGTTTTAAAGGTGAAACTAGTTTTATTGAAATCGGTGATAATAATACTTTTCGTGAATTCGTAACCATCAATAAAGCTGTCGGTGAGGGAGCCAAGACTCTCATTGGTAATAATAATTACATTATGACTTACAGTCATATCGCCCATAATGCTGCTGTAGGTAATTACGTAACCATCGCGAACTCAGTACAAATCGCAGGTCATTCAATAGTAGAAGATTTCGTAACTATAGGTGGTCTAGCTGCTATACATCAAGGATGTAGAGTGGGTAAATATTCCATGATCTCTGGGATGTCGGCTAGTAGTAAAGATATGCCACCTTATTTCATGTATGGTTTAACACCAGCTATCGCCGCTGCCGTAAACAGGCATGGTTTAAAAAAGCATAACTTTAGTACCGAAGCTATTAATGAAATTTTTAAAGCCTTTAAATTAATCTATAAAAGCGGCGTATCTCTACCACAAATTATTGAAAAGCTCGAAGCCGAGCTAAATCCTCTTGATGAAATTAAATACCTAATCGACTTTTTAAAAAATTCTAAACGTGGCATTAAATTAGGCAGGAGCTTAATTCGGGTCTAGCTTTTAAATATTTATACATCAACATTTCAATTAACTATGACTAAGAAGAAAATTTTCAAATATGGCTCAGAGGTTTTAAGAAGAAAATCCACCCCTGTTAAAAAATTTGACAAACGCATAGCGAAGCTGGCTGAAGATATGATTCAGACTATGTATTCAGCAAGTGGTGTGGGATTAGCAGCGCCTCAAATCGGTGTTAATCAAAGAATTATCATAGTAGATACTGAGTACAGTTCTGATAGATATGAGAATGAGAATGAGAATAAGAAACCAGCTAAAGCTAAAAATCCTCTCATCATGATTAATCCAGAAATCACCCACATGGAAGGTGAAATGGAGAGTTTTGAAGGCTGCTTAAGTTTTCCTGAAGTCTTCTTCAATGTCACGAGAGCGAAGAAAATTAAATTTAAATTTCAAGATTTAAAAGGCTTAGAACATGAAATGACGGCAGAAGAAGACCTTTTCTGTAGGTGCATTCAGCATGAAATAGATCATCTTAACGGTCAGCTTTTTGTAGATATAGCCGAGGATAAGGTTATTGCCAGATCAGAATTAGATGAGCATGGCTTTGCCAATGTAAATTCACAACCTCTAGCGTAATTATTTTTAAAAATATATAAAAAATTTCCCGACCTTGCCTTGTATAGACATAATATCTCCCCGATATAACAGAGACCTAACTTGATGAAAATAGCTGAATCCCTCATGCTTAATATCTCCCCTTCATCATCTCCCTATCTAGCTATTTCAAAACAAGTTAGGTCTCTCCCCTTATAATTTTTCAAGACTGGCACATTATACTCTTTTTTCAAGACAAAAGGGTATAATGATATTCAAAGATAGTTCTAACGATGGTTCTTTCTTAGCTTCAATTTTAGGAAGAACTTAATTGTGTGATAAAGGAGAAATTTACATGAAAAAAATATTACTAACTGGTCTTTTAGCTTTCCTACTCTGCCCTGTGGCTAATGCTCAAACTTATTTGGGTTCATGGAATAATGGCATTGAAATTGATGAAAATAAAGCCTATAGCTTAGAGACACGTGACTCTGGCAGAGTTCTAGTACAGTATGAATTTCCAAGCTTAACTGCAACTGGTAAAGAATTAACTTTAAATCCTGAATTTA